>CANQZJ010000079.1 GCA_947628315.1 uncultured Oscillospiraceae bacterium
GAGATGGTGGTGCCCGTGGACGACCGGGGCCGCCACACCGACTACGCCGGCAAGTACGCCGGCATGACCACCGACGAGTCCAACCCCGTCATCCTGGCGGACATGAAGGAGAGCGGCGCCCTGTTCGCCTCCGAGGACATCGTCCACTCCTACCCCCACTGCTGGCGCTGCAAGAAGCCCATCATCTTCCGGGCCACGCCGCAATGGTTCTGCTCGGTGGACGCCTTCAAGGACGAGGCCTGCGCCGCCTGCGACGACGTGCGCTGGCTCCCCGCCTGGGGTATCGACCGGATGAAGTCCATGATCCGGGAGCGGGCCGACTGGTGCATCAGCCGCCAGCGCCGCTGGGGCCTGCCCATCCCCGTGTTCTACTGCGCGGACTGCGGCAAGCCCGTGTGCGACGACGCCACCGTCGCCGCCGTGTCCCGGCTGTTCGGCTCCGAGGGCTCCAATGCCTGGTACGAGAAAGACGCCTCCGCCATCCTGCCCGAGGGCTACGCCTGCCCGTTCTGCGGCGGTAAGTCCTTCACCAAGGAGGAGGACACCCTGGACGGCTGGTTCGACTCCGGCTCCACCCACTACGCCTCCATGAAGAAGGATCAGGGCTTCTGGCCCGCCACCGTGTATATGGAGGGCCTGGATCAGTACCGCGGCTGGTTCCAGTCCAGTCTGCTCACCGCCGTGGGCGCTCTGGGCCAGGGCGCGCCCTTCAAGGAGTGCGTCACCCACGGCTGGACGGTGGACGGCGAGGGCAAGGCCATGCACAAGTCCCTGGGCAACGGCGTGGATCCCGCCGACGTCTTCAAGAAGTACGGCGCGGACATGATCCGTCTGTGGGCCGGCTCCTCCGACTACCACGTGGACGTCCGCTGCTCCGACGCCATCTTCAAGCAGCTGTCCCAGACCTACCTGAAGTTCCGCAACACCGCCCGCTACTGCCTGGGCAATCTGGACGGCTTCGACCCCAATGACCTGGTGGCCCCCGAGGCCATGGCAGAGCTGGATCGCTGGGCGGTCACCCGGCTCAACGGCCTCATCGAGAAGTGCGAGACCGCCTATCAGAACTATGAGTTCCACGTTGTCAGCCACGCCGTCAACGACTTCTGCGTGGTGGATCTGTCCTCCTTCTATCTGGACATCATCAAGGATCGGCTGTACTGCGGCGACGACGCGGGCCGCCGCTCCGCCCAGACCGCCCTGTGGATCATCCTGGACACCATGACCAAGATCTTCGCCCCCATCCTGGCCTTCACCTGCGACGAGATCTGGCTGGCCATGCCCCACAGGGAGGGCGACGACCCCCGCAACGTGGTGTTCAACCAGATGAACAAGCCCTTTACGGAGTACGCCCTCTCCGGCGAGACCATGGCCAGGTGGGACAAGGTCATCGCCCTGCGGGACGACGCCAACAAGGCCCTGGAGCTGGCCCGGGCCGAGGGCGTCAAGAAGAACCAGGACGCCGATCTGGCCCTGGGCTTCACCGCCGACGCCTGGGCCGAGTTTAAGGCCATGGGCCTGGACGGCGCCGACCTGGCGGCCGTCTGCATCGTGTCCGCCGTGACCGCTGCCGAGGGGGAGAACGACGGCTACAAGGGCGAGGAGTTCCCCGGCCTCACCGTGAAGGTGACCCCCGCCGCCGGCGCCAAGTGCCCCCGGTGCTGGAACCACGACGCGCGCATCGGGACTCCCGGCCACCATGCCGAGCTGTGCGACCGCTGCGCCGCCGTGCTGGGCCTGTAAACCGCATCAGACAAACGAGACCCCGCCGGAGCCCCGGCGGGGTCTTGCAGGGTGGGACGCGGCTCCCACCGCAGTACCGTTTGGCTCGAAAGAAGGAACGTGAACGAAATGAAGCTCTCCAAACCTGTCAAGACCGCCCTGCTGGTGCTGGCGCTGATCGCCCTGGCCGCCCTGGCCGTGGTGACGGCCCGCACCCCCTCCAACCCGGGGGAGGGCTATGTCCCCGGCGTCTACCAGACCGTCTGGGCGCTGCTGCCGCCGGTGATCGCCATCACCCTGGCCCTGATCACCAAGGAGGTCTATTTCTCCCTGTTCCTGGGCATCCTGGCCGGCGGCCTGCTCTACGCCAACGGCAACCTGGAGCTCACCCTCCAGACCATCCTTTTCCATGAGGAGGGCGGCTTCGTCACCAACATCGCCGATATGCAGAACGCCAGCATTCTGGTGTTCGTGGTGCTGCTGGGCTCCCTGGTGGCGCTGATGAACAAAGCCGGCGGCTCCGCCGCCTTCGGCCGCTGGGCCTCCACCCACATCAAGACCCGGGTGGGCGCGCAGCTGGCTGCCATCCTGCTGGGCGTGCTGATCTTCGTGGACGACGGCTTCAACTGCATGACCGTGGGCTCCGTCATCCGCCCGGTGACCGACCGGCACCAGGTGTCCCGGGCCAAGTTGGCCTATCTCATCGACGCCACCGCCGCCCCCATCTGTGTCATCGCCCCCATCTCCAGCTGGGGCGCCGCCGTCACCTACTCCGTCCCCGCCGACTCCGGCATCAACGGCTTCCAGATGCTGCTGCGCTCCATCCCCTACAACCTCTACGCCCTGGGCACGATCCTGATGATGCTGCTCATGGTCACCCTGAAGCTGGACTACGGCCCCATGAAGCTCCACGAGGACAACGCCCGGAACGGCGACCTGTTCACCACTCCCGACCGCCCCTATCAGGACGCGGACGACGCCGTCCCCTCCTCCAGGGGCACCATTCTGGATCTGGTGCTGCCGGTGGCGGTGCTGATCGCGGCCTGTATCGTCGGCATGGTCTACACCGGCGGATTCTTTGAGGGCGCCGGCCTGGTGGACGCCTTTGCCAACGCCAGCTCCGCCACCGCCCTGGTCATGGGCAGCCTCATCGCCATCCTGTTCACGTTCTTCTTCTACATGTTCCGGGGCGTCATCACCTTCAGCGAGTTCATGGAGTGCTTCCCCGCGGGCTTCCGCTCCATGTGCGCCCCCATGATCATCCTGATCATGGCCTGGAACCTGTCCGGCATGACCGGCCTGCTGGGGGCCAGCGCCTACATCCACGACGTGGTGGAGGCCTCCGCCGGGGCGCTGGTGATGTTCCTGCCCTGCATCATCTTCGCGGTGGCGGTGTTCCTGGCCTTCTCCACCGGCACCAGCTGGGGCACCTTTATGATTTTGATCCCCATCGTCTGCAACGTGTTCCCCGCCGACAGCGAGATGCTGGTGATCGCCATTGCCGCCTGCCTCTCCGGCGCGGTGTGCGGCGACCACTGCTCCCCCATCTCCGACACCACCATCATGGCCTCGGCGGGCGCCCACTCCAACCACGTGAACCACGTCACCACCCAGATGCCCTACGCGTTCACCTGCGCCGGCGTGTGCGCGGTGGGCTACCTGATCGCCGGGGCCATCGGCTACTTCACCGACAGTCCCGCGGCCATGGCCGCCACGCCTGTCACGCTGATCATGCTGGCGGCGGTGATCTTCGCGGTGAGCAAAGCCGCGAAAAAAGCGGAGAAGTGAGCCGCGCTCCGGGCGTTATTCCGCTTTTTCGAGCGCCGCCCTCAGGATCTCCCCGTGGTCAAAGGCGAGTTCCGAGCCCCCCTCGCCCACGTGGAGTTCGACGTCCCCGTTGGACAGCACCAGCCCGCCGTTTTCCCCCGGGCTGATGTTGAACCATTGCGCGTCCGCCGCGTCGTCCCCGGCCCTGGGCGCCATGTCCGCCCGCCGGACTTTCGCGGCATACGCCCCGGAGACCACCCAGCCCCGGGGATCCCGGCCGGGCTCGCTGAACAGCCCCACTTCCACCACGTCCGCGGCGGAGAGGGCGGCGATGCCCGTCTCCTCCCGGAGCTCCCGGAGGGCGGTGTCCCGCACCGACTCGCCGGCGTTTGCAAAGCCGCCGGGCAGCGCCCATTTCCCCAGGAACGGGTGCCCCTTGCGCCGGACCAGCAGCACGCTGTCCTTCCCCTCGGATAGCAGGACGATGTCCGCCGTCAGGTAGGGGCGGGGATAGTTCTTTTTGGCGTAGGCCTCCAGGAATTCCCGCTCCGTCATGCCGTTTTGATCTCTCAATTCCATCATATCGCCTCATTTCAAAGGAAAAGGCGGCTCGCCGAACATCGGGAGCCGCCTTTTTTGTAAGTAGATCTGTCTGTGGAGATCAGAAATCGACCTCGGTGTCGTAGTAGCAGCACTTCAGCAGCTTCTCCATCTCCTCCACGGAGGGCTGGCGGGGGTTGGAGCCGGTGCAGGCGTCGCCGATGGCGTTGACGGCGATGTCGTGCAGGCGGGCCAGGAACACGTCCTCGGGGACGAAGCCGTGCTCGGTGGGATAGCTGTCCGCGCCGTAGGTGCCGATGCCGTGGGGGATGTTCATGGCGTCGTTCATGCCGCGCAGATAGGCGATGAGGTTGGCGACCTTCTCGTCGTCATTGGCGCCGCCCAGGTGCATGTAGTCGGCGATGACGCCGTAGCGCTTCTTGGCGGTGGGATCCTTGGCGTTGAAGGCGATGACCTTGGGCAGGTACATGGCGTTGGCGGCGCCGTGGATGATGTGGGCGCCGTAGTCGGCGAAGGCGGCGCCGGTCTTGTGGGCCATGGAGTGGACGATGCCCAGCAGGGCGTTGGAGAACGCCATGCCGGCCAGGCACTGGGCGTTGTGCATGGAGTCGCGCTTGCTCATGTCGCCGTTGTAGGAGTCCACCAGGTCGCGCTGGATCATCTCGATGGCGTGGATGGCCAGGCCGTCGGTGTAGTCGCAGTTGGCGGTGGACACATAGGCCTCGATGGCGTGGGTCATGGCGTCCATACCGGTGTGGGCCACCAGCTTCTTGGGCATGGTCTCGGCCAGGTCGGGGTCGACGATGGCCACGTCGGGGGTGATCTCAAAGTCGGCGATGGGGTACTTGATGCCCTTGGTGTAGTCGGTGATGATGGAGAACGCGGTCACCTCGGTGGCGGTGCCGGAGGTGGAGGGGATGGCGCAGAAGTGGGCCTTGGTGCGCAGCTTGGGCAGACCAAAGACCTTGCACATATCCTCGAAGGTGGTCTCGGGGTACTCATACTTGATCCACATGGCCTTGGCGGCGTCGATGGGGGAGCCGCCGCCCATGGCGACGATCCAGTCGGGCTGGAACTCCTGCATGGCGGCCGCGCCCTTCATCACGGTATCAACAGAGGGATCGGGCTCGATGCCGTCGATGACCTTGACCTCCATGCCGGCCTCCTGCAGATAGCTGACCGCACGGTCCAGAAAACCGAACTTCTTCATGGAGCCGCCGCCCACGCAGACGACAGCGCGCTTACCGACGAGGGTCTTCAGGGTCTCCAGAGAACCCTTGCCGTGGTACAGATCGCGGGGCAGAGTAAAACGTGCCATAGTGCATTCCTCCTGAATGAAAAAATGTGGTAGAAGCTTGCAAGTTGCGCTTTTTCTACTGGATTTATTATACACGATGAATAATTTCTGTCAATATCAAATGCGCTCCGGGCGGCGGCAAAAAGAAGGGGCGTGCCCGCGGGCACGCCCTCATCCTATCTGATTTCGATAAAGCCGGTGATCAGATCCACCGCCTCCGCGACGATATCGTCCGGCGCCTTTTCCCGGAAGGCGGCCCCGCGGCTGGCCAGATCCAGCATCCGCGCCTGGTCGCACATCACCACGCCGTCGGTTTTGGTGCGCTGATCCAGGCGGATGTGGAACGGATGTCCCCGATCCGTGTGGGTGATGGGGCACACCATCGTCAGGCTGCTGACGCGGTTGAACAGGTCATTGCTCACCACCAGCGCCGGGCGCTTGCCCTTCTGCTCATGGCCGGCCTGGGGGTCAAAGTCCAGGCAGACGATATCCCCCTGCTCGAACACCGTCACCATACCTCGGTCCCCTCCGCCTTGCCCCAGTCCACCTCGGGGCCGTTCTCGATCCGGCCGATGTCCTCCAGCGGCTTTCCGTAAAACGCCGTCAGCCGCTCCTCCAGCGGGCGGTGCCGCACCGGAGACACCTTCCGGATGCTGATGCCGTTTTCCTCCTGCACCAGCTCCACCTGGTCGTTTTCCCGCAGGCCCAGGGCCTCCAGCAATGCCTTGGGGATGCGCAGCCCCTGGCTGTTGCCCCATTTTTGGATCGTAGCGTACATTTGGAACACCTCCACAGGATTAGTATATACAAAGTATAAACAAAAGTCAATGTAAAATTCCAATTCAGAGGATAAAAGCCCCCGCCGGATCGCTCCGGCGGGGGCTTCAACATATTCGGGACTTAAATTACTTGTGATCCACGCTGTACATATGCTTGATGAGCTCCAGCACCTTGTTGGAGTAGCCCATCTCGTTGTCGTACCAGGAGACGACCTTCACGAAGGTGTCGGTCAGGTACACGCCGGCCTCGGCGTCGAAGATGGAGGTGCGGGGGTCGCCCAGGAAGTCGCTGGAGACAACGGCCTCGTCGGTGTAGCCCAGAACGCCCTTCAGGCCGCCCTCGCTGATGGGGGTCTCGGAGGCCTTCTTCATGGCGGCGCAGATGTCGGCCTTGGTGGCGGGCTTCTCCAGGTTGACGGTCAGGTCGACCACGGACACGTCCAGGGTGGGGACGCGCATGGAGATGCCGGTCAGCTTGCCGTTCAGGGAGGGGATCACCTTGCCGACGGCCTTGGCGGCGCCGGTGGAGGAGGGGATGATGTTGCCGGAAGCGGCGCGGCCGCCGCGCCAATCCTTCACGGACACGCCGTCAACGGTCTTCTGGGTGGCGGTGGTGGAGTGGACGGTGGTCATCAGGCCTTCCTTGATGCCGAAGTTGTCGTTCAGCACCTTGGCGATGGGGGCCAGGCAGTTGGTGGTGCAGGAGGCGTTGGACACGAAGGTCATGTCGGGGGTGTACTTGTCCAGGTTGACGCCGCAGACGAACATGGGGGTGTCGTCCTTGGAGGGAGCGGACATGACGACCTTCTTGGCGCCGGCGTCGATGTGGGCCTGGGCCTTCTCCTTGGTCAGGAACAGGCCGGTGGACTCCACCACGTACTCCGCGCCCAGCTCGCCCCAGGGGATCTCGGCGGGGTTCTTCTTGTCGAACACGGGGATGGTCTTGCCGTTGACAACGATGCCCTTGTCGTTGGAGGATACTTCGCCCTCGAACTGGCCGTGCATGGTGTCATACTTCAGCATATAGGCCAGATAATCGGGGGCGCACAGATCGTTGATGCCCACGACCTCGATCTCGGGATGACCGACGCTGGCGCGGAAGACCATGCGGCCGATGCGGCCGAAACCGTTAATACCTACTTTGATGCTCATTGGTATCACTCCTAAAATATAAGATTGATTTTGGTGCGCAGAAGTATTATACCTTATTTCCCCGCCGTTGGGAAGGGGTATTGTGAAAAATTTTTCGAACTTTTCAGGGGTTTTTCCAGCTTTTTTACCGAGGAACTGCCCGCCCCCGGGGGAGGGGCGGTCAATGGGCGTTTTCGTCGATGAATTTGCGTTCCAGCTTGGAGTAGGCGATCTTCTGGGCGCTGTACAGGGAGAACTTGCCGCTGAGCAGATAGCTCACCGCGCAGGCCATGCCGAAGAACAGGATGTTGCCCCCGCCGAACAGCTCCACGCTCAGCAGCAGGGAGGCCATGGGGCAGTTGACCACGCCGCAGAACATGGCGATCATGGCGACGGCCGCCCCGAACACCGGATCCAGCCCCAGCAGGGGGGACACCGCCGCGCCGAAGGTGGCCCCCACGAAGAAGGTGGGCACGATCTCGCCGCCCCGGTAGCCCGCCCCCAGGGTGACGGCGGTGAACAGCATCTTCAACGCGAAGGCCCAGGGTACCGCCTGCCCCGCGTCCAGGGCCAGCATGATGGTCTGGGTGCCGGCGCCGTTGTAGTCGCCGCTGCCCTCGATCACCGTCAGCAGGATGACCAGCGCGCCGCCCGCCAGGACGCGGACATACTGGTTGGGCAGGTATTTCTGGTACAGGTGGGCCGCTTCGTGCATGAGCACGCAGAACACGATGGACAGCATCGCCGCCAGCACCGCCAGCGCCCCCACCTGGAACAGCACCGGGAGGCCGAATTCCGGCCCCAGGGCCAGGGTGGGGAACTCCTCCGCCTCCACCCCCACCAGCTGGGTGACCCGCAGGGCGGTGAGGGCCGACACCATGCAGGGGAACAGGGCGGAGTACTGGAAGATGCCCACGCTCACCACCTCCATGGCAAACACGGCGGCGGTGAGGGGGGTGCCGAACAGGGCGGCGAACAGCCCCGCCATGCCGCACTGGATCATGGTTCGGCTGGTGTCCTCCTTCAGGTGGAACAGGTCGTCGATGCCGGAGGACAGCGCCCCGCCGATCTGGAGGGCGGCCCCCTCCCGCCCGGCGGAGCCGCCGCAGAGATGGGTCAGCGCCGTCGCCGCGAAGATGAGGGGCGCCAGCCGCAGGGGAGGCCGTGTGCCGCCCCGGACGGAGGCGATGATCTGGTTGGTGCCGCTGTCGTTCTCCATGCCGGCGGCCCGGTAGATAAACACGATGATGAGGCCCGCCGCGGGCAGGAGGTACAGCGTCCAGGTGTGGCCCAGCCGGAACTCGGTGGCCAGGCCGACGCACTTGCTGAACGCCGCCCCCGCCAGGCCGGTGACCACGCCCACCAGCAGCCCCAGCCCCAGCCACCTCAGGGTGGCCAGGATGGACTCCAGCGCGGCCCTGCCGGCTGGCCCGAATCGCTCTTTCAATGGGATCGCTCCCTTCCTGGATCATTGCCCCTATTTTAATCCATGGCGGCGGATTTCGCAAGGGGGAGTAAAAAAGAGAAAACCCTCAGTCAGCCCTTCGGGCTGCCAGCTCCCTTTGCGAAGGGAGCCTGGTACTTCTATTGCCACGTTGCGGTAGGAGTACCAAGCCCCCTTTCGCAAAAGGGGGTGGCATTTGCGAAGCAAATGACGGGGGATTTTCTCTTTCTTTTCCTATATCACGCCGGGTTATTCACGATCCCCAGGAACAGCGGCAGCCCCGCCGGCCCGGTGATGGCGAACACAAAGGGCCGGTCCACAATGAACTCCACGGTGTCGCTGGGGGGTGCGGCGGCGCCGGCCTCGTTGGAGATCACGGTGTAGGCGGCGGCCTCCACCTTCTCCTCGTCGGCGATGACCCGGGCGGCGTGCTGGGCCTGGGTCACATACACCAGCGGCAGGTCGGTGAGGGGCGTGAAGTCGGCGGCGTCCATGTCGAACACGTCGGTGACGCCCAGCGCTTTCAGCCCGTCGATGAGGTCGATGCCGCAGGACACGTCGAACTTGGGCAGGGACAGGATCACATCCGCGTATTTGGAGCCGCCCCAGGGGTAGGGCCTGATGCCGGTTTCGTAGTCGTACGCGCCGCCGTCCCCGATCCAGTCGGTGGTCAGGAAGTCCACCGCCTCCCCGGAGGAGATCAGCTCGCCGGGGGTCACCCCCTCGTCGGGCAGCAGCACCCACATCTGATAGCCGTAGTCCTCAAAGGACAGGGAGACGGCCCCGAAATGCTCCGCCCAATAGTACGTGCTCTCCCACAGTGTCTTGTGCATGGTGTCCGTCCGGATATCTCCGTCCGGGGCATGGAACACGTCGGAGGTGGTCCTGTCCGGGTCGAAGGAGTCCGCCCACCTGGCGTTGTAGTACAGGGTGGACGCCAGCGCCAGCACGGTGTTGCTCTTCAGCTCCAGAGATTTGGAGTACTC
>CANQZJ010000080.1 GCA_947628315.1 uncultured Oscillospiraceae bacterium
AACAAAATGACAAAACGTGCACTTAGCCTGCTTTTGACGCTGGTCATGGTTCTGTCCCTGTGCGTCCCGGCCCTGGCGGCCGAGGACTTCGAGGCAGAGGCTCCGGCCGAAGTCGTCGAAGAGGCGCCCGAGGCTCCGGAGGCTCCTGTAGCCCCTGAGGCCGAGGAACCTGCCGACGAGCCCGTCGCAGACGAGCCCGCGGCTGAGGAGCCTGTTGAGGAGGCTGTCGCTGAGGACGCCCCTGAGATGGCCTCCGTTCTGCCCGAGGACACCGAGGACCTGCCTTACCTGGTCGCTCTGGGCGTCGTCGACAAGTACAGCCATTATAAGCTGGAAAAGGCTCTGAAGACCGCCGCGGCCTACAAGACCAAGGTCGACAACGACGAGCTGTATGTCAAGGCCAGCTACACCGACATCAACCAGGATGACAGCCCCGCGCAGGCGTTCCTGGACGCCTATGCGGTCGCTCAGAAGAACCTGGACGGCATCAACGGCGTTGTGGTGAACATCGACGTGACCGACGCCTCCGTTCTGGCGGCTGCTCATGAGCTGACCTGCTACTTCTCCGAGGAGGACGGTGGCAAGGGCTGGCTGGTCAGCGACCTGAAGCTCACATCCACCAGCGGTAAGAATGACATTATGGATGAAGACGACCTGTTCAAAGGTCTGAAGGTCTTCAAGACTTATGATGGTGTTACTCCTCAGTATGAGCAGGCGAGTACTTATCGCTCCCTCACGGCCACTTCCAAATCCAAGTTTGACACCGAGGAGTGGACGATCGCCTACAAGTCCGAGTATCTGAACGCGCTGAAGACCGCCCAGGAGGCCATCGCGACCTTCGTAAAGGTCGGCCGCAGCGCTGAGTACAAGGACTTCGCCACGGCCCGGAAAGCCGTCCTGGCCGCCGCGAAGCTGGAGAAGGCCGCCACTGTGCCCACCTCCGGCGACGCCGACGCCCTGAAGGCTGCCATCAACAAGGCCAAGGCTGTGAAGGATACCTATGACCTTCCCAAGAACCAGGGTCTGTATGCGCAGTATACCGCTAACCTGTTCGCTGCCAACGGTATCTACGACAGGGCCAACAGTCTGCTGAGCGATACCCTGGGTCTGAACGGTCTGGATTCTTACGTTAAGTACGAGGACGTGCAGCTGGCCATCCGCGACCTGAACAACGCCCTGACCCTGAAGAAGAACACCTTCAAGGTGGAGAGCTACAAGCTGGCCGATCCTGACAAGTTTGAGATCACCGTCTCCATTGCGAAGATCGGCGATAATCCCGCGAACGATGGCTATGACTACGGTTATGCCCTGAAGATCGGCAGCCTGTGGCTCGACATTAACAACACGCGTAAAGGTCTCAAGACTGCCTTTGACAAGAACTACATCCGGAATATTGGTCCGGCCGTCGGCACTGCTACAAATTCCACGTATAAGTGGAAGGACGGCGGAGAGGATTATCCCGGCCGTCTGGTGACAACCATTACCTTCCCTCACTTTACTGACAAGACGATCGAAGGCAACTTCGGCGAGAAGGAAACGGTCACCATCTACTTCTACGTGAAGAACGTGAAGAAGAACGATGGTTCCGGCGCTTATACCTATAGCAATTCCATCGCGAACCAGACCCTGTCCATCGGAACCAACACTTGGTTTGGCCCCACCATCAAGGACGCTTGGGTCAGCAACTACAACGACGGCGATATCACCGCTACGAATCTGAGTCAGTTGGATAGCACTCACCTTGATAGCGCTGTCGGCCGTGTTATCGAAGTGGCTGTCACCATGAGCGAATCTTTCCAGACATGGGTTACTAATCACACTGGCAGAGATTTTATGCTCACGGTGAAGAACGCCAGCGGCAAGAACGAGCTTCTCGACATATATAACTCTTGGAGAGCCGATGGTAAGAATCTGTACACCCTTACTGACCTGAAAGCCTCCGGCGACGGTGGCCGTGATGACACCTACATCGTGGCCGGCACCGCGACCGCTGCCATCGTTGAGAAGGTCAAGGATACTGACGACACCTCCGACGGTAACCACTACGGCGAAGTCACCCGCACCTCCATGGCCTTCACCATCAATCCGCTGTCCAAGTGGAAGGCCGTGAAGAACATCAACAAGATCCTGGCCAAGGCCAAGGCTCTGGTGCAGTCCGACTACAACGCGCTGGACGGCTTCGATGAGGACCTTGGCTGCATCCCCGGCCGTCCCGACATCACCAGCGTGCAGGCCGCCTTCCAGACCATCAACAACGACGTCAAGCTCATCGAGGACCTCATCAACAACAGCTCCGTGGCCAACACCCAGTATAACCGTAATGTGGTCATAGCCAAGCTGAAGGATCTGGGCACTGTGTACGGTTACCTGGCTTACAAGCCCATTACCGTTGAGGAGCTGAACGCTCTGATCGCGGAGTGCCGTCCCATCACGGAGGACGAATACACCTATGATTCCTGGGGTGTGTTTGAGGATGCCCGCAAGGCCGCAGACAAGGCCCTCACGAAGAATCCTGTCCTGCAGTCCGACATTGATAAGGCTTACGCCGACCTGCTGGCCGCGAAGAACGGTCTGACGAAGGAAGGCGCTGTCAACAAGACCGCGCTGAAGGACGCCATCGCCTCCGCGAAGGCTCTGGTCGAGGCCGACTACACGCCTGAGTCTTGGGCCGCCAACAAGGACGCCATCGACGCTGCCATCGAGGCCGCGCAGGCTGTGGTGGACAACGCCAACGCCACTCAGGCCCAAGTCAACACTGCGCTGAACACCCTGACCGCGGCTGTCGCGAAGCTGGAGAAGGTCGCCACGCCCGAGGAGGGCCCGAAGGCTCCTACCTCCAACAACGGCACCGGCTGGGTCCTGTACGACGGCACCTGGTACTTCTTCAAGAACGGCAAGATGGTCCAGAATTACTGGGTCGGCAAGATCGACGGCGCTTCCCAGTGGGATAGCAACTGGTACTATGTGGGCGCCGACGGCAAGATGGCTACCGGCATGCAGTACATCGACGACCTGCACGGCGGCTATGGCTGGTACTTCCTGCAGCCCACCAACACGAAGGGTGAGATCGGCAAGATGCTGACCGGCTGGCAGTGGGTCGGCGGTGACTACGGTCAGTGCTACTTCAGCAAGGTCAACGGCTCCTCCGGCAAGTGCACCTGGTCCGAGAAGCACGGCAACTGGCTGGGCACCGGCTGGGAGAAGTAATTCGACCTAAACCGAGCAAAACATAGCATAGACCCCACAGGGGCAGGGATTTTTCCCTGCCCCTGTTTTTTCGATATATTATATGGAATAAGGCCCCCTCAGACGAGGGGGCTGTCGCCGCCTTTGGCGGTGACTGGGGGAGAGACATTAAATTCTCTCCCTCCGTCTCGCCCTCACGGGCGAGCCACCTCCCTCGTCAGAGGGAGGCTTTTATTTTGCTTGGGCCAGCGAGCTTAATGTGGTCCCCGCACGAGCCCAGCGAAGGTCCTCGGTTGGGAAAGCACGCAAATTATAATTTTGCCCTCTGTCAAGGGGGCGCTGCTTGGAAGGCTCCCTTGTGCAAAGGGAGCTGTCGCCGCCGTCAGGCGGTGACTGAGGGATTGTTCTCCGATGTACAACCCCTCCGCCTCGCTCCGCTCGGCACCTCCCCTTGCACAGGGGAGGCTTTGAGTGAGGGCACGTCGTGCAGCGCTTCCCTTTTCAGAAGGGAGGCTTTCTTGAGACCTGGCCTGCGAGCTCCGACGACAAAAAAGGGAGCAGAGCCGAAGCTCTGCTCCCCGTTGGGTATTTGCTGTTCGGTTCAGTTCGAATTACTTCTCCCAGCCGGTGCCCAGCCAGTTGCCGTGCTTCTCGGACCAGGTGCACTTGCCGGAGGAGCCGTTGACCTTGCTGAAGTAGCACTGACCGTAGTCACCGCCGACCCACTGCCAGCCGGTCAGCATCTTGCCGATCTCACCCTTCGTGTTGGTGGGCTGCAGGAAGTACCAGCCATAGCCGCCGTGCAGGTCGTCGATGTACTGCATGCCGGTAGCCATCTTGCCGTCGGCGCCCACATAGTACCAGTTGCTATCCCACTGGGAAGCGCCGTCGATCTTGCCGACCCAGTAATTCTGGACCATCTTGCCGTTCTTGAAGAAGTACCAGGTGCCGTCATACAGGACCCAACCGGTGCCGGAAGCGGGAGCCTTCGGGCCCTCGGGCTCCTCGGGCGTGACCTTCACCAGCTTGGCGACAGCCGCGTCAAGAGCGGCCTTGGCAGCGTCGATCTCGGTCTTGCCAGCGTTGTCCTTCGCGGCGACCAGCTTGGCGGCGGCGATAGCGTCGGCCAGAGCGGCGTCCTTCCAGGAAGCCTCGGTGTAATCCTCAGCCTTCAGGGCCTCGGCGGCGGCGATGGCGGCGTTCAGAGCGGCCTTATCGGCGCCCACGGACTCCAGCTTCTTCATCGCGTCGTTCAGGGCCTTCAGGCGGGCACCCACGACGGCGGCGTCGTCCTGCTTAGCAGAATTATACTTCCCGCCGAGCACGGTCGAATCGGCAACAGGCTCAGTCTTGATGGTGTCCTCAGCTTCCTTGATGTACTTGGCCAGGTTGGCGTCGTACCAGCTGCGGGCGGTGTAGTCGGACTCCTTCAGAGCCTTGGCGGTGGCCAGAGCGGCGTTCAGCTCGGTCAGGTCAGCGGCCTCGGTCAGGTAACCCAGAACGGTCTGGATCTTGGTAGCGGCAGCCTGGAAAGCGGCCTTATTCGCGGGGGTGTAAGCGGTTCCCGGGGCGTCGGTGATGGCCTTCTCAGCGGCAGCCACAGCGTCGTCCAGCAGGGCCTTCGCGGAAGCGGTATCCTCGATCTTGGTGCCATAGATCATGACCAGGTCGCCCAGACCCTTCACCGCGTCCACAACGGTCTGCAGATCATTCACGCACAGGATGGTGGAGGAAGCAGTGCCGATCTTGGTAGAGATGGTATTGACCTTCGCGCCCTTGAGGATGGTCAGGGGGGTGGCGTTGTACATGGTGTCCAGGCCGGGGATGGTCACGGGGATCTCATCACGCATGACCTCGTGGCCGTTGTTGGTGACCCACAGCTGCACCGTGCACTCGTCGGTCTTGGTGACGTAAGAGACGTCGTCCTTATCGACACTCAGGCCGGTGAATGTCGTAGCGCCAGCGGCACTAGTAGGCGTGACCTTAGCGGCCTTGATGCGCTCGCCGTTCACAGCCAGGTAGACCTCAGCATTGCTGTAGGGAGCGGTCGCAGCCATGGTCAGGTTGCCCTTGATCTTGCCCTCATTGGTACCAGTGGCCTCATACACGGCCTTGCCGCGGAACATGGGCCCCTTGTAGTCGGTGTTGAGATTCTCGATGGTCAGGGTGTCGACAGGCGCACCGACCGTGTCCTTCTTGGCGGTGTCGTACTTATACAGCTCCACCTTTATCACGCTCTTCTTGGTGAACGGATCGGTGCCGCTCTTGATGGTCTCGGCCATCTTATACTCAGTGTGACCCGCAGTACCATTGAGCACGTAGGAGCCAAAGTGCACCCACGTATTGCTGGAGGAAGACGGGGCGGCATCATCCGGGTCAAGGATCTGCTTGGTCTTGCCGTCGATGGAATACTGGACCTGATACCACAGGTTCTTGTCGCTCTGGGTGGAGTCCTTGCTGGTGTCGTGGGCCACGTAGATGGTGATCGACTTCTGATCGGCGCTCAGATCGTAGCCGTTCAGATAGGCCAGAGGCGCGACCTCCTTCAGGAGCTTGGCCTGCTTCTGCAGTTCCTTCAGAGCGGCCTTGTACTTCGTATAGTTTGTGCCGTCCTTGATGTCGTTGGAGTGCTCGCCGGACTTATACAGGTCCTTCGCATCCTGAAGGGCGTCCTTCAGCTCAGAACCATGGGTAGCGCTGCTGGTGTCGCTGTCGTCCACATAATTGGCGGTGTCGGCCAGCTTCTTGGCGACGTCGTCGATGAGCTTCTTCAGCTCGGCGGCTTCCGTAGCGTTGGGCACACGGGCCTGGCCTCCGGTGGTCCCGCCGATGCGCAGGTCATACAGGCCCTTCAGGGCGGCCCAGAAGTCGGAGACGGAGGAAGAACCGTAATAGGCGACCCTGTCGGCCTGCTTCTCGGCGACCTTGACGGCGGCGACCAGGTCTTCCACATAGTCTTCACGATAGCTAGCCGTGAACTTCTTCAGGTTGGTCTCGTTGTCGAACCAAGCGGAAGTACCGTCGAATTGACCAAGCGGGCTGCTACCCGCAGCATTCATCGCCAGCTTGACAGCGTCCTTGTTCACGGGGACCTTGATCTCGCTGATCAGAGCATCCTTGGCCTCGGACAGCGTCTTGATAGCGGCCTTGACGTCGGAGTCAAAGACGTCATCCTTGGAGCTGGCGTTCATCTGCTTCTGCAGCGCGACAGCGTTGTCATAGGCAGCGACGAACAGATCCTTGGCACCAGTAGTGCCCGCGAGGATGCCCTGCAGGTTGTAACCGGTGCTCCAGTTGTCATCCGCATCGCCGGTGAACGGAGACATCTTGGTGTGATTCTTCACGGCCTCGACGTCGGCAGCGCACTCGCTGATGATGTCAGCCAGCGCTTTGACATTGGTGTCGGTGACGTCCACGATGTAAATGGCCTCGGGAACGTCAACGGCCTCAGAGATGGCCGCGGCCTCGGGGGCGTCTTCCGCCACCGGGTCCACGGGCGCCGCTTCGACTTCGGCCGGAGCCTCTGTCTCAAAGGTCTCAGCTGCCAGGGCCGGGACGCACAGGGACAGAACCATGACCAGCGTCAAAAGCAGGCTAAGTGCACGTTTTGTCATTTTGTTGTCCTCCTAATGATTTTTCGGTTTTCTTCGCGCCCGGTCCTTTTACAACAGAATTTACATTCCGTTGTTCAGGCACGAAGAAAACTTCTTCGGGCACGATTCGATGTGTAGATTATAACGCCCCTCTACTGCAAAAGCAAGAGGGAAATTAAAAAAAATTACGTTTTTTTCGTGGAAATGCTTGTTAATTCCGCCTGTTTTTGTGGGATTTTCACGTTTTTTCGGCCGTTCCCAGCACAAATGCGCCCCCCTTGCGGCGGACGGAATACAGAATATTTATTATGTTACGCGCGCGGGGCCCCCTTCACGGGCTATTCCAGAAGGGGCAGGGCGTCCATCTGGGCCCGCTGTTCATGGCAGCTGTGGGCCGTATAGATGCGGGTGGTCTCCACGCTGGAATGGCCCAGGATATCGGCCAGACGCACCAGATCGCGGTACTTATTATAATACGTGCGCGCGAAGAGATGGCGCAGGTTGTGGGGGAACACCTTGCCCCAGGCCACGCCCGCCCGGGCCGCCAGGGCCTTCATCCAGCGCCAGATGTTGCTCCGGTCCAGGGGCCTGCCCGAGCGGGTCACGAACACCGCCCCCCGGCGGATATGGCGGGCCGCGCACCAGCAGAGAAGCCGCCGGCAGAGCTTTTCCGGCAGGAGAATCAGGCGGATCTTGCCCTTGGAGCGTATCTCCGCCCGGCCCTGGCGCAGGGCTGCGACGGTGATCGCGCCCAGCTCGCTGACCCGTATGCCGGTGGCGCAGATCGTCTGCACCAAAAGGGCCAGACGCTCGTCGCCATCGGCGTTTGCGGCCCGGATGAGGCGGCGGTATTCCTCCGGCGTCAGCTCCTTCTCCTCCCGCAGGAATACCGCCCGCTGCACCTTCAAAAACCGCAGCGACCACTCCGGCGCCCCCGCCCAGCGCAGAAAATGGTTCACCGCCGCCAGCATGCCGTTCACGGTGGCGGGGGCATAGCCCTCCTGCAGCAGCCCGCGCTTGAAGTCCAGAAGCTGCTCTTTTTCGCTCAAAGCCCCGCCGCATCGGCGTTTCAGGGCCGCCAGCGCCCGCATGTACTTGGTCACGGTCTGGGGCGCCTGCTCCCGGGCCTGGAGGTACCGGCGGAACCCCGCCAGGGCCTCATCGGACAGTGATATCATGGGATGAGCCTCCTTTATATCAGGTATGTTCCCAAAAATGGGCAAAAAAATTTGCGCCCCCGACTTTCGTCGGGAGCGCGTTTCTGCGGTCGGAGGAGACATTGACAAAACGGGGTCCACATTCACCGAAAGCTTCCGCGGCCGGGCCGCCTCAGCTTTACTATTTTGTTCCATTATAGATTGTGCACTGCCGATTGTCAAGCTGATTTTTGCCGGTTTTTCAGGGGTTTGCAGCCCTTTTGGGCGGATATGCAGTCCATCCACAAATACTCGTATTTTACATAATGCTGAATAAATATGTATTTAATGCGAGAACTTATCCATTACCACCGGCTTTCCCGGCGAAAGAGCGCATATTCATTCGGCCGCAGCGGCTCCCGGACCGTGCATCCCGCGCCGGGTATGCAGGGCCGTTTTCGTCCGGTCCGCAGGATATACACGCAGCATTTCATCAGCTCGTCCCTGTCGCCCATGTAGATGGGGATGGAGAACCGGCAGCCCTCGCATCCCGTTTTGGCCCTCTTTTTCATGTGCCTGCCTCCAATCTCGCCAAGCGCTGTTCCAGCTGGCGTATTTTCATGTGCAGAAGGGGTATCAGCTCCGTGTAGCCGATGCCCATCTGCCCTGTGCCGTCCCGGCCCACCAGCGCCGCCACATCTTCCCGCGTCATTCCGGCCCGGGCGACCGCCTGCTCCATCTCCTGGGCGATATAACCCCAGTGGACAGGCTCGCCGTCCTTCTGCCAGGTATAGCGGTATGTTACCGGGCGCATGCCGTCCAGCATCTGCATATAGCGCTCCGGCAGGTCCGCGATGTCCTTTTTGATGTCCCTGTCCGAGCTGGGGACGATCGGGCTCTGCGTGGATATGACCGTGCCGTTGATGCGGGCGCCGAAGTTTTCACCGTCCGGCACATAGCCCAGGACCGCCGAGGGGGTGCCATTGTTGTAATTGGTGCTCGCGTATACGAGCTCTATGTTTCCTACCTTGGATGAGCCAAATATGCCGTTGGAGGAATTGCTGTCATAGTCCGCCAGATAGATGTTTCCGGTCACGAGCGCCGCGATGTCATATGGATTCACCGGGTCGTACGCACTGCCGTTCCCGGCCAGGCGCGCGTAGGTCGCAAACATATTCCTGGTCGTTATGGAGCCGTCCGCCGCGACCGTCAGGTTGTCGCTGTCCACCATGAAGGTCTTGTTGTAGAAGTGCATAGAGCCGCTTGTGATGGTGATGTCAGTATCGTCGCTGGCCACCGCCTGCCGCACCTTGGACAGGTCGATGCTGCCGGAGCTGCCGTTGGACAGCTTTATGGTAGCTTTGCCGCCCAGCGAGCCGGTCACGCTCAGGGTGATGTTCCCCGCCGTCTGCTCCAGCCGGGACACCTCGCCCTCCTGGCCGCTGACAGTGCTGGTAAGGCCGCTTGCCGTCTGCTCGACGGCGCTGAGCCGCCCCTCCTGGTCGCT
>CANQZJ010000081.1 GCA_947628315.1 uncultured Oscillospiraceae bacterium
GCCATCGTCCACCAGCTCACCCGCAGCCTCACCGACGACCAGATCAAGACCGCCGGGTTCGACACCTATTTTGTGGATCGCACCACCGGCGTCTACCCCACCGCCGCCTCCGGCTTCCCCTACAGCGCCGCCTCCATGGCCGTCAAGGGCGATGTGCTGGCCGACCTGGCCGAGGATATGGCCGCCGAGCAGAAGGCCCGCGTCACCTACGACAACATTCTCCGCCTGTCCGACGACCCGGACGTGAACGACGTGATCCGCTTCCTCCGGGAGCGTGAGGTCGTCCATTTCCAGCGGTTCGGCGAGGCCGTGCGCCTGGCCAAGGACAAGATGGATCAGAAAAACGTCTATTTCACCAATCCCGCCTTCGACAAAAAGTAAACCGGGCATGAGGAAAGCCCCCGGCAGACGCCGGGGGCTTTCAAGCATACGGATCAGTAATTCTCGGCGTGGACTTCGAAATAGCTCTGGGGGTGGTTGCAGGTGGGGCAGACGTCGGGGGCCTTCTCACCCACGATGATGTGGCCGCAGTTGCGGCACTCCCACACCTTGACCTCGCTCTTGGCAAAGACCTCCTGGGCCTCCACGTTGTGGAGCAGGGCGCGGTAGCGCTCCTCGTGGTGCTTCTCAATGGCGGCCACCAGGCGGAACTTGGCGGCCAGCTCGGTGAAGCCCTCCTCCTCGGCGGTCTTGGCAAAGCCCTCATACATATCCGTCCACTCGTAGTTCTCACCGTCGGCGGCGGCGGCCAGGTTCTCGGCGGTGGAGCCGATGCCCTCCAGCTCCTTGAACCACAGCTTGGCGTGCTCCTTCTCATTGTCGGCGGTCTTCAGGAACAGGGCCGCGATCTGCTCGAAGCCCTCCTTTTTCGCCTTGGAGGCGAAATAGGTGTACTTGTTGCGGGCCTGGGACTCGCCGGCGAAGGCGGCCTCCAGGTTCTTCTCGGTCTGAGTGCCGGCATACTTGTTAGCCATCAGATGATCCTCCTTTGTTTTGATTTATTGTCCGAACTGCTCCGCCTTTTCCCGGCAGGCGGGGCACAGCCCTTCAAAAACGGTCTGGTGGCAGCGGATCTCGAATCCGGTCTCCTCCGCCACCCGCCTGTCGTCCTCCCGCTGATAGGGCAGCGGCGCGTCCACCACGGCGCCGCAGGACAGGCAGTAGAGATGATAGTGGGGCTCGGCACGCAGATCGTACCGGTCGGCGGAAGGGGCCTCCACGTGGGCGATCTCGCCGCTCTCCGCCAGGATATTCAGGTTGCGGTAGACGGTGCCCCGGCTGATGCGGGCATCTTTCCGCCGCACATCCAGGTAGATGTCGTCTGCGCTGGGGTGATCCATGCGGGCCCGCACCGCCTCCAGCACGAGCTGGCGCTGGCGGGTGTTTCTGGTCTGCTTCACGGGGGTCACCTCTCGATCTTATTAAGACTTAATACTATTATGGGGCATAAACGCCGTTTTGTCAACTCCCAATTTCCGCTGTGGATGGTATGACGGCAGGAGGCACATAGCCCTCTTCCGCGTGGTTATAGCCGGTGGCGTAGTCGATGACCACCCCCGGTTGGACATTGTAGACGAACACGTTGAAGCAGACGCTTTCGCCCTCGTCCTCCACCGACCAGCCCTCCAGCTGGACGCCCCGGGCCACCAGCTCGTCCCCCTGGAACACGGGCGTCGCCCGGTAGAGGACGTGGTGTCCGCCCCAGCTGGCGTGGTAGAGCACCTTGGACTCAAAGGGGAACATCCCCTCCAGGTTCATGTACCGGGTGCCGGTGATGAGGTTTTTCTCGTTGGCGTTCTCCCCCGTCATGGCAAAGGCGATCAGGTGGCAGCGGTTGTAGACATAGCCGTGGTCGATCCAGTCGTACCACTCGTTGTGGTAGCCGGTTGGCTTGACCGTGCTGATGTCCTCCCTGTCATCCTCCGGCATCAGTTCTTTGCAGATGTTGGCGAAGGCGGGCCCGCACCGGCCCAGCCCGTCCAGTTCGCTGTATGTCTCAAAGGGCTCAGTGGTGATATCCGCCTGGGTGAAGCCTGGGATATTGCCGTTCAGCTCGATGTACGGTTCCCCGCTGTAGGGAGGGATGTCCCCCGGAAGGGCGGGCGGCGGGGTGTCCGTGGGCAGGGCGTTCCCCGTGGGGAACTGCTCTCCCCCGCTCACCCAGAAAGCCGCGGCGGCCAGCACGACGATCAGGACGACGCTGACGGCAATGACCAGCGGGAGGGGCGTCTTCTTCCTGGGGGGCGGGCCGGTGTAGCGTCCCTGTCTCTCCCAAATGCCCATCTCAGCGCTTCAAAATGCCGCTGGAGGCGATGGACGCCACCGCCTCTTTCAGCCTCTCCGGCGGCAGCACCAGGGCGAAGCGGACGTGGCCCTCCCCCAGCGCACCAAAGGCGGAGCCGGGGGTACACAGCACGCCGGAGCGCTCCAACAGGGTGAAGCAGAAGTCCACGGAGTTGTCATACCCTTCCGGCAGAGGGGCCCAGACGAACATACTGCCCTGGCTGTCGGGCACGTCCCAGCCGAGGCCGCGCAGGCCGCCGCAGAGGGCGTCCCGCCGGAGCTGATACTGTTCCCGCTGGCGCTCCACGCAGTCCTGTGGGCCGTTGAGCGCCGCTACCGCCGCGTACTGGGCGGGCAGATAGCCGCCGTAGTCGATCTGGGAGCGGACACGCCGCAGGGCGCCGACGATCTCCCGGTTTCCCAGCAGGAAGGACACCCGGGCCCCGGTCAGGTTGTAGGTCTTGGACAGGGAGTTGAACTCCACCCCAACCTCTTTGGCCCCCGGGAAGCTGAGGAAGGATTTGCCCACCCGGCCGTCGTAAATGATCTCGGAGTAAGCGTTGTCGTGGATGACGATGACGTCATACTCTTTTGCGAAGCGGATCAGCGCCTCGTAAAAGCTGTCCGGCGCGGTGACGCACACCGGGTTGGCGGGATAGGACACCACCATGGCCTTGGCCCTGCGGGCCAGCTCCGGGTCGATGCCGCCCAGGTCGGGCAGGTAGCCGTTCTCCTTGAGCAGCGGGTAGTGGACGCAGTTTGCCCCGCACAGCATGGGCCCGATCTCAAAGATGGGGTATCCGGGGTCGGGCACCAGCACCACGTCGCCGGGGTCAAACAGCGCCCAGCCGATGTGGGCGATGCCCTCCTGGGAGCCGTACACCTCCGTGAACTCGTCGGGGGCCAGCTCCACGCCGTAGCGGCGTTTGTACCAGTTCCGCACTGCCTCCACCAGCTCCGGGATCTCCCCCAGGGAATAGCGGATGGTCTCCGGCACGGAGGCGGCCTTCACCAGCGCGTCGATCACATGGGGCTCCGGCAGGAAGTCCGGGGTGCCGATGGACAGGTTGTACACCGGCTTGCCCTCCGCCAGCCGCTCATTCTTTTTGTCGTCCAGCACGTTGAAGATGCCCGGCTGAAAGCCGTCCATCCGCTTTGCCAGTCTGATCTCCACGGAAATCGCCTCGTTCTCTCTGTTACTTGCCGATCAGGGCGAGGATCGCGGCCTCATCGCCCTCCTTCTCTCCCACGAGGACGAGGAACTGATCCTCGTCCAGCACGGGCACGCCAAACTCCTGGGCCTTGCGCAGCTTGGAGCCGGCGGCCTCACCGGCGATGACACAGCCGGTCTTTTTGGACACGGAGCCGGATACCTTGGCGCCCAGCGCCTGGAGTTTTTCCTCCGCTTCTTTGCGGGAGTATGCGGACAACTCTCCGGTGAGGACAAAGGTGACGCCAGCCAGCTTGTCCCCCACCGGCTGGGCCAGACTGGTCATGTTGACTCCGGCCTCTTTCAGCGCGGCGATGAGGTGCCGGCTCTGGGGAGAGGCGAACCACTCCGTCAGGTATCGCGCGGTGACGCCCCCCACGTCCGGGATGGCGGTGAGCTCCTCAACAGTTGCCGCCGCCAGGGCATCCAGGGTGCCAAAGTGGGCCGCCAGATCCCGCCCCGCTCGCTGGCCCACCTGCCGGATGCCAAAGGCGAACAGCAGCTTGGACAGGTCGTTTTGCTTGGATTTCTCGATGGCGGCCAGCAGGTTGTCGGCGGACTTCCTGCCCATGCGATCCAGCTCGGCAACCGCATCCCGATCCAGATGGTACAGGTCGGCGGGCGTTTTGATCAATTCCGCGTCCACCAGGGCCTTCACCGCCGCGGGGCCAAGGCCCTCGATGTCCATGGCGTCCCGGCTGGCAAAGTGGGTCAGGTTACGGAGCAGCTGGGCGGGGCACTCGGCGCCGGTACAGCGGATGTGGGCGCCGTCCTCGTCCCGCACCACCGGGGCCCCGCACACCGGGCACACTTTGGGCAGAAAATAGGGCTCGGTGCCCTCCGGCCGCTTTTCCTTCACCACGGACACGATCTCCGGGATGATCTCCCCCGCCTTCTGGACGATCACGGTGTCGCCCACGCGGATATCCTTCTCGGTGATGAAATCCTGGTTGTGGAGGGTGGCGTTGGTGACGGTGGTGCCCGCCAGACGGACGGGAGACACCACCGCTTTGGGGGTCAATACCCCGGTGCGGCCCACCTGCACCACGATGTCCCGAACAACGCTCTCTTTCTGCTCCGGCGGATACTTATAGGCCGCCGCCCACTTGGGGAATTTCGACGTCTCGCCAAGCGTCACACGATCTGACAAGGAATTTACCTTTACAACTGCGCCGTCGATATCAAAGGGGTACTGCTCCCGGTCGTCGCCTAACTGGAATATGGATTTTTGTATCTCCTCCATGCTGGACGACAGCTGGTAGTCGATGACCTTGAATTTCAGGGACTTCAGCCAGTCCAGGCTGGCGCTGTCCGTCTCGAAGGGCTCGTGGTCGGTATACTGGATATTGAAGATCACGATATCCAGCCCACGGGCGGCGGCGATCTTCGGGTCAAGCTGGCGCATGGAGCCTGCGGCGGCGTTGCGGGGGTTGGCGAACAGGTTCTCGCCGTTCAGCTCCCGCTCCTCGTTGAGCCGCTCAAAGGTCTTGCGGGGCATATAGACCTCACCGCGCACGATCAGCGTGCCGGGGACATTTTCCAGCTTCATGGGGATGGAGCGGATGGTGCGGAGGTTTTCGGTCACGTCCTCCCCCACCTGGCCGTCGCCGCGGGTGGCCCCCCGGACGAACACGCCGTCCCGGTACTCCAGCGCCATGGACAGGCCGTCCACCTTGGGCTCCAGCAGATATTCCACATTGTCCACGCTCTCCCCGACCCGCTTGCCGAAGTCGGCCAGCTCCTCCGGGGAGAACACGTCCTGAAGGCTCTGGAGCGGCACCCGGTGGGTCACCTGCTGAAATGCCTCCAGCGCCTGGCCTCCCACCCTCTGTGTGGGGGAATCGGGCGTGATCAGTTCGGGGTGATCCGCCTCCAGATCCTCCAACTGCCGGAGCAGATGATCGTACTCGTAGTCGGTGATGGTGGGATTGTCCAGAACATAGTAGTTATAGTTGTGCTCGTTGAGGGTGCGGCGGAGCTGCTCGATCTGTTCCCGAATGTCCATTGGTAAACGTCCTTTCTTCGGCTATCCAGCCGCACTCTGATCCAGATTCAAATAGGTGTCCGGGGTCTCCCCCACGATGACCGTCTCCGCTACGCACACCGTGCTGGACAGGTTCACCGGGAACACCTCCCCCGGCAGAAACAGATTCACCGCGGCATCGATCGACAGGTTGATCTGGTGGTGGGTCTGGTTCACCCCGGCGGCGGTGAAGGAGTTGGAGTAGTTGGCGGTGACGCTGCCCACCGAGTACACTTTCACCCGCACCGACGGCCCCACGCCGGACAGCAGCAACTGCCCGGTGAGATTCCCCAACGGCACGCCCAGATCCTTCTCGTCCAGCCCCTGGATGGCGTCGATGACCGCCTCGGTCACCTGGCGGCGGAAGCGGCTGGCAGCCGCCGTGTTTCCGGTGAGGGAGGTCACCTTGCCGGAGTCGTCGGTGACCACTGTGACAAAATCGTTGTAGCCCATGCCGGACTGGGTCAAGCAGTCGTCCACCGCCCGATCGATGGCCTTTGTCATCAGATTGACGGCCTGATTTGCGGCCACCGTCTCCAACATCGGCCGGAGCTGGCAATTCACGGCGTGGATCACCAGTCCCGCCAGCGCCAGGGCGATGACCACCGGCAGGATCACCGGCAGCGGGCCGTCATATCTCAGCCGCGCCAGCCACCGGCGCAGTTTCAAAAGCATACGCTCACCCCTTTGGATGAGGATATGCGGTCGAATGCTTGGCCTATTCGCCCTTTATCAGCTCGTCGGCGGCCAGCATGAGCCCCGCCTTGCCGGACTCATAGGTCAGCCCGCCCTGGAGGTACACGGTGTAGGGCTCCCGCATGGGGGCGTCGGCGGAAAGCTCGATGGAGGCCCCCTGGATAAAGGCCCCGGCGGCCATGATGACCGGGCAGTCGTATCCCGGCATATCCCAGGGCTCCGGGGTCACATAGGAGTCCACCGGCGCGCCGGACTGGATGCCCTTGCAGAACCGCTTGACCCGCTCAGCATCCCTCAGATGGATCATCTGGATGATGTCGTGGCGCACCGCGTCGGACTTTGGCTCGGTCTCAAAGCCCAGCAGCTCCATGAGCTTCGCGCCGAACACGGCGGTTTTCAGCGCCTGGGCGACGGTATGGGGGGCCATGAAAAGCCCCTGGTACAGCAGACGGTTGTTCCCCAGGGTGGAGCCGCACTCCCGGCCGATGCCGGGGCAGGTCAGCCGCATGGCGGCCCCCTCCACCAGGTCGCGCCGGCCGGCGATGTACGCCCCCGTGGGGGCCAGGCCGCCGCCGGGGTTCTTGATGAGGGAGCCCACCACCAGGTCGGCCCTCACATGGGTGGGCTCCAATGTCTCCACGAACTCGCCGTAGCAGTTGTCCACCAAAATGGCGGCGTTTGGATTGTGCGCCCGCACGATGGCGCACAGCGCGCCGATCTCGTCCACCGACAGGGACGCGCGGGTGGCGTAGCCCTTGGAGCGCTGGATCAGCACCGCCTTGACCTTAGGGTCGGAGACGGCAAGGGCCAGCCCCTCCTTGTCGGGGGCGTTGTCTTTCAAATCAACCTGGCGGTACTCCACGCCGTAGTCCTTCAGCGAGCCATGGCCCTTGTCTACAGCCCCCACCACGCCCAAAAGGGTGTCGTAGGGCGCGCCCACGGCGGACACCAGCACGTCCCCCGCTTTCAGCGCCCCGAACAGGGCGCAGGTGATGGCGTGGGTGCCGTTGACGAACTGGATGCGCACCAGGGCGTCCTCGGTGCCAAACAGGTCGGCGTAGATCTCGTCCAGCTTGTCCCGGCCCAGATCGTCGTAGCCGTAGCCGGTGGTGCCGGCAAAGTAGCTCTCCGCCACCCGGTGCTTCTGAAAGGCGGCCAGCACCCGGTTGGTGTTTTCCCCGGAAATAGCGTCGATACGGGCAAACTGTTCCGCCAGCTCCGCCTCAGCACGCGCTGCCAGGGTTTTGATTTGTTCGCTTATCTGTAAAGGCATTTAGCTTAACACTCTTTCTCTAACTTGGTCTCGGCAAAGGCGACCACCAGATCGACACAGGCCTCCACGTCGCCCAGATCCGCCACCGCCGCGGGGGTATGCCCGTAGCGGGTGGGGATAGAGATGCCGCCGGTGTACACACCGCCCCTGCTCAGGTGGATGGCGCCCGCGTCGGTGCCGCCGGCGCGCATCACATCCCGCTGGGCGGGGATGGACTTCTCCCCCGCCAGCGCCATCAGCTTCTCCACCACCCAGGGGTGGCAGATGACGGAGCGATCCATCACCTTCACCGCCGCGCCGCCGCCGCAGCGGGCACTGACCTGGTGCTTGGAGCCGGGGGTGTCGTCCGCGCCGCAGATGTCCACCGCCACGCCGTAGTCCGGGGCGACCGTCCAGGCCGCCGTCTTGGCGCCCCGGGTGCCCACCTCCTCCTGGGTGGTGAACACAAAGTACAGATCGTTGTCTGTCCTGCCCAGCTTCTCCATGGCCATCAGCAGGATCAGGCAGGCGATGCGGTCGTCCAGATAGGGGGAGATGACCCGGCTGCCCGCCTGATGGATGGGGGTGTCGAACACCGCCGCGTCGCCCACCTGCACCAGCTTCTCCGCTTCCTCTTTGGAGGACGCGCCCAGGTCGATGAGCAGGTCGGCGGCCTTCAGTTTGGCCGTGTCCGCATCCTGGGAGGCACAGAACAGGCCGTGAGCGCCGTTCTTGAAACGGACGGGGGTGTACAGCACGTTCACAGGGTTGACGCCGCCCAGCGGCCCCACGTGGACGGCGCCGTCCTCCCTGATGTGGGTGACCACCATCCCGATGGTGTCCATGTGGGCAGCGAACATCACCCTGGGGCCGCTGCCCTTCTTGTGGCAGAACAGGTTGCCCATCACGTCCCGTGTGACCTCGTCCACATAGGGCGCGGCCAGCTTCTCAATGACCCGGCTGATCTCGCCCTCGTCCCCGGAGGGGCCGAAGGCGGTCACCAGCTCGGTCAGGGTTTTCATCAGTTCCATGGTAAATTCCTCCTCAGGATTCCGCCGCGACCGACCAGATGAACAGCCGGGCAAGGTTCAGGATGTTGTCCGCGTCGTCCAGGCTGCAGACGCTGCTGGGCGCGTGGATATAGCGCACGGCGGCGGAGATGCCGGTGACCCGGACGCCGGACTTGGTGCGCTGGATGGTGCGGCCGTCGGTGCCGCCGGCCACGTAGTGCTTCATCTGCCAGGGGATGCCGTTGCCGTCGGCCAGCCTGCGGAGCCGCTCAAACAATTCCCGGTCGTAGATGGTGCCGTTGTCCATCCAGGACAGCACCGGCCCCATGCCGGGGGAGCAGATCTGCCGGCTCTCCGTCAGCGCGGGGGTGTCGGCGGAGGTGGTGCCCTCCAGCACCAGGGCAATCTCCGGGGTGACGGAGAACGCCGCGCCGAAGGCGCCTCTCGTCCCAACCTCCTCCTGGACGGTGAAGGCGAAGGTGCAGTCCATGGGGAGATCCTCCTCCAGCAGCTTCACCATCACCGCACAGCCGACCCGGTCGTCGATGGCTTTGGCCTTCAGCATGCGGCCGCCGAACTCCACCACGTCGCCCACGAACACACAGCAGTCGCCGATCTCCACTTTGGAGAGGGCCTCCTCCCTGTCTTTCGCGCCGATGTCGATATAGTACTCTTTCAGCGGCGGGGTCTTCTTCCGCTCCTCTGGGGTGGTCAGGTGGATGGGCTTAAATCCGATGACGCCGGGGACGCGCCTGTCCCCGATCTCCACCCGCTTGCCCAG
>CANQZJ010000082.1 GCA_947628315.1 uncultured Oscillospiraceae bacterium
GGGGTGATGAAAACGGCCTGGTGGCGGGTGTGGCGCAACGGCTTTCTGGCCGACGTCATCGGGGCGGCGTGGCTGGCCCTGGGCCTGTTCGGGGCCTCGGCCCTGGACGCAAACGGCATCGGCTGGGTCAACGACTTCGCCATGGCCATGACAGTGAACCCCTTCCGGCACCCGCTGGCCCTGGTGTGGACGGCCATCGGCGTGGCTGCCGCCGGGGTGTGCATCTACTTCTTCGACAAACGGGCCCTGAAAAAGTGCGCGGGGCTGGACGGCCGCCAGCGGCACATCGCCGCGCTGGTGATGGCCATCGTCACCGCGCCCTGGGTGTTCTTCATCCCCATGTATATCGGATAACTGCCACTCCCCCGGAGCGCTCCGGGGGAGTTTTTCTGTCCTCAGAAAAATTTGAAGTTCCCTATTGACATTCTCGATATTCGAGTTTATACTGGACCTATAATCTCGATATTCGAGATTCCTTCTTTCCCCATCAAACTCGATATTCGAGAAAAGGAGGGACCGCTATGCCCCGCTTGAAATTCCAGACCCTGACGGAGCAGATGTTCTACGTGCTGCTGTGCCTCAAGACCGAGTGCTGCGGCATGGACATCCTGGACCGGGTGCCCGCCATGACCCAGGGGCGGGTCAGCGTGGGCTCCGGGACGCTCTACAACCTGCTGGAGCAGTTTTTGGACGCCGGGATGATCCGGGAGACCAAGGTGGAGGGCCGCCGGCGGAGCTACGTCCTCACCGAGGCGGGGGTGAAGCGGCTGGCCGAGGAATACCGCCGCATCGCCGCCCAGGGGGAGGACTACCGCCGCGTCTTCGGAGAGGAGGAGCAAAAATGAGGGACGTCAAGCGCGAACTGTTCCTGTTTTCCATGTATGACCGCACTGGGCTCCAAAAACATTTTGAAAAGCTGGCGGCCGAGGGCTGGATGCTGGAGGATATCGGCAACTATTTCATCCGCTATCGCAGGAGCGAGCCCCGGCGGATCCATTTCTGCGTCAGCTATTACTACAAGGCGTCCGCCTTTGACCCGTACCCCACCGAGGAGGAGCAGGAGTTCCGGGATCTCTGCGCCCACACCGGCTGGGAGGTGGCCGCCTCCAACGGCAAGCTGCTGGTGTTTTACAACGAGCGGGAGGATCCCACCCCCATCGACACCGACCCGGCCATGGAGGTGGACGCCATCCACAAGACCATGATGCGCTCCACCATCCCGGCCTACGCCGTCAGCCTGCTGACGACGCTGCTGGGCCTCTGGCTGTCCGTCGGCCAGCTTGTGAACGACCCCATCGGCTTTCTCTCCCGCCCCAGCGGGTTATTCAGCCTCCTGTGCTGGTCGTTCCTGATCCTGCTGCTGGGCGTGGAGCTGGGCGGCTATTTCCTGTGGCGCCGCCGGGCGGTAAAGGCGGCGGAGCAGGGGGTGTTCTACCCCACCCCTAACCACTTCCCGCTCCAGGCCGTCGGTCTGAGCGTGTTCGCCATCGCCCTTGTGGGGTATCTGACCGACGTCCTCCTACAAAGCAACCCGCTGATGAAGCTCATCACGTTTGTCATGCTGGGCTGGACGGTTCTGCTGCTTCTCGGGGTGAACGGCACCCGCGTCCTCCTGAAACGGAAGGGCGTCTCCCGGAGCGTCAACCGGACGGCCACCCTGGCGGTGGACGTGGCGCTGGCCTTCGGCCTGCTGGCGGTCATCGTCTTCTTCACCATCCGGGCGGCGGGCAGCGGCCTGCTGAACGACAGCATCTATCTGAGCGGCGACCCGCCCCTGTCAGTGGCCGACCTGGCGGACGTGGATATGGACGTCTATCGCACCTGGACGACCGGGGATGAGACCGTTCTTCTGGGACAGTATGAGATTCATCAGCACGTGGACTGGAACCGGGACGACCCGGACTTGTCCCTGCCCTCTCTGGAGTACACCCTCACCGAGGTCAAGCTGCCGTTCCTCTACGACTGGTGCAGGGACAGGCTGTACCATGAGGACGACAAGCGCGGGGAGGAGTTCGGCTACCGTTACGAGGTGATCGACCCCGCCCCCTGGGGCGCGGCGGAGGCTTGGGAACGGGTGTATGACGACGGGGGCCGCACGAACCGCTTTCTGCTGTGCTACGACAGCCGCATCGTGGTGATCGACTTCGGCTCTAAGTGGATCCCCACCCCGGAACAGAGGGCCATCGTGGGCGAAAAGCTGGGAAAGTGACGCTCTGCCCCTTGCAAACGGCGAAAAAGCTGATATACTATTACCACTGTCACCAGAAACGGAGTGGATTTTTATGGATCGCGTCACCATCGCGTCTGTCTTTGCGGACAGGGAACAGCTCGGCGGCCAGACCGTTACCGTCATGGGCTGGGCCCGTACCATCCGGGACATGAAGACCTTCGGCTTTATCGAGCTGAACGACGGCTCCTGCTTTAAGAATTTGCAGGTCGTCATGGACGCCAATACGCTGGACAACTATAAGGAGATCGCCGGCCAGAACGTGGGCGCCGCCCTCATCGTCACGGGTACGGTGGTGCTCACCCCGGAGGCCAAGCAGCCTCTGGAGATCAAAGCCGCCTCCATCGAGGTGGAGGGCGTGTCCGCCCCGGACTATCCCCTCCAGAAAAAGCGCCACAGCGTGGAGTTTTTGCGGACGATCCAGCATCTGCGGCCCAGGACGAACCTGTTCTCCGCCGCCTTCCGGGTGCGCTCCGTGGCCGCCCACGCCATCCACTGCTTCTTCCAGGAGCGGGGCTTCGTGTATATCCACACCCCCATCATCACCGCCTCCGACTGCGAGGGCGCCGGCGAGATGTTCCAGGTGACCACCCTGGACGTCAACGACCCGCCCCGCCTCCCCGACGGCACCGTGGACTGGTCAAAGGACTTCTTCGGCAAGCACGCCAACCTGACCGTCTCCGGCCAGCTGAACGCCGAGAACTTCGCCATGGCCTTCGGCAACGTGTACACCTTCGGCCCCACCTTCCGGGCGGAGAACTCCAACACCCAGCGCCACGCCGCCGAGTTCTGGATGATCGAGCCGGAGATGGCCTTCTGCGACCTGAACGGCGACATGGACGTGGCCGAGGCCATGATCAAGCACATCATCCGCACGGTGCTGGACAAGTGCCCCGACGAGATCGACTTCTTCAACTCCTTCGTGGACAAGGGCCTCAGGGAGCGGCTGGAGCACGTGGCCTCCTCCGACTTCGGCCGGGTGAGCTACACCGAGGCCGTGGAAATTTTGAAAAAGAACAACGACAAATTCGACTACAAGGTGGAGTGGGGCTGCGACCTCCAGACGGAGCACGAGCGCTACCTCACCGAGCAGGTCTATCAGCGCCCGGTGTTCGTCACCGATTACCCCAAGGAGATCAAGGCGTTCTATATGCGCCTCAACGACGACGGCAAGACGGTCGCCGCGGCGGACTGCCTGGTTCCCGGCATCGGTGAGATCATCGGCGGCTCCCAGCGCGAGGAGCGCATCGACGTGCTGGAGGCCCGCATGGCCGAGCTGGGCCTGAAAAAAGAGGACTACTGGTGGTATCTGGACCTGCGGCGCTACGGCTCCTGCCGCCACGCCGGGTACGGCCTGGGCTTTGAGCGGATGGTGATGTACCTCACCGGCATCTCCAACATCCGGGACGTGGAGCTGCACCCGCGCACCGTGGGGAACGCGGAGTTCTAATAGATATGAGAAACCCCCCTCCGGCGCCGCCGGAGGGGGGTTGCATTTGTATCAGCTCTCAAAAAACTGCTTATAAAACTTGTAGTCTTTCAGGACGTTATAAAGTTTCTGCGCACTTGTGATTTCTGCGTCAAACACCTCGGAGGAAAACTTCCAGTCATCCCTGACCCGCCGCATAAATTCATTCTCGCCGTACTCCCGCTCGATTTGAGCGGCGCGGTAGAACACGCCGGACCAGTGGGCGGTTTCAAACAGAAGTGAGTAACGCTTGTCACAGACGGCGTTCAGCCGCTTGATCATAGCGAATAAGGTGTTGCGCTCCAGTTTTTCGGAGCGCTCTGTGCGGATAAGATATTCAGAGGGGACATATTTCCGAAGAATATCACCTCTTGCCTTCTGCATATATCCCTCGCTTGCCTTAACCTTTTCCAGAAAGCTGACGACATCGGGAGCCATCTCGATCAGTTCGCCACTTCTCATTACGCCTCCGTCAACCACATCGGTCTTTTTGACGTTGATGACCTCCTCCCAGGAGAAACCGTACCAGGCCAGGTAGAGGATGGCAATATGTATTTCAAATTTCTTTTTCGGTTCGATGCTCTTATCTTCCTCAAGAGACAACTGGATATAATGCTGAAGATCAAGCAAATCTTTGAAGTATCTGACGTGGTGCGGATGATCCACGCTCATATCCTCAAATTGAATACTGTTTACGATATCGTCATGGGACGAATCAAGGACACCGCGTTCAATCAAATATCGAAGATAGACACGCACTTCGGTCTTGATGGCGGTAAACGTAGTAGAGTGGCGGATCATCATGGAGTTGAACATTTCGATATACTGCTTCCGCGTCAGGCCGTCTACAATGGACAGGCCGGACTTCTGCTCAAACTTCTCCATCTCGTCGAACGCATAAGAAACGCGATATCTTCTCGCCTCAGGGTTAATCGATGGCAACCCTTTTTCTTCGTCGGTTAGAAATTCCAGGTACATAATGCAACCTCCGCCCAATCTTCTTTTGTGATAAAATGGTACTATAAATTGAAAAACGTGTCAACACACAGCAAACAGCATTTTGAAGCCGGTGTAAAGCCCTTTCCTCGTTTTTTCTTCAAAAAATCTCCCCCAAGCCCTTGACAACCGGCCAAAAACCGGTATAATAATTTAGTCTGCCCCCGTGTGCGGGCGGGCAACATCCTTGCCTCCGGCGTGACCGGAGGCCACAAGACCATAAGGAGGTGCAATCAATGGCAAAACTTTCCGGCAACTACGAGGTGCTCTATATCATCAACCCCAATCTGGGTGAGGAGGACACCGCCGCCGTGGTGGCCCGCTTCAAGGAGCTGGCCGAGAGCCACGGCACCGTGACGGAGGTGGACGAGTGGGGCAAGCGCAAGCTGGCCTACCTCATCAACGATCTGGACGAGGGCTACTACGTCCTGATGACCTTCTCCTCCGACCCCGCGTTCCCCGCCGAGCTGGATCGTCTGATGCGAATCAATCCCAGCATCATGCGCTCCATCATCGTCAGCAAGGAAGCGTAAGGAGGGGCCAGGATGCTGAATCGAATCATCATCATGGGCCGGCTGGCTCGGGATCCCGAGCTGCGCCACACCCAGACCGGAACCCCCGTAGCATCCTTCCGCCTGGCGGTGGATCGGGATTTCCGGGACAAAAACACCGGCGAACGCGCCACCGACTGGATCGACGTGGTGGCATGGCGCGGCACTGCGGAATTCGCGTCCAGATTCCTCGGCAAGGGCCGTCTGGCCGTCGTTGAGGGCCGCCTGCAGATGCGGGACTGGACTGATAAGGACGGCAACAAACGCACGTCCGCCGAGGTCGTGGCCGACAACATCTATTTCGCCGACTCCCGCCGAGAGGGTGAGGGCGGCGGCAGCTACAGCGGCAACAGCTATGGCAACAACCGCGACCGCGGCGATTTCAACCGCGCACCCGCTCCCGACTATGGCATCCCGTCCGGCGACGACCAGTTCTCCGAGCTGGCCGATGACGACGGCGAGCTGCCCTTCTGAGCACCCCATCAACGAATAAGGAGGACTGCCAAATGGCTATGGATACCAACGCCAAGCCCCGTCCCACCCGCAAGCGCCGCAAGGTGTGCGCTTTCTGCGTGGACAAGGTGGAGAGCATCGACTACAAGGACGCCGCCAAACTGAAGCGGTATCTGTCTGAGCGCTCCAAGATCCTGCCCCGCCGCACCACCGGCACCTGCGCCATGCATCAGCGCCAGCTGACCGACGCCATCAAGCGCGCCCGTCAGGTCGCCCTGCTGCCCTACGTGACGGACTAACAGGTAAACAAAACGAGTCCCGGGGGATCGCTCCTCCGGGACTCTCTTTTTATCCTTTTTTACGCTTCGGGGTTGTAGAAATACTTGCGCACGCCCTCGCTGGCCAGGGCCGCGTCGGCGCTGATGGACACGGTGTAGGTGATGCCGCTCTGCTTGGAGAAGTCCTCCAGCCAGTCCAGGAAGGGCTCCACGTCGTTGTTGCCGTCGGTGGGCACCAGTTTGTTCAGGCTCTCGATGAACACATGGGTGATGTCGTAGTTGCTGGCGTACAGGCCGTACAGGAAACCTTTCAGCGTGTCGTAGTTGGGGATATTATATTCAGAGGTGTCCACCACGCGAATGGAGTAGTGGATCTTGAAATTCAGTTTGGAATTGTGGGCGATGGCCACCACGTTGCCGTGCTCGTTGTCCACGGCGGAATTGATGAGGTCTACCATCTGCTTGGATTTTCCGGTACCCTTGGGGCCCATGATCACTCTGACCATATGGATCACTCCTTATCGTTTTCGGGGCTGTCCCCCTTGTTGGATCTATCATATCATCTATGCGGGGGAATTTCAAGCGGAATTTCATCTTCCCGCTTGCCAACCGGGCCGCAATCGTATATACTTGGAAAGAGATAACATTTTAAGAAAGGGTGTTTACTATGTCTGTTCTGGTTTGCGGAGGCGCCGGCTACATCGGCAGCCACACCTGCGTGGAACTGCTCAACGCGGGATATGATATCGTCGTGGCGGACAACCTGTCCAACTCCTCTGAGGAGGCCGTCCGCCGGGTGGAGAAGATCACCGGCAAGACCGTCCCCTTCATCAGGGCGGAGCTGTGCAGCCCCGACGAGACCGAGGCCATCTTCGCCGCCCACCCCGACATCACCTCCGTCATCCACTTCGCCGGTCTGAAGGCGGTGGGCGAGAGCGTGCGCAAGCCCCTGGAGTACTACACCAACAACCTGGTGTCCACCCTGGTGCTGCTGAACACCATGCGGAAGCACGGCGTGAAGGACTTTGTGTTCTCCTCCTCCGCCACGGTGTACGGCGACCCCGCCTCCGTCCCCATCCGTGAGGACTTCCCCACCGGCGGCACCACCAACCCCTATGGCACCACCAAGCTGTTCATCGAGAAGATCCTGATCGACTACTGCGCCGCCGACCCCACCCTGAACGTGGCCCTGCTGCGGTACTTCAACCCCATCGGCGCCCACGACAGCGGTCTCATCGGCGAGGATCCGGAGGGCATCCCCAACAATCTGGTGCCCTACATCGCCCAAGTGGCCGTGGGCAAGCTGGAGAAGATCCACGTCTACGGCAGCGACTACCCCACCCCAGACGGCACCGGCGTCCGGGACTACATCCATGTGGTCGACCTGGCCGAGGGCCACGTGGCGGCGCTGAAAAAGCTGGAGACCAACTGTGGCCTGTTTATCGTGAACCTGGGCACCGGCGTGGGCTACTCCGTGCTGGATGTGCTCCACGCCTATGAGAAGGCCTGCGGCAAGGAGTTGCCCTATGTGGTGGATCCCCGCCGCCCCGGCGACATCGCCGCCTGCTACGCCGAGCCCAAGAAGGCCCTGGAGGAGATGGGCTGGAAGGCCAAGCGCGGCATTGAGGAGATGTGCGCCTCCAGCTGGAAATGGCAGTCCATGAACCCCAACGGCTACCGCGGTTAAATCAGACAGACAGGGAGTGACGGATATGGCAAAGAAGCCAGTCCTGGTGGTGCTGGCCGCCGGCATGGGCAGCCGGTACGGCGGGTTGAAGCAGATCGACCCGGTGGGCCCCAACGGGGAGCTCATCATCGATTACTCCATCTACGACGCCAGGCGCGCCGGATTCGAGACGGTGATCTTCATCATCAACCGGCGGATCGAGGAGCAGTTCAAGGCCGCCATTGGCGACCGGCTGTCCAGGATCATCGACGTGAAGTACGCCTTTCAGAACCTGGGCGACCTGCCGGAGGGCTACACCGTCCCGGAGAACCGGGAGAAGCCCTGGGGCACCACCCACGCCGTCCTGGCCGCCCGGGACGTCATCGACGGCCCCTTCGCCGTCATCAACTCCGACGACTACTACGGCCCCCAGAGCTATCAGCTCATCTACGACTACCTTACCACCCACCCCGACGGGACAAAATATCAGTACGCCATGGCGGGCTATCTGCTGAAAAACACCGTCACCGAGCACGGCACCGTGGCCCGGGGCGTGTGTGAGGTGAATGGCGACGGTTTCCTCACCGGCGTGGTGGAGCGCACCAGGATCGCCAAGAAGGGGGACGACGCCGAGTTCACCGAGGACGACGGCGCCACCTGGACTCCCCTGCCCGGCGGCACGGTGGTGTCTATGAACCTGTGGGGCTTCCACCGCAGCCTGGTGGACGAGGCCGCCGCCCGGTTTCCCGCTTTTCTGGACGAGGCGCTGGCGCACAACCCGGAAAAAGCCGAGTTCTACCTTCCCTCCGTGGTGAGCCAGCTCATCGGCGAGGGCAAGGCCCAGGTCAAGGTGCTCACCAGCGGCGACAAATGGTACGGCGTCACCTACAAGGAGGACAAGCCCTCCGTGAAGAGCGCCATCGGCTCCCTGGTGGAAAGCGGTCTGTATCCCTCCCCCCTCTGGGGCTGATTTTAAGAAACACGAAGCGCCCCGGCGTTGCCGGGGCGCTCTTTTTGATCTCTGTTACATCTGCAGGGGTTCCCGCTTGTCCAGCTTGCCGCCACAGCCGTCCAGCTCATCCTGGCTGCCCACCACGCAGATGGCCGCGCTTTCGCACACCTTGTCCAGCGTCTGGCTGAACGCGCGGAGATCCGCCGCCGTGGTGGCGAGCACCTGATCCCGCTGGCGCTGGCGGTCGGCCTGGGTCTTGCCGGTGAAGTACATGGTGGCGGCCCGGGTGCCCTCCAGCCGGGGGGTGACCACCGGCTCCAGTTCACCGATGGTGCTGATGATATACTTGTCCGGGGCCTCGCCGCCGTCGCAGAAGGCACGGAGCGCCGCGCCCGCGCCGGTGAAGGTCTCCAGGGACTGGCCGCACCGGGGATCCCGGTAGGAGGTGAAGAACACGTCGCCGCTGTCCCCCACCCGGAGGCCGGTGCCGTAGGCGCCGCCCTTGACCCGAACCTCGTTCCACAGGTAGTCCAGGGTGACGAACTGGCAGGCCACCAGCGCGGTGCCGGTGG
>CANQZJ010000083.1 GCA_947628315.1 uncultured Oscillospiraceae bacterium
TCCGGCTTCAGAACGAAACTGGAATCCGTCGCGCCGCTCAATCCCGTGGTGCCGGAGATCATGTTCAGAGGATCGTCGTCGATCATCTTTCGCAGATGATGGATGAGCAGAATGGCCACGCCGTACTCGTCAGCCAGAGACTTCAGCACGGAGATGTCTCGGTAGTCGTTGGCGTATGGATTCGCGTCGGGCGATGCCCGCCGGACCTTTTGCAGTGTGTCGATGACCACCAGCTTTGTATCCGGGTGCTGGGCGAGGAATTGTTTGAGCTGTTCCTCCAACCCGGAACCGATGCCGTCGGCGAGGTTGGCGAAGTGGAGCGTGGAGGGCGCGTCCTCTGTCAGTTCAAACAGCCGCTGCTGGATGCGGGCGTAGCTGTCCTCCAGACAGAGGTAGAGGACTGTCCCCTTGGTCGATGGGAACTCCCAGAGGGGAGCGCCTCTGGCGACGCAGAGACAGATGTAGAGCGCCAGCCAGGACTTACCGATCTTTGGCGCGCCGGCGAGGATGTGGAGACCCTGGGGGAGCAGCTTATCCACGACGAACCGCAGGGAGGGGAGCGGCGTGGACATCAGAGCCTCGGCATCAATGGTAAACAGCGTTTTCATAGGTACCTCCAGGTGGGTGGATTTCCAATTTTTGTATGGGATTGTATGGTAGCATTTCTATTGACACTCGTCAATAGAAAACGTATAATTTGAAACACATACACTATTGCTGCTGACACATTATCTATCGGAGGTCGGGTATGAGCAATCTGGGCGTACTGGGGAAGGACTTATTTGATATAGACCGATCCCGCACACACACGAAGATCGAGTTCGGCGCCGACTGCTATTGGGTGGAGGACTGGACAGAAGTTCCGTATGGCGCTGTGCTGACCGAGGTACTCAACTTCGACCCCGCGCCGACGCGGGAAACGCTGGACAGGCTTGAGCGGGTCGTGACCGCACAGGATGGGGAGGCGGCGCCCCGCGCGTTTATGGATCTGGTGAAGATGTTTGCCTCTCTGCCATTGTATCGGTTCTATCTGGAGGACTTCCGTGAGGCCGCCAGCTGGCCGATAGAACATTTGGTGGTAGGCGGGGCACGGGATGCGTTTGCGAGAGACATTTTAAACCGCGCCTATCAGCTGCCGGAGATCGTGGAGCGGCTGTTGGAAGAGATCGCGTTCATTCAGCAGAGGTATGGCTGGTTTCTGGACAAGCTGTTCAGCGGTCCCCAGTTTGAAAAGAAAAAAGGCCAAAGGAAAGTTCCTCTGGCCAGGATGATCTGCGATCAATTTTTAGAGCCTTTCGTGAGTGGAGTCAGTTTGGGGGAAGATCTGTCGGTAGACGCGCCGCCGGTGAATATCCAATACGCGCTGCGGAATCGTTCCGGCCAGGAGCCGGAGATAGTGGAGAAGCTGTACTTTGACCGTTTGGTGGATTTCGTCTATGTGGAGTTCATGCGAGGACTGCAGAAGGGGTTTGTCCCCAAGCGGTGCGCCAGCTGCGGGCGGTGGTTTTTGCAGATGCCGGGGACCCTCTTTTCCTACTGTGACGGACCCGCGCCGGGACAGGCCGGCAAGACCTGCCGGGAGGTAGGAGCCACGGCCAGCTTTCAGAACAAGGTACGCAACAATGAGATATGGCAGCTGCACCAGCGAGCCTATAAGAAATACTATGCCCGCGTCATCAAGAAGACAATGGGGAAGCAGGAGTTTGAGGCGTGGGCCAGGAATGCGGAGCGGCTGCGGGATCAGGCGCTGGAGGAATATGAGCGTGTGCGGAAAGAAGACCAGCCGGGTATTGTGGAGGGTCTCAAAAAAGAATTGAACATGCTGTGAGGCTGAACTTTATAGCAGGATCACACTAGCGAAATACTGAGCGAGAAGTGTGATGATTTGTTCTTGTATTTCCCACATGTATTCATCTCTGCAGTATTTCGCATTTTTATCTACAGGGGGTGCTTTCCAGGAAATTGTCTTGTGCTAGAATTCTTTTGTTTTCTCCCTGTCCCGGATGACAAATCAGTTTTCCGATTTTGATTTCGCTGTCGGAGCGTTACTCGCCCTCCACCGCTGTACAGTCCACACTCAGGCATTTGATGAGCTTCAGCCTGCCCTCGCAGATTCTGATGAGTTTGAAGAAACAATTGGCGGTACGGTGTAATCGGTATGTTGGATTGAGCCATTTGGCGGAGAGGCGTATTATTCAAATTCGTAATTTGAAATAGAGGATAGTAACCCTACAATCTCCATAATTTCTTTGTGTGTTTGTGCAGTAAACTCCATTTCACCAATTTGTATTTTATGATAACCACTTTCATAATCCTCGAAAAACAAAGCGTGATAAACTTCTACCAGCCGTTCTTTAAAACTAACAGTAGTGAAATTTAAATCAAATTTGGAGTTCCCCTTATCTATGTCAAAACGCTCATCGTTGTTTAGGAGAAATCTTTTGAAAACATGGGTGTTCTCCGTACATAGTATATCTAACATGGGGGTAGGGTCTTTCCCTAAAATAAACTCGTGATACGAATGCAAGTCATTCATTTTTAACCCAATGATGATTGGAACAAAGCAGGAAATTGAGAAAGCAATTGCGTTTTCTTCTGGCCAACAAGGTTCTGTAATTCGCCGGTTATCTCTATTAACGGCTATGTTTACTAATCGAATATAGCGTTCTACTTCACGGAGTGAGAAATGAAAGTAATTGATTGTTTGAGCACAAATTGCCATATAACGTGAGTCGCTGGTATTTAATGATAGCCGCGCTGAAAGGAATTTGTTATAATCAACATCAGGAATGGTAATATGTAAATCGAAAAATTTGTCCAAGTATCTTGTGGCATCAAATCCTTGCCCATAATATTTTTTTACCATCCACTGTAGTTGGGACAAATTTATCGAAAAAACGAAGGTCACTCTATCATCGTCAAAATAGTGTTTAATTCGCTCTAAGAAGTAGAGAGCGTAATCCGGCTTACAACGATCGAGTTCATCAATAAAGAATATTAGACGGTTCCCATGCTCCTCCACAAGCGCATCGACAAAATCTGAAACAAGGTTTCGCAAATCAGCCTTTTCTTTAATCTGTTTCATACAATTAGTTCCTTGCAGACTTTTAAGTACACTGGCCATGTCTCGCATTGTTAATGCATTTGCGATTGCTCCAACGGAATCGCAAATGCTTCTTTGGTTGCTTGGAGAAAAATCGCTTTGTCCGCTGCTTATTGTAGCATAAATTAAGGATAGAATTGGATCTTCGTGGTGATCATTTGCCCATGCATCATAATAAACAGATGTATATGAATCCGGGATAGATAATTCCGAGGGGACAGCCTCAATTATTTGTGTGCGCTTTTCTTCTTCGATAATAGTCTGCGGGTTGTAAGCATCTAATATTAGCTTAACTTGTTTTACAAAAAATGTTTTTCCAGATCCCCAAGCGCCATTAAGTGCAACTGAATAACACTCGTTCTCTAAGCGCGAGAGTAGAGTGATAAAACGAAATACAGATTTGTTTCGGGCAAGGGGGCCTTTTTGGAGTAGCATGACTGCATTTTCTTCTGTAGGTTTTAAACTATAATTCTTCATTGAGTTCTCAACTCCCAACTATTTGCTTTTCTGGTATAATAAGTACCATGATTTTATTATACACTATATTTTGTACTCTTGAAAATACCAAATTGGACTTAATTAAAACGAATGCAGAATATGCTGATACGCGTTTTGGGCAGATACGTCGGGTGTCCTTCCTTTGGAAAAATATTTGTCCGAACTTGTATTACTTTTATTCAAAAGCACATGTGAGGCAGAAAAAATCTCAAATATATCTTCTGCCTTGTGAAAAGAGCATGCATATGGTATAATAAAACAAATTGGGAAGAAAGGCGGGAAAATAATGACCGTCGCTGCAAAATACCGCCGGAACCAGGCTGTAAAGCTGGCCGACGCGCTCAATGCAATCGAGGGCGTCCCTGTGTCGGACTATGCCCGCACTCTTTCCGCCTGTTGGGCGCGGGGCGAACTGACAGGGGAGCAGATGAAAAAAGCTCTGCTGGCCTCTCATCGGAAGCTGGCAGAGCAGGAGCACAGGCGCCATGCGTGACCCGTACCTGTATGAGGATGTGCCGGTACTCCGCAATAAGCTGGATATTAGGCCAGAGAAGACGCTGGATCTGATCGAGGCGGAGCAGTCCCGGACGAACATGATGCTGCTGTATGAGCAGGGTTTTTCGGACTTTTCACCGGATGGTCTCAGTGAGATCCATCGGTTCCTGTTTGGGGACATCTATGACTGGGCCGCAAGTATCGCATCATCAACGTCCAAAAGGCCGAGAAGCTGCTGGCAGGGCAGAGCGTGTGGTACTCCAACGATGACGACATTGAGCGGGATCTGGACAAGGCTTTCGAGGCAATTCATATGTTCAACTGGAACGCCTGCTCCCACGAAGAGTTTGTAGAGGCGTTGACGCGGCTGTTTCCTCCGCTTTGGCAGGTACACCCCTTCCGAGAGGGGAATACCCGCACAGTCGTTATGATGATGACGCTGTTTGTGGAGGCGCACGGATATTCTTTTGACAAGGATCTGCGCAAAGATGGCAGATGGATCCTATCAATTGATTGAGGTCAAGGGTGACAACAAAATCGACGATGTAGTCGTAAAAGCAAAACAGGCCGCAGCCGAAGAAATGGCTGTGGCCAGCGGGGTTCAATATCTGATGTATGCCGGGAGCAGAATCATGAGTACCCATGTGCTGGAGGACAATCCCTCTGCGCAGATAGGCCCAATGTAAGAGGACTGACAGAAAGCGAGATTCAATATGCAGGAGTGGAAAAACGTAAAAACGACTGATTCTGGTCAGGAATATGTTGAGGCTCGCGAACTCGGTTCTGGCCCCAGAAGTTCCTGCCGCGCAATCTTTTTTCGGAATACGCATAAAACGACAGGAGAAAAGATTGTATCTCTAAAAATCGCCAGACTAAATAAAAGGGCGGGACTCTTCAAGCAAAGAGCGATAAAACGATCACTCTTACATCATCTGAGCTTGACAAGTTGATTGCGTATATTCAAGAATACTACACGCCTCTGAACATCGGCATGACAGAATTTATCGCTGCTGATGAAGATGCGGCAAAACTGTTTGCAAAGGTACGTGAACTCGGAATATCAGATGATGAAGTCGTTGATAAACTCCATGAATCCGGCATCCTTACAGAGAATTTGAGCGTCGCAATTACAGCGGCAAGCAGAAATTACGCCATTCAGGATTTTGAAAATGGAATTAATTGCCATTATGCTGAGTCATATTGGCAAACCTGGTTTGAAGGCAACAAATGGATTCTCGGATCAGAGTTTCTGAATATTTTACCCGAAAGGGATATCGATGTCGATGATATTGCAGATTACCTGATGCGTTCTTTCGATGGATTTCTGGATGTTGTTGAGATCAAAAAGCCAGATGTTCCGTTTTGGACCGGGCCGGATTCGCATGGCAACCTTTGTCCATCAGCCCAGCTTACGGCTGCTATAATGCAGTGTCTAAACTACCTTTACAGAATAGAGTTACAATCGAATTCGGTTGATTTTTTGGAGCGCGTTGATGGAACAAAAACAGTCAAGCCACAATGCTTGCTTGTATATGGGCGGTCAAATATTTGGGGCGAGGATGAATTGAAATCCCTACGGATTCTCAATGCCTCGTACCACCAGCTTCATATTATCACATATGACCAGCTTCTCACCCGGGCAAAACAACTCCTCGGCGTGGAGGAGGAAGAAGAGTCCGAGGATGATGATTTGCCATTCTGAACAAAGCGTATGGTCAGGTGCATCTAGTAAAACCGGGCGTATTCTATCAATGTGGTGGTTCTTTTCCAAAGAGAAAGGAGATATTTAAATGAAACGAAAAGGGGTTGTTATATTAGTACTTGTGCTATGTATTACCTTGACCGCTTGTGGAAGTGGTCACAGAAAAAACGAAGTGAAGGTTTTATCTAGCGCAACAGATTATGTGGGTCAGCGTTATGAAACTGTCATAGCGGAATTGGAGCAGGCCGGGTTTTCCAATATTCATGCGAATGAAGTTGATGATTTGACCTCTGACAGTTCTATGATCGATGGAGAGGTTTCTGAGGTATCGATAGATGGTAATACCAACTTTATAGCCGAAACTGTATTCGCTCCTAATTCTGAAGTCATTGTAACTTACCATATTGTTAAGAAGATTAATGCTCCACTTTCTTCTACTGACATAGTAAACGCAGATATAGTCGAGGTAGGGCGGCTTTTTGAGGAAGCTGGTTTTACCAATGTTGAAATAGGGGAAGTTTATGACCTTGATCCCGATACTTTCGAGGGAGAGTTTGAGAATAAAGCCTCAATCAACGATCAGACTAGTTTTTCAACAGAAGATACATTTGCTTTTGATGCTAAGATATCCATTGTCTGTCACAGACCATACGAAAAGTATGATGTAACTCTCAAAGTGGAATGTGTAGGGAATTGGTTTTTTGACAAGTATGATATTGACATTTCCATAGATGGGGTAAAACAGGCCACCTTGGATCATGGCGAGAGCGATACATATGCGTATAGAGTTAAAGAAGGCGCGCACACTTTTACACTGTCATCTGCTGATAATGTTTCAATTAAGCAAGATATCACTCTTGATGTATATTGTAATTTAGAGGCATCATATAAAATCACTTGCCATAGCGATAAAGTGGATGTTGAAGAATTGTATATGGATAGAGATGAATTGCTGTCCCCCAATCAAGTTAAAATTCAGTTTAATAGAAGCGAGTTTGTTTTTAAAGATTATCATGATGTAGAAAAGACGCTCAAAGATTATGGCTTTACGAATATAAAAACTGTTCCCGTTTATGATATCATTTTTGGTATTACTAGTCCTGGGGAGACTGATAATGTTACCATTAATGGAATTGACACCTACAGGCGCGGGGATGTATTAGAAAAAGATGCTGAAATAGTTATTACTTACCATATGCGTGAAGAGGATGATCCGGCTAATCAACCTGGTTCGCCGCCCGTGTCTGATAATCCAAGCGCTACTACGCCTAGTGTGACGGAGAATCCAGACGAACCTGTAAGCTATTCTACCAATACGCAAGAGCAGGCTAAGAAGGGCAATACAGGTGTGTTCGCTTATAAAAAATCTGGCTCCAGTTATGACCAATATTACATTATTGATTTCGATGAGGGCTACGTTTACTATTTCACTGATGGCAATGGCTCGGAGACTTGTGAACGTTTAAAAATCGACGAGGGGGATTTAAATAGCGTCATCATTGTAACATATCATGATGGAGGAACCATTTGGCAAAATGGGTTGCATTTCAAGTGGAAAAACCAGCCTGAAACGCTAATTCTCGAAGATAGTGACCACTTTGAGTATGAATTTAGAACAACTAATTTAAATAGTGCGTTATCTTTGAGAAATAGCAAAACTATCAAGGATTATTGATGATGAAAAAAGCATATGTGCTATGTGAACACCCCGTTTTGTGCCTCTGCATTAAGATAATTCTTTTCCAAGGGACGGCTTTATGAAGCAGGTCGTTTCTCATAGCATATAAACCAAGTCATTATCGAAAGAGTATGTAGGCGGATATATAAGATCATGTAATGAAGGCGGGAAAACTATGACTGTGGCAGCAAAATACCGCCGGGATCAGGCTGTAAAGCTGGCCGACGCGCTCAATGCCATTGAGGGTGTCCCTGCGTCGGACTATGCCCGTACTCTTTCCGCCTGTTGGGCGCGGGGCGAACTGACAGGGGAGCAGATGAAAAAAGCTCTGCTGGCCTCTCATCGGAAGCTGGCAGAGCAGGAGCACAGGCGCCATGCGTGACCCGTACCTGTATGAGGATGTGCCGGTACTCCGCAATAAGCTGGATATTAGGACCGAAAAGACGCTGGATCTGATCGAGGCGGAGCAGTCCCGGACGAACATGATGCTGCTGTATGAGCAGGGCTTTTCGAACCCTTTTTGGCTGGCCTATGTGAGATCCATTGAAATGTGTAAGACGTGAATTTCACAAAAGCAGTCACATTATATAGATATAGCAGTTATTCAGACTTTGGTTTAGTATATGTTGCACTACAGGGTGAGCGAATCAGGATTTTGCTCATCACTAAGTATTAAATATTGAGGAGGTTTATTTATGAAAAGGACGGGACATATTGTTGTTCAAGCTATTGCTTGGTTCCTTTTTCTGGTAATCTGTGTTTGTTCTGTTCTTTTGATACTACTGGAAAAAATTCGCACTTATAACATGATACTTATTGACTCGCTTTTCTTAGCAATTACAATTGCCATAACGTGTTCACATGCATACAATCATAAGACAGATTCGACTGACCCGCTCCATCTTCAAGCCGAACGGCAAAAAGCACTTTGGCTACATGCCAATTTTTGCTGGCAAACAGTAGGAGTGTGGATGACTGTGGCTCCACTATATTGTACCTGTGTAGCAATTTATCTAAGTGGTAATAATATGTTTCATGAAGATGTTTTGATTCACTCGGTACTTTCGCTTGTTATTTCACTTGGCGTGTATGCAATTGCCCCTTCTAGCCGGGCAGCAGCATATAGAAATGCATATGCTCTAATTAATGATGCATTAATGAAGGTAGAATTAGATTGTAACGAGGAACGAGAACTATTAGAGGAAGCGATTAACGAAGGAACTAAAATAATAAATGATGCCGAAGCTTCAGCCAGAAGTTAATAGTTGGAATCAAGCTGTTTTTCGAACAGTTTTTTCGAAAAAATAGTTCAGGTTCGTTTTGTGAGTTTTAATATAAGCGGGGTTTTGAAGCACATAGTGGTTTTTGCAATATTTGTGATAACTTTTGGCAGTAAACAGTTTCACTTTTGAACGCGGAAAAAATGCCTCCGCGACAGCGTTATACTTGGCTAGCCCTTGCTGGAGAAAGACTGCTAACTCCATACTTTCTCAACAATTTTATGAATGCACTGGAGATATGGACAGTGTTTATGTTTTTCACTGAGGTTACATCACCTTTAGGTTCTCGTGCGGCAACGCGTGTGGGTTCGAGTCCCTTCAGGCGCACCAAGGTAAGTGCTCGAAAACACTATATTGCTCTCAAACCCAGTGATTTCAAGCACTTGAGAGCCCTCGATGAC
>CANQZJ010000084.1 GCA_947628315.1 uncultured Oscillospiraceae bacterium
TCTCCAATGTCACTCTCAGTGATTGTACCCTTCACGGTCGTGGTCCCGCCGCCGGCCAGCACAAGTCCGCGCTCTTCCTTCTTCGGCGTATCGCCTTGGGATCCCTCACCGCGCTCTTTCTCGTAGTTGAAGATGAGGTCCTCCATCGTATTCTCCTCGCCCTTGAGCATGAGCTGTCCTTGGGTGATGGTCGTGGAACCATCTTCCAACGTATAGTTGCCACCCACCGTCAGCGTTCCTAGTCCATCCTTCTGCACATCGACGCCGGCACCGGTTTCTATGGAGCCGGAGAAGATGGTGTCCTGACCTTCCACATCCTCCTTTTCCACACCCTCTTGCGTGATGTCCTGCTTCGTGTTGTTAAAATGGACGGTGAAGCGCTCACCTGCGGGAGAGCTATCGGTCTTGTTTACGGTAAGTTTACTTCCTCTCACACCAACAAGATTTTTGACGGTGATGTCGTCGCCATCGCCAGACGTTGCCGTCTGAGTGAGGGTAAGGTGACTCGTCTCTCGGGAGAGAAGAGTAGCCTTGCTTTCTGCGAGCACTCCCGTGCCATCCCCCTCCAGCGTCATCTCATCGCGCACAATATAGACATCCGCCGCGCTCCCGGTAATGATGATGCGGCCCTGTTCATCCCTCTCTACTTGGGCGCCTGTTACATCGAGCACAGCCTGAGCCTCTTCGCTCACGTCGAAGTAGGAGCTCACGTCCGACCCGGAGTCGCCGATGCTCCCATTTTCCACCACAGAGAGAACCGCCGTTCCGGTTCCTTCTTGTTCCGTGTCCTGAAAACTCTCGGCGATCGCTCCCGCCGCACTCGCCCCTATATGCAGCTTGAGCGAGTCTTTGTCCTTGACGTCAAAGGTCACACCCTTCCCCTCACTGCCGACGACGGCGGCCTTCGCTTCCTCTCCGACATTCTCCCTCGCAAGGTAGATGTCCACCGTTATACCGCTACCGCCTCCCACCGTGATGGTACCCTGCACTCCCTTGAGCTGTCCTCGCTCATTGACAACGATGCCGCTGAGCGCCCCGTTTGACACATCCATCCCATTAAAATCCACCACTCCGGCTTGCCCGGCGGCGGAAGCCACCGCTGTTTCAACTCGCAACTTGGATTGGGAGCCACGACTCGTGAATCCTCCCTCGCCCAGAGTCACATTTCTCAACACGAGCTCCCCTTCTCCGGAAATCTTCTGTCCCTTCCAGTCGATGGCGTGTTCCGTGTCGCCCAACACGATTTTCCCCGCGCCGACGTCAAGCGACACATCGGTCGCTTCCGTACCGCCCGTGATAACGAGCTCACCGCTACCGCCGTTTTTCAGGGTAAAGGAATCCCCGACACCACCCAGTGTACCGTCCAGGAAGACATCGCTGTCGCCACGAACCTCAAAGGTTCCCTTCCCGCCGAGATTCACATTCAACCTGCCGTCCGCGCCGATCGCTCTCCCGCTCAAACTCCACGTACTCTCCTCCTCTGTCCTCAACGTACCCGTGTAACCCGCGATGTCGCCGCTCAGCGAGACACTTTGCCCTGCCGCTGCGGTGAGGGAGCTGCTCCCATCCAGGTTTCCGGTCAGGGTGATGTCACCGTTGAACGTCGTGTCGGCGTTCACGGTCACTTTCCCTGCCTGCACCTGCGCTGCAGAAGAGGCAACAATCGTTCCGCCGGAGAGGATGAGGGTGGTATTGTTTCCACCCAGGGCGTTGTTGCCACTGATGGTCGTGGTGGTGCCATTCCCCAGTTCAATCTGCTTGATCGTGTTGTTGCCGCTCAGCGAGACAGTTCCTCGACTCACCGACAACTTGCCGTCCCCACTGACATCGCCGGACAGCTCCACCGAGCCGTTTTCACCGGATTTTACCTCCAGCACGGCTTCCGCTTCCGGCTTATCCTCACTGTCCACGGTCACCGCACCGGAAAGCTTGGTAGTCGTATCAGTCTCTTGCCCGTTCACATCCAAGGTGAGCGTCCCGTCCTTCACGGTGATGTCGCCCTTGTGCTCCGTGCCATCGTCCTGCCATGCCATCGTGAAGTTGCCTGTGCCGCTCTTGTCCAGCCCGCTGTCCAACGCGAGACCGACGCCACTGGTCGCCGTCGAATCCCTGCTGCCCCAAGTCACTACTTCCCCCACCGCATCTTCCACCTGCACCCTCACGTGCCCCTTGCTGTTCTCTTGATCCACGAGAAAACTCACGTCCGTAGCGACACCCTCCGTATCGTACAGCAAAGTGCCTCCGTTGAACTGCAGTTTGGTACCATCCGTTGGCAGAGCATCCGTATGTCCGAGCCCCAGTGTTCCCAGCAGATCCACGGTCGGGATGCTCGTGTTTTTGAGGTTGAGGTGCAGCGTTGCTCCCTCCGACACCTGCAGCATCCCGCCCTCCGCGATGTCCAGTCCCCCCTCATTCTCTGCCGTCACGAAGGTGTACGTTCCACCGTCGATGTACACGCTGTGGGGAGTCACGGATCCCTCGATTCGCACCGTTCCCTCGTGTATTTCTTCCTCCGTGTCCTTCACGAAATGCACATGCTGCTCGTCGGGCTGAAGGTTTGGCCTCCACTCGGCGGCGGATTCGTTGCTCCACGTGCTGTCTCCAACTCCCACCCATGTCACTCCATCGCGCGGTATAATGTCGATGGTTCCGTCCTCATTGAGCCGAACATCTCTCACTTCACCCGCTACGATGCTTACATACCGGTCGTATTGTTTGTACCATTCCATCCACCAATCCGGTGCGGCAGGCCCAAGATCGAACAACTGGTAGTGCGCACCGGACACGTTCTGCACGTTGATTGTTAATATCCCTCCGTCGCTACTGAATATCCCGGCGGATACCAACTTGATCTGAGCATGACCTGCCGCATCAATTTCCAGTGTCGCGTCCGTGCCTGACACATCAATGCTGCCGACCGTCAACACGCCCTCTCCTGCCGTGAGTTTTCCTCTTCCCGACAGCTTCAAGTTCGTGATCTCCCCACTGAATGTACCAAGCTGCAAATTGCCGCCCGTCACATTCAGCGTCGTCCCGCTCACCGCCGTAAAGTCGCCCAGCTTCTGCGTCCCTCCCGTCCACGTCAATGTCCCCGCCGCCAACTTGAACGGCGTCGTCAACTCCTCTGCACTTCCTACCACACTCAATTTCAATTCCCCGCTGCCCGCCTTGCCCACGCCCGTGTTCTCTCCGAACGTCTGTACCGCCGCGTATCTCCCCATAAACGCCTCTGTCGTTTCTTCCGCCGCCTCCTCTCCCGTGTCGATCAGCAGGTAAACGTTCTCCGCCGTTGCTCCCTCGGCTTTCTGAATGATGCCTTGACCGGCTACACTCTCCGACGTGGTCGAAGTGATCGACTTCACCACGAGGTCACCAACCAGGTTTACAGTACTCGTCGGGTGGCTGCCTGCACCGCGGAAATCAAGCGTCCCGATGCTGCCGGCGCTGCCATCTTTCCCGATGGTGAAGGTCGAGTTTGTCAGACTCAACGTCCCCGCGCCGGAAAGCTGTCCATCAATTGTCCCTGTGGTAGAGTAGAATTTAAGGATACCTTTCCTTATCTCGAGATTTCCGTTGAGCGCAAACGTTGTCGCGCCGAAAACGGTGAAGCTGGAATCGCTGGTATGGTTCACGACAAAGTTCACAGAATGCATTGAATTGCCGATTTCAAACGAACCTGAGAACCAAACAACTTGGGTACCCGCAAAAGTAAACTTGCTGTCATAGACAAAATCAACTCCCTCCTTTTCAGCCAGAATTTTCAAGTTCACAGCTCTGCTGCTAAATTCTGTGGCGGTATCAAAACCGTTGAGGGTTAATTGGGCACCCAAGGTAAGCGTCAGGTCTGTCCCTTCAACCATCTTCAGCTTCCCCAAGTTGCTCTCCTTCTCCAAGATCCACGCTCCGCTGAGTTCAGCCGTCGCCCACGCCCCGCTCGCCTTTCCCTTGCATTGGATGCTGCCCAGCGTGCCGCCGCCGGTCATCTTCAGTCCAATGGCGCCACTGCTGTGCTCCCCCTGTTCGCCGGTGTCGATAATCAAGTCCGCCCCGGTGCCGTTCACCTGCGCACTCGTGCTCAACACGCCGGAATCACCGAGACTCACCGTGGTCGTCGTTTCGGAGGTAAACGTCAGAGTGGTGACGGTGAGTGTTTTGTCTACCTCCTGCTCGCCACTCAGCGCGGAGAGGTCGATGGTTCCTCCTGCGCCGTTGAGGGAGGTAATCGTGGCAGCGGCTGTGGGCTTGATGACGCCGTCCGCCGTCACCTCCAATTTCCCATCTGAGCCTGATTCGCCGACAGAACCGAATTGCAACGTCACGTTGCCGCCGACGGAAAGGGTGGCTCCACTTTCCACCTGCAACTCACCGTCCACGTTAAGCGTGCCTGTTCCCAGGAGGCTGACGACGGCGTCGCCGCTGCCCGTTACGGTCAGGCTACCGGCGATGACATCCCTGCTCAGCTGCACCTTGCCGCCTGTGGAGCCTCCTGCAAGGGTCACTCCATCGTAGTCCTCAAAGGTTTGACTTCCATCCCACTCATTGCTCCCGCTCCAGTTGAGCGTGTCCTCCGCGCTACTGCTTGTCCACGTGAGACTCTGCACCGCTATTTCGTCCCCCAGGACAATGTGATGCGTGCTGTCATCAATCTTGAGTTTGTACCGTTGTCCCTCATTCACCACAGAGCCGTTCACCGTGATCTTGCTTTTCCAGCCATCCTCCCACTTTTCGCTGAACAGATCCCAGCCGCCGTTGTTGGCAACTTCGTACGTGAGTCCCGTGATTGTCAGGGAGAGAGCCTCTCCTACCCCGCCGGTGAGCGTCAACTTGGTGTTTCCACCATACGCCACGGAAAGCGTCCCTCCACCTCCGGTGCTTGACGAGAGCTGTCCGGTGATCGTCAGGGTTCCGCCGCTCCAGCTCATCGTTCCCCCGGTGATGCTCACAGCGCCGCCGATGGTCATCCCTTCCGTCGCACTGAATGCCAGCTCACCGGCTTCTACCGCCACATCACCGCCGACCGCTGCCTCCCTGAACGTCTGCTTCCCATTCCCTCTCTTGACAATATTGATGTGTTCGCCGAACTGCACTTTCTCCACGCTGTGATTGCCCTGCGCCACGTCCAGAATGAACGAACGGTCCGTATCGTCGCTGCTGTCCACCGACCTCTTCATGTTGTAGCCTGTTTGCACAGGCGCATCCTCCGTCATACCCCCCACAGTCAGATCTGCTCCGATTTTCAACTGTCCTCCCCACTGGCTCAGGGACAGGAGACCGTCATAATCTCCACCGCCCTTAATCTCGAGGCAATGGACATCTTCCTCTGCCGTGGTGCCAGTCCCTTTTTGGATGGTAAGTATCGTTCCTGCCTCTCCGCGCAGCTTTCCATGGACGAGCACTCCACAGTCATCACCCATCTGCAGTTCACCGCCGAGAACAACTACGTCTCCGTAGATCGTCACATCTGCACGGTTGCCTACTTTCAATTTTCCCGTGCCACTCTTGCCCAACCCTACGCCGTTGCTTATCTTATCCCCATCATTCTCCCCGGTCGTCAACCAACCAACGTACGTGGAGATGTCATCCCCATCCTGAAGAGCAGTGCTCAAATTATTCCCGCATAAGAAGTCCACCCCTTCATCCTTCTTAAAAATGACCACGGGACTCCCTTCAGCTCCTTCCTTTTTCTTGAAACGGAAAGCCGTGTTATTGTTATCCCACCCCCACCCTCCTATCTCCAAATCGCCTCCCAGCGCGATGGACGCCTCATTCCATCCGGCGAGCAATCTGCCGATGGAGCCACCCTTCTCCAAAACGACCGGGGAATTATACACATTCAGCTGCCCTTCTCCGCTGATCGCTCCTTTAATGGTCCAAGTGACGCCCGTTCCGCCAAATTGCAGTGTCGCACCCGTATCCACAAAGAGCCCGCCGCTCGTCTCGCCTCCTCCCCCGAGAGTCAGCTTCTTTCCGTCCCCCTTCACTCCGAAAACAACACCCTCTTCAAAGAGGGCAAGGAATCTATTATCCGTGTACGTCAGAACACCGTCACTTATCTGAGTCGGACTATTCGAATTGCCCAATTGGCTGGCATGCCCTTCCACTTCCGAAAGATTAAGAATCACATACACGTCCCCATCTGCATCGTCGGTCTTTTTGAAGTGCATGTTGTGATTGTCGTAGTCGAGAAGCAGTGAGCCTACCTCAATCTTCTTTTTGAGCTTGATGTAACTGGTTTCTGCGCCCGTGTGTCCCCATCCGAACTGAAGGGTTCCCTTCAACACGACGTCGTCCGACAAGGTGACGTCAGTATTGAAGAGCATCAGAGTACCGTACCCATCTCCATCTGTCACCGTTCCCTCAATGGTTGACTCCTGGGTGGAACCGTCCCCGGCACCGAACTTGAGAGTCGCGCCATCCGACAGAGTGACGGAGCTCTTAATCGTGACCCCTTGGAGACCATGTACCGTGCTTCCTGTTCCGATGAGCAGCGAACCGCCTATCGTGTAGGCCCCTGGGTTAAGGGTGAGGTTGCCTCCGTCTGCCGCCGCCAGGTTTCCGCCTATGTTCCAGTCGGCGGCCGCCATATCCAATGTGTTTCCGCTCCCACTCACCTTGAGACCAACTCCCTTCCCCTCTCCGGCAGACCCGAACGATAACGTGTAACCGCCCCCCGAAGGGCTGAGGGTCATTGAGGTTTGGACGTCCACATACACGTCTCCATCCGTTTCTGCCATTTTCTCAAACCATGTGCAGTGCCCTCCCCCATTGCTTCCATTAAAAGTCCAGCTTTTGACGACCAAATCCCCGCCTAGCACAAACTTGCCCGCCCAGCTCGCATCAAGCTCTCCTACCTCCGCTCCCTTCTCTAATGTCATCACCGACGCCTCTCCTTCATCATTAGAAGAACCCCAAAGTGAAAGGATACCATCCACGACAAGCTTTTCCCTGAAGGTGTACGCTGATTTGGCGCCATGATTGGTGAAGTCGCCGGTTACGTGCACGTTCACACCCTCCCCGAATGTCATCGTCGTGGCAACTTCCGGGGAACCGGAGCTCCCTACGTTAGCATACTCCCCTATGGTGAGCGTGCCCGTGCCGGTGAAATTGTATGTAGCCCCGGCGGTCGTGACCCTGAAGCTGGCGACGTCCACATTGCCACCGAGGGTCACAGCATGCTCCCCGGCACTGGCTGAAAACTCGGCAGAGTCACCGTTTGCCCACACACCGCCGCTCACCCAGCCGTCTTTCCCCTCCTGCCAGGTGAGACTTTCCCCGGAAAAGATATGAGTCTGTATATCTGAAATGACGATGGAACCGGTTTGGTCCGAGCTCAAAGTAACCTTATGATCCACACCCACCCCGGAGAAGACGATATAGTTGTTCCAATCGTTCTGATGCGTAGAGAACCAACTGTTAAACTGAGAGCCGAACAGTTGAAAGGTTCCGGATGCGGTGAAACCGGTTAAGTTGATTGTCAACTTGCCATCTCCACTCTTGGTAATTTCGGAAAAATCCAGCAGAACTCCTCCATTGATACCGATTGTAATGCCGGAGCCCCCCGAGTTCACTGTGATCGTACCTAAACCGAGCGTGATGGTTTCGGAAACATCGGCGCCACGCGTGATGGTAGCGTTCTTCGCTCCTTCCGCAAAACTGAGAGCCGAAACTGAAAGATTTTTGTACAGCTCCAGCGTTCCGGTACCATCAAACTTAAGCTTCGCCGTTGCGCTGTTCGTTGTTCCTTTCCAAATGAGTTTGCCTGTTGTAGCGGATCCTCCTACCTGGATGGTGCCGGTACCCTCCAGCAGACCATCCAACTCCAGCCAATCGTCCGACCACTGCGATTTTTTGTACGCTTTGATCGTAGAGCCATCTTTCAACGTCAACGTTCCTTTGATGGTGGATTGTTGCAGCACTTGAACAGCGTTCTCTTCCAACTCAACAGCGACGCCACTTTCGATGGTCTGTTTCTGCCCCTCCTGCCCCTCCTGCTCCGCTGTTCCGGTGATTTTTAGCGTGGCGCTCGTTCCTTCAGCTTCAAAATTTCCTGTAATGCCGCCTAAAGCCGCTACGGAGAGAGTTTGATTGTCGCCGATATAAACGGTTACGCCATCAAAGACATTCAAGTTTCCATCCATCGTACCACCCATCTTCAAGTAGACTTTGCCTGTGGACGATTTGTTATTCACACCCGATGAAATGCGCAGATCTTTCTGCATTGTTCCGCTTAAAGCTCCCGTCACCGTCAACGTCTCATCGTCTTCTATCTTGAGACCTCCAGTATCACTGCCCGCATTGTCATCCTCCACAGAGAGCGAATCGTATGATTCTGACCCATCAACCTCATGCGTTCCCAATGTTAATTGCCCTTCCGCACTCGCCCTCTGATTCGCGATGAGGAACACCGCGGCGATGCCGGAGGCGGAGGCGATGGTAGTGGGGATGGAGGCAGCGGGCAAAGCTACCGCAGCAAGGCAAGCCAACAAAGCCTTGCGGAGACCCGAAGGTAAGTGCAGTTTCATCGCTGGAAAAGATAGAATAAGAAGAAGAAAGCCGGGCTCAACGCCTTCTGTCTCATCGACAGAGAGGTCTTGCCCAATGACTAGGATAAGCATACCATTTTCCCAAAGAGATAGGCAAGCAAAAAAATTGTCTATCATTGAAAAAATTCAACGCGCCCTTACCTACCTCCCAAGAAAAAACAACTCCACCACGCAGCTATCGGCGCGTTATGCAGCATAAACCATTGGTTATTTACGATTTACGAATTACGATTTACGATGTGGAGAATTCGCGCGCGGAGCGCGGTGAGGATTTTATTGGGGACACGCTCGTGAGGCGAGCTTGATGCAAAGCCGCCGAGGGAGCGGAGGCGGATTGGACAAAAGCGAAAACAGTTGTGCCGACGCTGCGGAGGGCCGCCTCAGCGCTCAACTCTCCGATGTTGTCGACTTATCTTTAGAAAAGGAAGAGACGAATGTGGTCAAGCCATCAATA
>CANQZJ010000085.1 GCA_947628315.1 uncultured Oscillospiraceae bacterium
TGGCTCAATGTGGCGAAATCGCTTTTTCAGAAAGCATTTCGCCGCAACGCTTTCTGGCTCAGCCGCCTGCACCCAGTGCGATATCTGTAATTTCGGAGGCGGTCCTCATGACCTGCTCCTCCCCGGTAATCGTTGGCGTCCCATCGCCCTTCTGCGGCCCATAACTCCCGAAGCCCGCGTGGCATCCGCCGTCTATGACGATCTCGACTGCCCCGGCCGGGAGGTTCCCCCGGTACCCCTCGTACTTTTCCCGGTTCAGCACCCGATCCTCAGAGCCGTACACCGAGAGCACCTCCAGGCCGGAGCCGTTCAGATCCTTGGTGGAGTAGGCCGCCAGCAGGATCAGCCCGTCAAGCTCCCCGCTGTGATTTGCCGCATAGGCTGCCGCCATGGCCCCGCCCAGGGAGTGCCCGCCGATGTACCAGGCGTCAATATCTGGGTACTGTTCCGCGATCCCGTCCGCCGCGTTCCTGTCCAGCACCGCCAGGTTGCAGGGCATTTTCACCAGCACACACAGGATGCCCTGTTCGGCGCAGGCCCGCATCAGCGGCGCGTAAGCGGTGTGCTCCACCTTCCCGCCCGGATAGAAGATCAACCCGGCCTTTGGGCTGGGCGGCGCAAACACGAGGTCGCCCCCATCCGTTTTGCTCACTGTGATTTCATCTGAGACTGCCATCGTCTGCACCGCCGTCTCATCCGCGTGGTAGTAGTCGCCCACATAGACGGCAAACCCAACGCAAACAAGTAAAATCGCTGCGAGGAGCGCCCCCAGTATGATCCACAGGCGCTTGCGCCTTCTGGCCGTCTGCTCCCTGGTCATCCTGCCTGCCACCCCTCAGCCGCTAAGATACGCGCAAACTCCTCCAACCCCGCCTGATCCTCCTCCGTGAACCGCCCGATGCGGGGGCTGTCCAGATCCAGCACCCCCACGATTTCGCCGCCCACACGGATGGGCACCACGATCTCGGAGTTGGACGCGCTGTCGCAGGCGATGTGCCCGGGAAACTGGTGGACGTCCGGGACTAATTGGGTCCTGCCCTCCGCCACGGCGGCGCCGCACACCCCCCGGCCCACCGGGATCTCGATGCAGGCGGGCCTGCCCTGGAAGGGGCCAAGCACCAGCGTGTCCCCCTCCAGCAGATAGAACCCCGCCCAGTTGAGCCCGTCCAGGGTGTGGTAGAGCAGCGCGGCGGCGTTGGCCAGGTTGGCTACGCGGTGGGGCACGCCCCCGACCAGCGCCGAGAGCTGGGCGTTCAGCGTCCGATAGTCCGTCATTTCAGCTTCAGCCCGTCCGAGAAGGCGCTGCCCACCTTCTCACCCAGCTTGTGGTAAGCGTTGTTGATGGGATCAAAGGTGATGGGTTCCAGCTTGGCCACGTCCACCTTTCCGTCCGTGGTGAGGACGGATTCGTCCACACTGACGTTCACGATCTCGCCCACCAAATGCCCGGTGCCCGGGTCGTAGCTCACCAGCCGGCACTCCACCGCCATGGCCAGCTCATCAATCAGCGGCGCGTCCACGAATCCGCTTTTCGTGGTGTGGAACCCGGCCCGCGCCAGCTTGTCGGGCACATCGTTGGCGGACACCACGCCCAGGTAGTCGCACTGCGCCACATGGGCGGCGTCCGCCATGCTGACGGTGAACGCCTTGCATTCCAGGATGTTCTGGGTGGTCTTGTGTCCCGCGCTCAGGCACAGGGACAGTTCGGTGGTGTCGCTGATGCCGCCCCAGGCGGCGTTCATGGCGTCCGGCGTGCCGTCCGGGCCGTAAGCGGCCACGATGAACACCGGCTGGGGGTAGGTGTAGGGCTTGGCTCCAAAGTTTTTCCGCATCATGATATCCTCCAACAAAATGAAATGAAAATGAACTATCCCAAGTTTTCGGATAGCTGCCGCAGCAATCTCTTGTACCCCGCCAGTATAGCATATTCCACTGTCAAAGTCGAGGGTGTCATCCTGGTTCATTGGGCTGGATTTCTTTCCCCCGGCGTGATATAATACAGGGCTGATCGAACCGCGAGGAGGACGGCCCATGAAAAACCCCTATCAGAAAACAATTTACGCCTGCTTCACAGCCTACATCGTCCAGGCTGTTGTGAATAACTTTGTACCCCTGCTGTTCCTGATGTTTCACAGTAACTACCACATCCCCCTCTCCCAGATCACCCTGCTGGTCACGTTCAATTTCGGCCTCCAGCTGCTGGTGGATCTGGCCTCGGTGGGCTTTGTGGATCGGATCGGCTACCGGGCTGCTATGGTGCTGGCCCACGCGCTGGCCGCCGCGGGGCTGGCCCTGCTGGCCATCCTGCCCGATCTCCTGCCCAGCCCGTTCCTGGGCATCCTGCTGTCTGTGATGGTGTACGCCGTGGGCGGCGGGCTGATTGAGGTTGTGGTCAGCCCCGTGGTGGAGGCCTGCCCCTCCGACCACAAGGAGCAGGCCATGAGCCTGCTCCACTCCTTCTACTGCTGGGGCCATATGGCGGTGGTCTTGCTGTCCACGGCGTTTTTCGCCCTGTTCGGGACGGGACACTGGCGGGTGCTGGCATTGGTCTGGGCGCTGGTTCCGCTGGGCAACCTGTTTGCCTTCCTCCATGTACCCATCGCGCCCCTGATGAAAGAGGGCGAAACGGGCATGGCCCTGGGGGAGCTGGCCAGGAATAAAATGTTCTGGGTGTTCCTACTGATGATGCTGTGCGCCGGGGCCAGCGAACAGGGTGTGAGCCAGTGGGCGTCCACCTTTGCGGAGAAGGGCCTGGGGGTCAGCAAGGCGGTGGGCGACCTGGCGGGCCCCATGGCCTTCGCGGTGCTGATGGGCACGTCCCGGGCCATCTACGGCAAATACGGTGACCGGCTGAACCTGGATCAGTTCATGGCGGGCAGCGCCCTGCTGTGCGCGGCCGCCTACCTGTGCATCGCCCTGGTGCCCAGCCCGGCGGTAGGGCTGGCGGGCTGCGCGGTGTGCGGGCTGTCGGTGGGCATTATGTGGCCGGGGACGTTCAGCAAAGCGGCGGCGGGCCTGCCCCGGGGCGGGACGGCACTGTTCGCGTTCATGGCCCTGGCGGGGGATATGGGCTGTTCCGGCGGGCCCACACTGGTGGGCATGGTGTCCAGCGCGATGGGGGACGACTTGAAAAAAGGCATCCTGGCCGGGATCGTGTTCCCTGCACTGCTGCTGGCGGGGCTGGCGCTCAGCCGGACGGGCAAAAAAGCCAACGCCTGAAAACGGGGGCCGCCGAAGGATTTATTACTTTTGTAACATTTCCCCTCGAACTTCTGTAATGAGATCCCGCTATCCTAAACCTTGCAAGAGATGCTCTTTCTTTTTCATTCTATCCTCCATCTTCAAGAGCCGGGGCGGTGACGCCCCGGCTCTCCTTCTGCCTATTGCCTATGGGAAGCGGGATCCCTCCATTGGTGGAACCCCGCATTTTGTTTCATCTGCTGGGCTTTGCCGTGGGTCAGAGCGCATCCCGCTTTTCATAGACGCTCACGCGCTGGCCCTCCCCACACATTCAACGACCTGTTCGACCTCCGTCCCGTCCTTGAACCGGATGGACAGCCGTTCCCGGCCCAGCACCCGGATGCTGCTGACGAGCTGCCGCACCGTGTCATCCTGGAACTCCCCGATGGAGCTGTCCGCGGCCTCCAGCCTGCCGGTGATGGTCCGCACCCGGCTGTCGCACTCAGTGCCGCCCTCCCGCTCCAGCTCGCCCTTCCGGGCCAGCAGGGCGGACATGGCGGCGGTCACCTCCGTGATCCGGTCATCGTATTCGGTGTTTTCCGGCCCCGCCTCCGCCGCCAGACGGAACAGCCGCATCTGCTCCTCCTGGAGCGCCCGCAGCTTGGCCTCCACAGCGGGCAGGGAGGTGTCGTCCCCCGTCCCTGCCAGGGCGGCGGCAATGCAGTCCGCCAGCGCCTGCCGCGCCGTCTGTTGCCGGAACAGCTCGTTCATGGCGGCAGTGACGGCGGCGTGGATTTCCGGCTCCTCCAGGGTGGGGGCGCACTTGCAGATCTTTTTGCCATGCTCCAGCCGGTTGATGCACCGCCAGACATACCGCTTTTTGCCGTGGGGCATATAGGTCACCCGCCGATAAGGGCTGCCGCACTCCCCGCACACCAGCAGCCCGCCCAGGGCGTATTTGCCGCTGTATTTGCCCTGCTCGGTCTTGGTTTTGTCCGAGGTTTTATGCAGACTGGAGCGCCGCGCCATCTCCTCCTGCACCCTCTGGAAGGTGTCCCTATCGATGATGGGCACATGGGCGTTTTCCACATAGTATTTTGGGAGCTGTCCCTCGTTCTTTACCTGCTGGCGGCTGAACAGATCCAGGGTGAAGGTTTTCTGGAGGATGGCATCGCCCATGTACTTCTCATTTTGCAGGATGTGCCGCACCGTGTGGTCGCTCCACCGGGTGCCGCCCCGGGCGGTCTTGCAGCCGTCTGCCGTCAGGTCGCGGCAGATCTGGCCCACGCTCTGGCCCATCAGGTACCGGGCGAAGATACGCCGCACCGTGGGGGCCTCCTCCTCATCGATCTCCGGCTCCCCGTCCTCGCCCTTGCGGTAGCCCAGGAAGTTATTGAAATTGTAGTGGACGATGCCCTGTTTGAACCGGGCGCGGTGGCCCCACTGGATGTTGGTGGACATGGACTCGCTCTCCGCCTGGGCCTGGCTCATCAGGAAGGTGAGGATCATCTCGTTGGGCATATAGAGCGTGTTGGTGTTTTCCTTCTCAAAGTACACCCCCACGCCGCATTTTTTCAGCCTGCGGATATACTCCAGCCCGTCCAGGGTGTTGCGGCAGAACCGGGAGACGGATTTGGTGATCACCAAGTCGATCTTGCCCTTTTCGGCGTCCCGGATCATCTTGTTGAACTGGGTGCGTTTCTTGGTGGAGGTGCCCGTTATCCCCTCATCGGCATAGAGCCGCACCATCGTCCAGCCCTCGGTGTCGGCGATCCGCTGGGTGTAGTACTCCATCTGGGAGGTGAAGCTGGTCTGCTGCTCCTCGCTGCCGGTGGACACCCGGCAGTAGGGGGCCACCCGGAGGTGCTGCTTGCGGATATCCTTCTGCGTATATTTGGGGTCTGCCGGGGTGACGGTGACCTTTTTCGGGGCTTTCATCTGGACGCTCATGCGCTCTCCTCCTTTTCTGTGATGATCTTGCCGTTGACCAGCTCCAACTCCACGGTTTTGTCCGGCGCCAGTCGGACGGCCCGTACCGCCACAGCCAGCAGGGCAGCCAGCACCTCGGTATCGGCGGGGCCATACTCCAGCCGTGCCCGGATTTGTTCCAGGTCATGGGCAGGGGTGGGATCCGGGAGCTGGTTGTACCGCTGGGCGGCAGCGGCCAGGGCCAGGGTCTTGATGTACCCGGGATTTTCATCACCCCGGTTGAAGGCCAGGGTCAGCTCGTTTTGGAGCCGGACGGTGTCCATATCCAACCCGCCCCGCTGGGGCTCGGGGGCAGTGATCAGATGGGGCGCCTGTGCCAGCTCCCGGAGCCGCCCGGTCACCAACTGGGCCAGAACTTCATCGCCCAGGGATGTGCTCTGCCCGCAGTCCGGGTTTTGGCACTTCCAGTGAACCCGCCCATGAGAGCGAGCCCCCCGCGTCAGTTTCCCTCCGCATAGGCCGCACACCGTCTTGGCCTGGATGGGTCGAATTTCAACGGGGAGCGGGGCGTAAGTATTGCGCTCTGCCCTTTGACCCTGGGCGGCGGTGAAGTCCCCATTGGACACCAGCCGGGGGTAACCATCCGCGCCAGTGTATTTCGCGTTTTCCAGGATGCGCTTGACCATGTTCTTGTTCCACTCAGCGGTATGCTGGTGGTAGCGGATACCCTGCCGGGTCATATCCTCCGCAATCGCCAGGAGGGACGCCCCGGCCAGGTACTGCCCGAAGATGTACCGCACCGCGTCCGCCTCCTGGGGGTGGGGCTGGATCAGCCCGCCCCTGATTTCATAGCCGAAGGGGATCTTTCTCTGCCGTGCCATGGTTCACACCAGCCTTTCCGCCAGCTCCAGCCCATTGGGGAGCTGGAATTTCACGACCTCCGCCGACACCACCGTGATCCGCTCCACCAGGTTCTCAAACAGGTCAGGGGTAACCTCGGTCTGCCATTGGGCGCCCTCCAGGTAGTCCAGAATGGCCTCGGTAGACTGGATCTGCTCGTCCCCATCGGCGGCCTCCAGCACCTTCCGGCGCAGGCGGCGTAGGTCGCGGAGCCTGCGGCCCAGCTCGTCCGCCCGGGATAAGGCAAGGGCAGGATCGATGCACCCCTTGTTGTTCAACCGGGTGAGCACCAGATTCTGCCCTGAAATGTTCGCTATTTCCTTGTCGATGTCGGATAATCGCTGGTTGGATCGCAGTTCCCGCTCCCGAACCTCCCGGAGCTGCTCAAGCAGGGGTTGGAGGAGTTCGGCGGCGTGGAGCGCCAGCTTGTTGTGCAGCCGCAGGGCGGCGGCGGTGAGGGCCGCTTCGGGGATCTGCGGGATGGGACACAGGGCTTTGCTGTCGTTATGGCGGTTGCAGACCCAATACACTATCCCTCGGGTCACTTTTTTGCGGCAGACACAGCCGCAGTGCCCGCAGAAGATGTGCCCGGTGAAGGCCGAGCCGGACGGCGTGGAGCCCCGGTAGAACCGCTCCTTCCGGGCCGTAATCAGCTCCTGCACCCGCTGGAAGTCCTCCCTGTCAATGATCCCAGGATGGTCGTCCTCCACATGGTACCGGGGCTTCTGCCCCCGGTTTTTCACCTGTTTGAAGGGCAGCGTGTCCGTAGCGCAGGTCTTTTGCCAGTCCGAATCGCCGGTGTAGAAGCGGTTGGACAGGATGTAGCTGACCATGGAGCAGTGCCACCGCTCCCGTCCATGGCCCCGATCAATGCCGGATTCGTTCAGCCACTTGGTGATGTCCGTGTGGCCCTGGCCCTGGAGCGCCAATGCGAAGATCTGGCGAACCACCCCGGCCTCCTCGGGAACGATCTCCGGCTCCAGCCCGTTCAGCCGGTAGCCGTAAGGCATGGAGGATGGGGTGAAGATGCCTTTCTCCATCCGCATTTTGACGCTGAGCCGCATATTGCTGGAGTGGCCGGTGGACTCCATCTGGGCGAAGGCGGCATAGATGGTGGCGGTCTGCTCGGAGCTGAGCTTGCCGGTGTCGATGTTCTCCTTCTCGAAGCGGATCGTAATGCCCAGCCGCATCAGCTCCCGCATGAAGCGCAGGCTGTCCCTGGTGTTGCGGGCGAAGCGGGACATGGACTTGACCAGGATGCGGTCGATCTTCCCGGCGCGGCAGTCCGCCAGCATCCGGTTGAACTCGTCACGCTTCTTGGTGTCCAGCCCGGAAATGCCCTCATCGGCATAGATGTCGGCCAGCTCCCAGTCCGGGTTTTCCCCGATGTGGCGGGTGTAGTAGTCCACCTGGGCCAGATAGGAATTGAGCTGGTCTGCGGAGTCGCTGCTGACCCGGGCGTAGGCCGCTACCCGCAGCTTCGCTTTTTCCGGGGCGGCGGGGTCGATGACGGTGACCTTTGGGGCGTTTGCTTGGTTTGCCATGGGCGGCTTCCTCCTTTCAGCAACGACAATACCACAACATCCGGCGTAAAGCCATTCACGATAAGTAATGAAAAACGGGGCCCGAAACTGGGCAGTTTACAGCCCCAAAATCAGGGCAGGATCAGGGTGGGGCGGAGCTTCCGTTCCAGCTCCTGACGGGTGCGGGCCTGCTCCTCGGCGGAGAGGAAACCCTGCGCCGCCAGCTGGGCCAGCATCTGCACAGCGGCGGCAAAAGTGAGGTTATCGGTGAGTTCAGTTCTGGACATGGCGCAGCACTCCTTCGTACAGTTTGATGCTTGAAAACACAAAAACGGGGACCGTCCAAAGGGTGATATGCTCCCCCTATGGGAGACAGTGAAAAACAAAACTGTCAAACATAGGGGGAGCATATCAGGGCGGACGATCCCCGTGGCATCTGTTATCAAGGATTCCAAAGGACGTTGTATTCCGGTCCTTTGTCTGCCTGTATTCGACACTACTTCCCCAGGCGAGGGCGATTGCCTGAACCGCGGCTGGCTGGGCCGCACATGGGAGTTCCACCCCGCGAGGATCGCTCGCGCCGCCCTCCTTGCGTGATCCCCATACCGGGGGCTGGGACTGGACGGACGTATCCCCCGGCAGGGATCAATGCGCTTCAGCCCGCCATAGGCTGATTTCGGGACGGATGGGAACCGCTTGGCACCTTATTTGGCCGTCTTTGATGGGCGCGGGTACTGCCCACAGGTGGTTTTGGCGCATCCTCCCTCGGCGCTGGGTTCTGCCGGGAACGTGTTCAGGATCGGATATGACCAGGCGAGCCCGGTGTTTTTCAAGGTGCGGAGGACGCCTACCGGCATCCGCGCAAAGGGGAAAACTGCACGAGGATACTGTTCAGCACGATCAAATCGTTGCCCGCCAGGGTCGGTTTCAATCGCTGGAGCAGTTCTTCCTGCTTGGGGGACAGCGTATGGGCGCTGGGCTGAAACCAGTCCGCCAACTCTACGCCGCCGCCATAGCGGCCTCGGACAGTTTGGATCGGCTGTTCAAGGGAGAGGGCTGTGATGTCGCTGTAGATAGTGCGCTCAGAGACGCCGAACGTCCTGGCAAGGCTTGCCGCGGTGACGCGGCCTTCCCTGCTCAGGATGTTCATGATGGCGTTGCGGCGCTCAAACAGGTTCATTCGAGCTCGCCTCCCGCCATC
>CANQZJ010000086.1 GCA_947628315.1 uncultured Oscillospiraceae bacterium
TTTTAGGCGGTTTTTCCACCGCTCAAAAATTTAATTTAGAAAAACTCGCAAAAACCTCTTGACAAACCGTTCCCCGACGGCCCGGACGGAACAGCGCCAGGAGCAGAGAGCGCCGGAGCGCCAACCCCGGAGAGCTGAGCAGGACAGGCTGGCCCAGGCCAGTCTGCTGGCCCAGGCGGCCCTGGAGGGGATGCCCCTGCTGGACGCGCCGCCCCAGACCCTGGAGGAGCTGGCGGGCCGGGTGGGCAATACCGCCATGCAGGCCCTGCTGGACGCCCAGGCTCCCCAGCCGGAGGAATTCTTCTTTTCCCTGCCGGAGGGGGAGCCGGACACGGCCCCCATCCAGGTTCCGGCCATGGAGCCCGCGCTGATCCCGCTCGGCGGGCTGAGCGCCGCCCCGGACACGGGCGGGATACCGGCAGCGCAGGGAGGAGTGACCGCCGATGGATCCGCGATTTGAAGTCCCCGTGGACGCGGCGGGGGAGCTGGAAGCCCTGCTGGAGCGCAGCGGGGCGGAATTCCGCCGGGAGGGAGATCGGTTCCGGCTCCGGTTTTCCGCCGGAGGCTGCCGCTGGCAGGCGGTGTGCCACTGCCGGGGGGATCTGGCCATGATCTACCACCTCCACCCGGCCAGGGTGGAGGATCCGGCCAGGGCCCTGGAGCTGTGCTCCCGCCTCAACGCCCGGGTGATCCGGGGGAGCTTTTTCCTCCGGGAGGGAACCATCGTCTTCCGGGACGGCGCGGAGCTGACCGAGCACTGGGACGCGCAGGATCGGCTGGCCCGGGCCGTCGAGTACGGCACGGCGGTATTCGCCAGGTTCTGGGAGGCCATGTCCGCCGCGGCGGGCGGCGTCCCGCTGGAATGTGAGTGAGTCCGAATTACGCGGAAAACCCGCGTTTTGGAATATCAGAGCAAAAAAATAAAACCATCGACAGAAAGGAGGGCGCTTCACGTCCTGTATCCCGAAGAAAACTGGCGTGAAGCAACGAAACATGGCAGAGTATCTTTCCCCGGGTGTCTATGTGGAGGAGTACGATTCCGGCGCGACACCCATGCAGGGCGTGAGTACCAGCACGGCGGGCTTTGTCGGCCTGGCGGAGCGGGGGCCGTCCATCGGTCAGCCCCAGCTGGTCACCAGCTTTGCCGACTACAAGCGGATGTACGGAGGTTATCTCAGCGAGGCCGCCTACGGCAACAACCGGTTCCTGCCCTACGCGGTGGAGCAGTTCTTCGCCAACGGCGGCTCCCGGGCCTACATCATGCGGGCGGTGCCCGGCGACGCCAAGGCGGCCTCCATCACCGCCGGCGTGCTGAACATCACCGCCGCCAGCCCCGGCGCCTGGGCCGAGGATATGCGGGTGACCGTCTCCCCCGCCTCCAAGGCCAAGACTCAGGTGCTGGCCGTCAACGGGGCCGACCTGACCCTGAAGAACGCTGACGGCTTCAACCCCGGCGACGTGGTGGAGCTGTTCGACGGCAAAACCACCGCCTATGCCACGGTCAAGAGCGCCCTGGACAAGGTGGTCACCCTGGACGCCCCCTGCACGCTGGACGTGGCCGACGCCAAGGTGGGCACCGCCAAGTACATCAAGACCTGTGAGATCACCATCGCCGCCCGCCTGGGCGACGCGGTGGAGACCTATGAGAACCTGTCCCTCAAGGACGGCGCTCTGAACAACGCCGCCGTCAGGACGGCCAGGAGCGACCTCATCAAGGTGGAGATCGCCCCCGCCAAGGCCGCCGCCCCCGCTCCCGCCAAGGACAAGGACGGCAAGGAGGGCAAGGAGGCCCCCGCCCCCAAGGCGGCGGCTGTCACCACCCCCTTCAAGCAGTGCGGCGGCGACCAGGAGCCCCTGATCCTGATCCTCCAGGGCGGCAGCGACGGCTCCGTGCTCACCGCCACCGCCGACGCCTTCCTGGGCGTGGACGGCGGCCCGGGCAAGCGCACCGGCCTGCAGGCCTTCCTGGAGAACGGGAACGTGTCCATCATGGCCATTCCCGGCATCACCGCGCCGGAAGTCCAGGCGGCCCTGATCGGCTTCTGCGAGGCCAAGAAGAGCTGCTTCGCCCTGCTGGACGTGCCCATGGATCTGTGCAAGACCAACGACGTGGCCAACTTCCGGGATATGTACGACTCCACCTACGCCGCCATGTATCACCCCTGGCTGGAGATGTACGACGCCGGCGCCCGCCGCTCGGCCTACTTCCCGCCCTCCGGCGCCATCGCCGGCATCTATGCCCGCACCGACACCGACCGGGGCGTCCACAAGGCCCCCGCCAACGAGGTGGTTCGGGGCTGCACCGGCCTGAGCTGCGCCTATAACGAGGGCGAGCAGGACATCCTGAACCCCATCGGCGTCAATCTGATCCGCTCCTTCACCGGACGGGGCATCCGCGTCTGGGGCGCCCGGACCATCAGCTCCAACGGTCTGTGGAAGTATCTGAACGTCCGCCGTCTGTTCATCTATGTGGAAGAGTCCATCAAGGCCAACACCAGCTGGGTGGTCTTCGAGCCCAACAGCCAGGCCCTCTGGACCCGGGTGACCCGCACCATCAGCACCTTCCTGGCCACCTGCTGGCGGGACGGCGCCCTGATGGGCAATACCCCCGAGGAGGCCTTCTTCGTGGAGTGCGGCCCCACCACCATGACCCAGGACGACATCGACAACGGCCGGCTCATCTGCCAGATCGGCATCGCCCCCGTGAAGCCCGCTGAGTTCGTGATCTTCCGTATCACCCAGAAGACCGCCAGCGAGTCCGGCGAGTAAGCCCGGCGGCTGGTGAACGAAAACTGATATAGAAAGGATGCAGACGATCTATGCCTATTGGATATCCCTATAGAGTATTTAGGTACCGGGTGGATGTGGACGGACTGAGCCGCGCCGGCTTCTCCGAGGTCTCCGGCATGAGCTCCTCTACCGACGCCATCGAGTACCGCGAAGGCGACGACCTGCGAAACACCCCCCGGAAGCTGCCGGGCCTGACCAAGTTCGGCAACGTGACCCTGCGCTGGGGCGTCAGCGACGACGACGATTTCCTGTCCTGGATCTACTCGGTGGCCCCCACCAACCAGGCCGGCCCCACCGGCGTGGAGCGCAAAACCATCACCATCACCCTCATCGACGACGCCGGCAACGACGGCCCCCAGTGGGTGCTCATCAACGCCTGGCCCACCGGCTACAATGTGCCCGACCTGAACGGCCTGGGCGGCGAGGTGGCCATCCACTCGGTGGAGTTCGCCCACGAGGGCCTGGAGCACATCCCCGGCGCCGCGGCCGGCACGCCGTCTGAGATCTGATCGCAACGGAGTGATCGGCGATGAAAAAGTGTCTCAGATGCGGAGCCGAAATGGAAGAAGGCTTCAAGTTCACCGGCGGCTTCGGCAATGTGATCCGCAAGAAAGGGCTCAGCGTAAAGGCCGTCTACCCCGAGGCCGCGGTGTGCCCCCAATGCGGCGAGATCGCCATTTATGTAGGCGAAGGAAAGCTGGATAAGCTGGTGGAGTGACCTCCGGCTCACCCAAAAAACGTAAAACCCTTCCACAGCCCGCAGCCCTCTTGGGTCTGTGGGCTGTGGAGGGTCATATATGGGCGGCGCGGCCTGCGCGAGGGCCGGCTGCCCCACCCTGTCAGGAGGCGAAGATATGCAGACAGAATTTGAATTTGAACTGCCCAAGGGCTATGTGGATCAGAACGGCGAGGTACATAAAAAAGGCGTCATGCGCCTGGCCACGGCGGCCGACGAGATCCTGCCCCTGCGGGATCCCAAGGTTCAGCAGAACTCCGGCTATCTCACCATCATCCTCCTCAGCCGGGTGATCACCAAGCTGGGCACCCTCCGGGCCATCAACACCCGGGTCATCGAGGGGCTGTTCACCATGGATCTGGCCTATCTCCAGGATATGTACCAGCGCATCAATATGTCTGAGATGCCCCACTACCAGTTTACCTGCCCCCACTGCGGCCAGCAGGTGGAGGTGCCGCTGGATTTTCTGTTGGGGTAGAGTGGGCCGGGGAGGACAATGACTGGCTGAATGTCCTCCGCATCCCCCCCGCCTGGGAGCGGGAGGAGGGCTGGACCTGGCGGGATATCCCCCGCCGGGGGGAGCGCCCTCAGTCCGGGATGCCCGCCCAGGGGGTGCCGCTCTACCCCCAGGACCGGCTGTACCAGGAGATGGCCTTTCTGGCCTACTATCTCCACTGGTCCAACGAGGCGCTGATGGAGCTGAACCACTGGGAGCGGCGGCGCTGGTGCCAGGAGGTCTCAGCCATCAACAAAAAGCTCAGCGGCGACAAGAGCGAGACCATCCAATTTCGATGAATCAGGCAGGTGAGGCGGCATGGAGGGCCTGTTTTCCCCCGCGGTATCCTATCAGTTCGAGATTCGGCCGGCGGGCAGCGGCTCCTCCGTGGCCGCTTTCACCCGGATGTCCGGCATCAAGATGCAGGTGGAGACCATCCAGGTTCGCTCCGGCAACGATATCCGGGGGGTCAAGGAGTTCGTCCCCGTGTTCACCCAGTACGCCCCCGTGACCCTGAGCCGGGGGGTGGTGGGGGACAACGACTTCATGGACTGGATCCTGTCCGCCTCCGCCGGCGACTTCACCGGCCCCACCGGGGCCGGCCTGCGCCGGGATCTGGACGTGATCGCGACGGACATCCAGAAAAAGCCCCTGGTCACATGGACCCTCATAGGGGCCATCCCCATCGGCTATGAGCTGTCCCCCATGGACGCCAGCCGCAGCGAGGTGCTGATGGAGAACGTGACCTTCGCGGTGGTCGGCATCAAACGCACTACCGCCCCCGGCGCGGGCAAATAGCCCGCCATACCCGATCCAGAAAGGAGGCTGCGACATGGCCTATCTCTCCGGCGCGTATTTTGATGTGTTCTTAATAGGCGTGCCCGCCCTCCTCACCGGCGAGTTCATGCACGTGGAGGGCCTGGGCATGGAGCTGGATTATGACGTCTTCAACGAGGGGGGCGCCAACTACCCCAGGTACTTTTTCAAGAACTCCAAGCCCATGTATCTGACCCTCTCGCAAGGGGTGGTGACCAGCGCGGACGGGGCGTCCATCCTGATGACCATGGTCAATCTGGGCATGGACATCCCCCTGGCCGGCACCATCATCCTGCACGACAGCTTCGGCGCGCCCCAGCGGGTGTGGAACGTGGCGGGGGCCCGGATCGTCAAATATGTGGGCCCCTCCCTGGACAGCAACAAGTCCGCCGTGGCCGTCAACCAGATCGTGCTGGTTCACAACGGCTGCTATTGAGCGCATATCACCTTATCGTTTATGGAGAACATCGCTGTCACAAGGCCGGATATGGGCGTGCTCTCACGGGGCCGCCTGCTCCTGACCCCCTTCGGCGCGCTGAGCCAGGCCCTTGCCCAGGAGATCCTGGCCAGGGCCGGCCAGGAGGAGGGGGTCTATCCCTATGTGCCTCTGGATCTGCTGGAGGAGGGAGAGGAGGCGCCCCAGCCCCGGTTCAACCCAGTCCAGCCCGCCGCCATCCAGGTGGAGCTGAAGCTGGTTTTAGAGGCCCTGCGCGGGGCCGAAAAGGCGGAAAAGGAGCGGATCGAGACCGTCCAGCGCATCCTGGAACGGACTGTCCGCCTCCAGACCCAGCCTCCCGTCCCGCCGCGCGCCGCCGGGATCCAGTCCCGGACGGCCTCCCAAACGGCCCCCGCCGCTCCGGCTTCGACGTCTCCACCCGCGTCTGCGGCGCGCCCCAATTCAATACCGGCGGCGATACAGTCCGCGCCTGTTGTGGGCTCCGCCGCTCCGACCCCGTCGGTTCAGTCCGCGCCGGCGGCTTCCGCCGCTTCGGTTCCGCCGGCCCAACCCGCATCTGCGGTCTCCCCCGCCCTGGCTCCATCGGCTCAGCCCGCGTCTGCGGCTTCTGCCGCTTCGGTTTCGCCGGCCCAACCCGCGTCTGCGGTCTCCCCCGCCCCGGCCTCGGCCTCTCAGCCTGTGCCGGCGGCCCGGTCTGCCCGGAAAAGCGGGAAAAAGGGCGCCGCCAATGCTCCAAGGGACACGCGCCCTGCCGCGCGGCGGACTGAAACGCCGGCCCCCGCCGCTCAACCGGGAGCGGCCCCCGGCCTTTCGGCCCAGCAGGAGCGTGCCGGAACCTCTGTCACCGTCCAGAGGAGCGGCGACATCCAGCAGACTGAATACCAAAATTTCTATCAGAACTTTTACCAGACCATCCACCAGCACATCCGCTTTTCCGCGGCCCTCCCCGGCGTCCAGGCCGCCGGCCTGACCGAACGGGACGAGGGCCTGCCCGCGCCGGGAGAAGGCGGCGGGGAGGCTGTGCCGGCGGAGGGCCATTCTGCGTCCGCACTGCCGCCGGAGCACCTTTCCGGCGGCGCTTTGGCGGAGGCGATCCTGTCCGCCGTCCCTCCGGCGGAGATGGAACAGCGGCTCTCCCGCCCGGGGGCCATGGCCCGCCGGACAGAGGCGTTTTCCCGCCGGCTGCGGCTGCTGAGCGAAGAGGGATTCTCCCTCCCCGCGCCCGCTCAGGCCGGCGGCGTTTCGGAGAAGGACGTTCTCACGCGGCCCGACGGCGTTTCGCAGGAGAATGTTCTCCCGCAGGCCGACGGCGTTTTTGAGGGGAATACTCTCCCGCAGACAGGCGGCGCTCCGGAGAGGAATACTCTCCCGCAGCCCAACGGCGCTTCGGAGAGGAATATTCTTCCGCAGACCGGCGGTGTCCCGGAACGGACTGCTCTCCCGCAGACCGGCGGCGTTTTTGAGGGGAATACTCTCCCGCAGACCGGCTCTGTCCCGGAGAGGGAGGCCGCTGCCTCATGGTTCGGCGCGGAGTTCCCCGCGGGCGAGACCGTCTTTCTCTCGGAGGGGACGGAGGACGGTGCGGAACAGACCGGCCCCCGCCAAACGATCCAGGACGGGAGCGTTCGGGGTGTAAGCGCGCCATCCGCGCCTGTCGACGGGCCCGGGGCCGTTCAGCTCCTCCCGCGGCAGACGGCCGAGGGGGCCCCTCCCCTCCGGCAGGGGGAGGCCATTCCGTCCCCGGCCGCGGGGGACGAGTTTTCCCTGGCGGCGCAGATGGCCGCACAGGCCGCCATCCTGCCCGGTGAGGAACTGGTTTTCCACGCCGAACCGGAGAGCGCCGGCGCGGTCTCCCCGGCGGAGAAGACCGGGACAGATACAAAAACTTCCCCTTCGGCGGCGCGGCCAGTCAGTTCGGATTTGAAGACGTCTGTCCCTCCGCCGGAGGTTGCCGAGTCGCAAACAAAACGCCCCGTCCGCTCCACGCCGGAGGCTGCCGAATTACAGACAAAGAGCCCCGCTCATGCTGCGGCAGAGGCTGCCGAACCGCGGGCGGAAGATCCCGTTCCCCCGCCGGAAGCGGCGGCGGGAGCCCTCCCTACGCCGGAGACGGCGGCGGAGGGCGCGGAGCGACCCGGCGACGTGCCGGCGGCGGAAGGCCTGCCATCCATCCGTCCCGAGAGCGCCATCCCCGCCCGGGATGAGCTGTCTCCGGCGGAGCGGATGGCCGCTCAGGCCGCCGCGCTGTCCGGTGAGGATCTGATCCTCTACGCCGGTTCGGAGGGCGGCGGCTCCGCTCCCGCGGCGGCCACGTCTCCCACAGCCGAGACGCTTATCCGCGGCGGACAAAAAGCCGCTTTTGCGGAGGCACGGCCCGTCCCGGCGGCGGAGAGAGCGTCCCAGACGCCGGGAACGACTGAGCGTAACCCGAGAGAGACTTCCCCGTCGGCCGGAACAGCCAAACGCGGCCCGGAAGGAGCTTCCCCGTCGGTCGAAACGGCCAAACACGGCACAAAAAGTGATCTTCCGACGGCAAAAGCGGCTGAACGCAGCACTACGAAAGGAACTCCTCCGGCTTCGGACGCGGCGTCTTCGCCCATGCCGGAGACAGATGGAATGCCTCCCGTCCCCCGGACAGAGACGGTGGAGAGCAGGGCGGGATCGCCCGCGCCGGTGAGCCCCTCTGCGGTGGAGCGCGCGGCGAGGGCCGACGGAGAGCCGGCGGCGGAGCGTTCGCCCCTCGCCCGGCCTGAGAGCGCCCTCCCCGCCCGGGATGAGCTGTCTCCGGCGGAGCGGATGGCCGCCCAGGCCGCCGCATTGTCCGGCGAGGAGCTGATCCACTACGCCGGCCCGGAGACGGCGGGAATTCCTTCCGCCGGAGCGGTTTCCGGAACG
>CANQZJ010000087.1 GCA_947628315.1 uncultured Oscillospiraceae bacterium
GTCACCATTATGGACTTCCCCCTTGTGGAGCTGTTCCTGTTCTTCGCCCTGTACTCCTTCCTGGGCTGGGTGATGGAGACCTGTTACTGCTCCATCAAGGAGCACCGGCTGGTGCCCCGCGGCTTCCTCTACGGCCCCGTATGCCCCATCTACGGCGGCGGCGTGGTGTTGATGCTGCTGTTCTTCACCCCGCTGAAAAGCAACCTGTTCCTGTTCTACATCGTGTCCGTGGTGGTGATGACCTCCTGGGAGTACCTGGTGGCCTGGGTGCTGGAGACCACCACCCACGTGAAATACTGGGACTACTCCATGTATAAGTTCAATATCAAGGGCCGCGTATGCCTCTGGGTGGCGCTGGTGTGGGGCCTGCTGTCCTATGTGGTCATCTTCTGGATTCATCCGTTTGTGTACGGGCTCTACCTCAAGATCCCCTATTATTACTACTACCCTCTGGCGACGGCGATTTTCGTCCTGTTTGTCGTGGACGCCACCCTCACGATCCACCACCTGGCGCTGGTGTCCAAGCTGGTGAAGAAGGTCACCGTGCTGGGCCAGGAGATGGAAGTGCAGCTCTCCCTTGCCAAGGCTGAGCTGGGCGACAAGATCGACGACGGCACCGAGGCCCTCCAGACCGCCTACCGTTCCGCCATCAGTATGCTGGAGGAACACAGCCGCCGGTTCCGCAGCCGCTATGCCGACCTGAAGCCCCAGGAGGGCTATAAGGTCAACAGCGAGCACATCATGCAGGCCGCTGAATCCGCGAAAAAGGCCGCTGCCCTGCTGAAGAACAAAGTGACAAAGCGCTGATCGCCGATCTGCGCATGAAACGCCCCGTATCCGACCGATGCGGGGCGTTTTCCTGTCAAATCGGCGGAGCGCAACCAGCGGTTGTCAAATTGAATGGTGAGGTTGGTTGCGCTGTCCGCCATTCTTTGCTATGATGAGAACGTCCAAAGGCGCCGGACAATTCCGAGAAGGAGGCATCACAATGGACTTTCCCAATCGACTGTATGAGCTCCGCCGTCAGGCAGGTCTGTCCCAGGAGGCGCTGGCCGATCTGGTCGGCGTCACCCGGCAGGCGGTGCAAAAATGGGAGGCCGGCACCTCCCGGCCAGACATGGACAACCTCACCGCGCTGGCAGGCTATTTTAACGTATCCCTCGATTATCTGATCCTGGGCAAAGACGGCGGCGCGCCCCTGCCCCAGGCAGAAGTTCACAACTATTACGCCGGTGAGTACGAGTACAAGAGCAAGACCACAGTCTGCGGCGTGCCTTTGATCCACGTCCACTTTGGCGGGCTGGGCCCAAGACTGGCCCGGGGCATCATCGCCATCGGCAACATCTCCGTGGGAGTTGTGTCCATCGGCGGGGTGGCCGTGGGCGTGTTTTCCCTGGGCGGCGTCGCCCTGGGCCTGCTGTTCGCCCTGGGCGGTCTCGGCGTCGGCGCCCTGGCTTTGGGCGGGTTTGCCCTCGGTATCATCTCCATCGGCGGTTTCGCCGCGGGTTATCTGACCTTTGGCGGCATCAGCGCCGGAGTTTATTCGGCGGGTGGTTTGGCGATCGGATCAAAGGTCGCCATCGGCGGCATGGTCTATGGAGGCGTGCTGGAGATCGGCGACGAGGTATCCGGCAAGGGAGCCGCCTTTTTCACCCCTCTGTCCCCCGGAGACAGGGAGGCGGCCGTCCAGACCATCTACGCCGTTGCGCCCCGGTGGGTCGCCGCGTTTCTGGAGTTTATCGTCCGGATGTTTTGAGCGCACAAAAAAGCTGCCGCTGAACTCAGCGGCAGCTTTTTTATGTGTCAGACGGAATTATTCGGCGTCCTCGACGGCCTTCTCGACCTCGGCCACGGCCTCCTCGACGGCGGGAGCGGCCTCTTCAACGGTCTCCTCCACGGCCTCGGCGGCCTCTTCGACAGCCTTGGCGGCGGGAGCCAGCAGAGCGCGGATGGACAGGGACACCTTCTTGTTGTCGTTGTCGATGGCGATGATCTTGGCGTCCACGGTCTCGCCCTCGGTGACGGCGTCAGCGGGCTTCTCCACACGGTGGTCGGCCAGCTGGGAGATGTGGATCAGGCCGTCCACGCCGGGGACGATCTCGGCGAAGGCGCCGAAGGTCATCAGCTTGACGATGCGGACGGGGGCCACGTCGCCCACCTGATACTTGGAGGTGAACACCGTCCAGGGATCCTGGCTGTGATCCTTCATGCCCAGAGAGATTTTCTTCTTCTCGGGGTCGAAGGAGATGACATACACCTCAACGGGATCGCCCACGGAGACGACCTCGGCGGGGTTCTTGATGCGGGACCAGGACAGCTCGGAGATGTGAACCATGCCGTCCACGCCGCCGATGTCCACGAACGCGCCGTAAGAGGTCAGGCTCTTGACGGTGCCCTGATAGCGCTTGCCGTTCTCGATGTTGTTCCAAACCTCGGCAGCGGCGGCGGCACGGGCCTCGGAGGCCACGGCGCGGATGGAGCCCACCACGCGGCGGCGGGCGCGGTTGACCTCGGTGATGCGGAGCTGAACCTTGGTCTTCAGCATGTCCTCCAGATCGGCGCCGCGGGGCTTGCCGGACTGGGACGCGGGGATGAACACCCGGATGCCCTTGACGTTGGCCACCAGGCCGCCCTTGTTGACCTCGGTGATGACGCCCTCGAGAACTTCCTTGGACTCCACGGCGTTCTCAACGGTCTCCCAGTTCTTGTTGGCCTCCAGGCGCTTCTTGGACAGACGGATCTCGCAGTCCCGGTCGCTGTACAGGACTACCTGGGCCTCAATGGTGTCACCCACCTTGACGATGTCCTCGGGCTTGACGTCGGGATCGTCGCTCAGCTCGGACAGAGGAATGGAAGCGGTGAACTTGGTGCCGGTCAGATCGACCTGCACTTCGGTGGGCGTGATGGCAATCACAGTCCCAGTGACCTTATCCCCCGTATTGATAGGTTTGATCGACTCCTCCAGCATGTCCGCGAAGGACTGTTCGATCTCCATGATTTCGTCGCTCATTTTGTTATAGACCTCCTTTATGATCCACTCCGGCGTGGACGCGCCGGCAGTGATTCCAAGCGTACAAACCCTTTGAAATTGTTCCCGGTCAAGGCCTTCGACGCCCTCAATCTGCACCGTCAGCGGACACCGCTGGGCGCAGAGCTGGGCGAGCCTCCTGGTGTTGGAGCTCCTCCGGTCTCCAATGACGATGATCCCGTCGCACCGGCCGGCCATTTCCTGGGCTTCCTTTTGTCGCTTGGACGTAGCACCGCATATTGTATCAAAAAATTCCGCGTTTGTACACACTTTTTTTGTGTTTTCCACGATTTTTTCCCAGTCATCCCGAATTGCCGTGGTTTGAGACACAAAAGTCAGCGGTTTTTCCCTTAAATCCGGACTTTTTTCAAGTATTGAGGACAGTTCCGCCCAGTTTGACGCCACCAGTCCGGACTTGGTACAGCCCAGAATGGCGACGATCTCCGGGTGCGAACCCTCCCCGATGACCACGGGGACACGTCCCCGCGCCTCCGCGTCCCGGACGATGTCGTGGATGCGGGTCACGTTGGGACAGGTGGCGTCGACGATCCGGCAGCCCCGCGCCGTCAGGCGCTCATAGACGCTGTCCGCCTCGCCGTGGGCGCGGATCAAGACGGCGCTCCCCTCCGGGGCGTCCTCCGTCGTTTCGATGGTGACGGCGCCCATCCCCTCCAGCCGGCGGATCACCTGCTCGTTGTGGGTGAGGTGTCCCAGCAGGTACACCGGGCCCCGGGCGGCCTCCGCCTCCGCCAGTTCCACCGCGCGGCGGACGCCGTAGCAGAAGCCGGCGCTCTTTGCCAGTACAACCTTCATTTCGCCGCCTCGCCCAGGGCGCGGATGCGTTCCATCAGGTCGTCGGCGATGGCCTGCAGCTCGTTGGCGGTGGGCTTTCTGCCCTCAAACTCAGGGTGGTAGGGCTGACCGAAGATGACGTCGGTCTTGCGGAAGATCCGCTTCTCGGGGGTGATGTACACCGGCACCAGCGGCGCTCCGGTGCGGGTGGCGAACAGCGCCGCCCCGGTGTGGGCCTCGGAGGTCATCCCGTCCCTCACCCGTGTGCCCTCGGGGAAGATCAGCAGACGTTCGCCGTTTTTCAGCACTTGAAGGGAGCTCTTTACCGCCTCCACATCGGCGGCGCCCCGCTTGACGCCGATGATGCCGGCTTTTTTCAGGATCCAGCCGATCACCGGCCACTTCATGATCTCTTCCTTTGCCATGGGGTGCAGCTGCCGTTTTCGGCCCACGGCGCACACCACATAGAGTGGATCTCCGGCGGTGGTGTGGTTGCCGCAGATGACCGCCGCGCCCTCCGGGATATTTTCGACGCCAGCCGCCCGCCAGGGGTGGAAAATTTTCATGAACAGCCACACAAAGACGTAGAGGAACGAGTACAGCTTATTCATCCTTCATCCCTCCCAGGCGATGGGTGATGATCCCGCGCAGCAGCCGGAAGCTGCCCTCAAAGTCCAGCTCGGTGGTGTCCGCCAGCACGGCGTCCTCCGCCTGTTTCAGCGGGGCCACAGCGCGGTTGGCGTCCCGGTGATCCCGCTCCAGCACTTCCTTCAGGATCTGCGCCTCGTCAGCGGGTTGGCCCCGCTCCAGCAGCTCCAGACAGCGTCGGTGGGCCCGTGCCTCCGGGGCGGCGGTGAGGAAGATCTTCACGTCGGCGTCGGGCAGCACCACAGTGCCGATGTCCCGGCCGTCCATGATGACGTTTTGAGACTTGGCCAGGCTCCGCTGGGTGTCCAGCAGAAAGGCCCGCACAGCGGGGATGGCCGCCACCTTGGACGCCCCCGCGGATACCTCGTTCTGCCGAATGGCCTGGGTCACGTCTTCCCCGTTCAGGTACATATGCTGGAGGCCGTCGGCGTCATAGTCCAGCGTCACGCTGATGGCGGGCAAAAGCGCCTCCACGCGGGCGCTGTCCGAGGGATCAAATCCCTCTCTCAACGCGGCCAGGGCCACGGTGCGGTAGATAGCCCCGGTGTCCACATAGTGGAACCCCAGCTCCTTTGCCAGCCGCTTTGCCAGGGTGGACTTGCCCGCCCCGGAGGGGCCGTCTATGGCGATGCTTTTAAATCGACTCAAATCCATCCGCTCCATTTACTTGATATAGGCCGCGGCGCTCTCCCCCGCCGCGTGGCCGGTGGCCCAGGCGATCTGGAGGTTGAAGCCGCCGGTGTAGGCGTCTACGTCCAACAGCTCCCCGGCGAAAAACAGGCCGGGCGCCAGCCTGGACATCATGGTCTTTGGATCCACCTCCGACACCTTCACGCCGCCGGAGGTGATAATGGCCTCCTCGATGGGCCGGGGACCGGAGATCGCCACCGTGAATGCCTTGAATAGCTCCAGCAGCCGGCGGCGCTCCTCGCGGGTGACGTCGTGGGCCTTTTTTTCTGATGGGATGCCCGCCCGCTCCAGTAGCACCGGGATCAGCAGCCGGGGCGCCAGCGCCCCAAGCAGATTCGCCATGTCCCTGTTGGCCCCGGCGGTCAGCTCCCGCACCAGGCGGGCGTCAAGCGTCTGCTCGTCCAGGGCGGGTTTCAGGTCGATGACGCAGGTGTAGCTGTCTTTGCCAAAGTCCCGCATATGAGCGCTGGCGCTCAAGATCAGCGGCCCGGACAGGCCGAAGTGGGTAAACAGCAGCTCGCCCTGCTCATGATAGACCACTTTCCCCTTCTGGTTCTTCACCTTGAGGGCTACGTTTTTCAGGGACAGACCCTGCATTTTGGCACAGCAGGGGTCAGGGGACTCCAACGGCACAAGCGATGGCACAGGTGAGACAATGGTATGACCCAGGCTCTGCGCCAGTCTGTACCCGTCTCCAGTGGAGCCGGTGAGCGGATAGGACGCCCCGCCGGTGGCAAGGATAAGTGCTTTACAATCTCTGATAACTTCGCTGCTCTCTGTGGAAATATCCAGTGTACCGGAGGAGTTCCGCGACAGGCCGGTCACCCGGTCATGGCGGAGCTCCACCCTCAGCCGTTTCAGCTCATAGAACAGCGCGTCCACGATGTCGGCGGCCTTGTCGGACTGAGGAAACACCCGGTTCCCCCGTTCCACCTTCAGCGGCACGCCCAGACCGGTGAAAAATTGCTCCGTGTCGGCGGGGGTAAACCGGCTCATGGCGCTGTACAGGAACCGCCCGTTCCGGGGGGTGGAGGCCAGCGCCTCCTCCACGGTGCAGTGGTTGGTGACATTGCACCGGCCCTTTCCGGTGATGTACAGCTTGCGGCCCACCTTCCCGTTGGGCTCCAGCAGCAGCACGGACGCCCCGGCTCTGGCGGCGGTGATAGCCGCCATCATGCCCGCGGCGCCCGCACCGGCGATCATGATATCCGCGCTCACTGGTCGGTGTACTCCACCTTTTCGTACACCTGATACTCGTCCCAGATGCGCTCCAGCTTCTCAAAGGTGGCGGTCACGTCGCCGGACTTCTTGCGGCCCACGGCCACGATCAGCGCGTTGATGATGGACAGCGGCGCCACCAGCGAGTCAACGAAGGAGGCCATGTCGCTCTTGGCCAGCAGACGGTAGTCAGAGGTGTCGTACAGCGGGGACAGCTTGCTGTCGGTGATGGCGATCACCGTGGCGCCCTGATCCCGGGCGAACTCCATGGCGCGGACGCACCGGGTGGAGTACCGGGGGAAGCTGATGCCGATGACCACGTCGTCTGGGCCCACCCGGAGCATCTGCTCGAACATCTCGCTGGCGAGAGAGGTCTGCACCTGCCACACGTTGTCAAAGATCAGCTTGAAGTAGAAGGACACAAAGTCCGACAGGGCGGCGGAGGAGCGCACGCCCAGAATGTAGATGCGCCTCGCCTTGACGATGGCGTCCACCGCGGCGGTAAAGTCCTCTCGATCCAACTCGGCCAGCGACATGCGGAGCTTCTCGATGTCGGACTGGATCACCTTCTCCGGCACGTCCTGGGTGCCCAGCCGGTCATAGGACACCTCGATGCGCTGCACGGTGGTCAGCTTGCCCCGGATCAGCTCCTGGAGGGCCTTCTGCATGGCGGGATATCCGTCGAACCCCAGCTCGGCGGCGAAGCGCACCACAGTGGATTCACTGGTCTTGACGGTCTGGCCCAGCTTGGCGGCAGTCATAAAGGCGGCCTTGTCATAGTTGTCCAGGATGAAGCGTCCGATGCGCTTCTGGCTCTTGGAAAAGGTGTCCATCTGGCTCTGGATGGTGGCGAGAATGTCACGGCTCATGCGCTCCACTCCGTTCTTTCTTTCAGTGTAAAGCGGAAGCCAAACGGCTCCCGCCAACACAGTATTCTACTATTTTGCAGGGAAAATTGCAAGAGGTTTTGCAAGAAAATTTGCATTCTCTTGCAAGTCATTCCCGGAGAAGCCTGATCTCCTTCTCCGTCAGGCGCCGCCACTGGCCGGGTTTGAGGCGGCCCAGCGCCAGCCTGCCCTCCCGCACCCGTTTCAGCCGGGTGACGGACAGACCGGCGGCGGCGCACATCCGGCGCACCTGACGGTTCCTGCCCTCGTGGATGGTGATGGACAGGCACCCGCCGCCGTTCTCAGCGCGGATGACGCTGACGGCGGGACGGCGTATGGCCTCCCCCTCCAGCTCATCCATGGCGAGAAGGGTCTCCGAGGCGGGCTCCACCTCTCCCCTCACCCAGACGATGTACTCCTTCTCCACCCCGTGGGACGGATGGGTGAGCCGGTTGGTCAGCTCCCCGTCGTCGGTGAGGAGCAACAGTCCCTCCGAGTCCATGTCCAGCCGCCCCACCGGCCAGACGCGGGCGGACAGGCCTTCCAGCAGGTCGGTGACCACCTTTCGGCCCTTCTCGTCGGAGAGCGTGGTCACATAGCCCCTTGGCTTATACAGCATGATATATGTATGGGCGGCGGGGGCGGACAGCGGCACGCCGTCCACCTCCACCCGATCCCGGGAGAGATCGGCCTTGCCGCCCACCGAGGCGGCGACGCCGTTCACCGTCACCCGGCCGGCGGCCAGATATTCCTCCGCCGCCCGCCGGGAGCAGATCCCCGCGGCGGACATCAGTTTTTGCAGGCGTTCCTCCACAGCTTCTCCCCCCTGTTCTTATTCCGCGCCGAAAAAGG
>CANQZJ010000088.1 GCA_947628315.1 uncultured Oscillospiraceae bacterium
CTGTCCGGCTACCCCAAGCCCAAGGAGCACCGGGCGGACGCCTTTATCGCGGGCCACGCGTCCAACTCCGTCTCCGTGGCGCTGGGGATGGCCCGGGCCCGCACGCAAAACCGGGAGAACTACAGCGTTCTCGCCCTGATCGGCGACGGCGCCATGACCGGCGGCCTGTCCTATGAGGGCCTGTCCGACGCGGGGCAGAGCGGGGAGCAGATCATCGTCATCCTCAACGACAACGGCATGTCCATCACCAAGAGCGTGGGCGGCGTGGCCAGCGCCCTGGCGCGGCAGCGACTGAAGCCCCAGTATCTTCGGTTCAAGAAGTTCTACCGCCGGATCACCCTGGGCAACCCCGTGGGCCGCGGGCTGTACCGTTTCACCCACAAGGTGAAGCAGGCCATCAAGAGCGCCGTGCTCCACTGCAGTATGTTCGAGGACATGGGCTTTACCTATCTGGGCCCGGTGGACGGCCACGACGTGGCCTATCTCACCCGGCTGCTGAAATATGCCAGGGAGCTGAACGGCCCCGTTCTGCTCCACATCAAGACGGTAAAGGGGAAGGGCTACCCGCCGGCGGAACAGGAACCCGACCGGTTCCACGGGGTCAGCCCCTTCCATGTGGAGGACGGCTCCCCGGTGGAGCTCAATGGAAGTCCCACCTTTTCTTCCGTATTTGGTGAGACCATGTGCCAGATCGCCTCGGAGCGGGAGGACGTGTGCGCCATCACCGCCGCCATGCCGGACGGGGTGGGCCTCACCGAATTTGCCAAGCGCTGCCCAGACCGATTCTTTGACGTGGGCATCGCCGAGGGCCACGCCGCGGCGATGGCCGCCGGTATGGCAAAGCAGCGGATCGTCCCCGTGGCGGCCATCTACTCCACGTTTTTGCAGCGCTCCTATGACATGCTGATCCACGATGTGGCGATCCAGAACCTCCACGTGGTCTTCGGCGTAGATCGCGCCGGGCTGGTGGGGGAGGACGGTGAGACCCACCACGGTGTGTTCGACGTGGCCTACTTAAGCTCCGTCCCCGGCATGAAGATCTACTGCCCCGCCAGCTTTGAGGAACTGCGCGCCATGCTGCGGTACGCCGTTGCCAGGTGCCGCGGCCCGGTGGCGGTGCGCTATCCCCGCGGCGGCGAGGGCGCGTACACGGGAAATTCCGGCGTCGAGGGCGCGTCCGCCCTCCGGGATGGGGCGGACGTGACCGTTGTAGCCTATGGCACCATGGTCAACGAGGTGTTGGAGGCCGCCCGCCTGCTGGAGGAGAAGGGCGTCTCCGCGCAGATCCTGAAGCTGAACAGCATCGCTCCGCTGGACATGGACGCCGTGGTGGACTGCGTCAAGCGCACAGGACGGCTTATTGTGGCGGAGGAGTGCGTGGACGCCGGCTGCGTCGGCCGCCGTATCGCCTCCGAGCTGGCTCTGCGGAGCATGGCCGGGGTATCTGTCACACTGGTTAATTTGGGGGACCGGTTCGTCCAGCACGGCACCGTGGCGGAGCTGCGGCAGCTGTGCGGCATCGACGGGGTGTCCATCGCGAAAAAAGCCGTGGAGGTGGTCTCCCATGGCTAAAAAGCGGGTGGACGTGCTCCTGGTGGAGCGGGGGCTTGTGGAGAGCCGCCAGAAGGCCCAGGCCATCATCATGGCGGGGCAGGTGTATTCCGGCGAGCGCCGGTGCGACAAGGCCGGCATGACCCTGGACGGGGACGCGCCCATCGAGATCCGGGGCCAGTCCCTTCGGTATGTGAGCCGGGGCGGGCTGAAGCTGGAAAAGGCCATGAAGTGCTTTCCCATCACGCTGGAGGGCAAGGTGGCGGCGGACATCGGGGCCTCCACCGGCGGTTTCACCGACTGTATGCTGCAAAACGGCGCTGCGCGGGTCTACGCCGTGGACGTGGGCTACGGACAACTGGCCTGGTCTCTCCGGGAGGATCCAAGAGTGGTGTGCCTGGAGCGCACCAATGCCCGGTACCTCACCACGGAGCAGATCCCGGAACCGCTGGACTTCGCCTCCATCGACGTATCGTTTATCTCTCTGGGACTGATCCTGCCCGCGCTGCGGCCTCTCCTGAAAGAGGGAGGGCAGGTGGCCGCCCTCATCAAGCCTCAGTTTGAGGCGGGGAAGGACAAGGTGGGCAAGAAGGGGGTCGTCCGGGATCCCGCCGTCCACCTGGAGGTGCTGGAGCATTTCGTGCAGAACGCGGAGAAATCAAATTTTGCTGTAAAGGGTATTGACTTTTCACCTATTCGTGGGCCAGAGGGAAACATTGAATACCTGGGCTTTTTAGTGGCCGGCGGGGAGGGCAATGTTCCCGTTGACCTGAAAGAAAATGTTCCCGTTGACCTGAAAGAATTGGTAGAACGCTCCCACGCGGCATTGGAGGGATCGACATGAAAGTAGTGCTCAGCCCAAACCCGTATCGGGATCGGGGACTGAAGGCGGCGATGGCCGCCCGGGGCATTCTGGAGGAAAGCGGCGTCCAGACGGTGATCTGCCTGCCCTTTGAACTGGATGAGAACAGCCACATGGAGCTTCCTGCGGAGGCCAATCTCGTCCCGCCGGAGCAGGCGCTGGATCACGCCGATCTCCTGGTGTGCTTCGGCGGCGACGGCACCATTCTCCACGCCGCCGGGGAGGCAAATACCCGGGGCATCCCCGTGCTGGGGGTGAATATGGGCAGCGTGGGCTTCATGGCGGAGCTGGAGCAGGGGGAGCTGTCCCTTCTGTCCCGGCTGGCCAGCGGCAAATACGGCATTGAGCGGCGGATGATGCTGGATGTGATCGTCCGCCGGGAGGGAAAGCAGGTCTTCTCTGAGACGGCCCTCAACGACGCGGTCATCACCAAGGGCGCGGTGGCCCGGATCCTCGACCTGGAGGTCACCGGCGACCGGGCGACCATCTCCGCCTTCTCCGGAGACGGTGTCGTGATCGCCACGCCCACCGGCTCCACCGCCTATTCCATGGCGGCGGGCGGCCCCATCGTGGAGCCCACCGCGGAGAACATCATCGTCTCGCCCATCTGCGCCCACTCTCTCCACGCCAAACCCTTTGTCCTCAACAGGGATCGGGTGGTGGGGGTGCGTATGACCTCCAGCGGCAAAAAATCCGCCTACCTTTCGGTAGACGGAGGGAGGGCGTTCCGCATCCAGCCCGGCGACTGGGTGGAGTGCCGACGCTCTCAGATGGCCACCCGGCTGGTGAAGCTCACCGGGCGGAGCTTCTATGAGCGCATCAATCAAAAACTGGGGAAGGTGTGAGAGCATGAAGGCCAATCGGCAAAAGGAGATCCTGCGGATCATCGGTTCGCAGGACGTGGAGACCCAGGTGCAGATGCTGACGCTGCTGAAAAAGACCGGCATCCACGCCACCCAGGCAACGATTTCCCGGGACATCAAGGAGCTGAACCTGGTGAAGCAGCCGGCGGAGGACGGCCACTACCGCTATGTGGCCTCCGGCGCCGTACCCGTGCGGAAGGCCGCCGCCGGGCGGATGAAGAGCATCTTCAAGGAGGGCGTCACCTCCTGCGACAGCGCCCAGAACCTGGTGGTGGTCAAGACCATGCCGGGGCTGGCGCCTGCCGCCGCCGCCGCGCTGGACGGCATGGGGCTGGAGGGGCTGGTGGGCTCCCTGGCCGGAGACGACACCGTGCTGCTCATCATGCGCACCAATCAGGCCGCGGAGCGGCTTTGCCAGGAGATCGCCGACCTGCTGGATCGAGGGTGAGGAGAAATGCTGTCCCTGTTGCACATTGAGAATATCGCGGTCATCGACCGGGCGGACATCTCCTTTGACAGGGGCTTCAACGTCCTCACCGGCGAGACCGGCGCGGGCAAATCCATCGTCATCGACGCCATCGGCGCCATCATGGGGGAGCGCACCAGCCGGGATCTGATCCGCACCGGGGCCAAGTCCGCCCGGGTGACGGCGGTGTTCAGGGATCTGCCGCCCATCTCCTGGTTCGACGACAACGGCATTTCCCCCGACGAAAACGGCGAGCTGCTGCTGGAGCGGGTCATCCAGGGGGACGGCAGGAACCTCTGCCGGGTGAACGGCGTGCCCCTGCTGGTGGGCCAGCTCCGGGAGCTGGGGGTGCGGCTGCTGAACATCCACGGCCAGCACGACGGGCAGCAGCTGCTGGACGAGGACTGCCACCTGGACTATCTGGACAGCTTCGGTGGGACGGAGGGGCAGAAGGCCGCCTTTTCCGCCGCGTACGATAAGGTCAAGGATATCCGCAAGACCCTCTCCGCCATCCAGATGGACGACGCGGAGAAGGCCCGGCGGATCGACACGCTGACCTATCAGATCGACGAGCTTGAGGCGGCAAACCTCCGGGAGGGCGAGGACGGGGAACTGACCGACCGCCGGGAGGTGCTCCAAAATGCGGAGCGCCTCACCTCCGCTGTGGAGGGCGCCTGGGCGGCCCTCACCGGCGGGGAGGAGGGCGACGGCGCCCTGTCCCTGCTGATGGAGGCGGAGGGCCATCTGACCTCCGGCGGAAAGCACAGCGCCGATTTAAAGGCGCTGGCGGAGACCGCCACACAGCTTCGCTGCGACCTGGACGACCTGGCGGAGCGGGTGCGGGACGCCCGAAGCGCTTTCGACTTCTATCCCGGCGAGCTGGACGAGGTGGAGGCACGGCTGGATCGCCTCTACCGGCTGAAAAAGAAATACGGCGGCACCGTCGGGGAGATGCTGGACTATCTGGCGAAGTGTAAGACCGAGCTGGACGCCATCCAGTTTTCCGAGGAACGCACCGCCAAACTGGAACAGGAACTGGCCGCCGCGCTGGAGCGGGCAGGGGCGGAGGGCCGGAAGCTCTCCGACGACCGCAAAAAGGCCGCCAAGACCCTGGCGGCGCGGATCCAGTCCGAACTGACCGAGCTGGATATGCCAAAGGTGCGCTTTGAGGTGGAGTTTGCGCCCAAGGACGCCCCCGACGGCATGGACGCCACCGGCATGGACACGGTGCGGTTCCTCATGTCCGCCAACGTGGGGGAGGACTTGAAGCCGATCAATAAGATCGCCTCCGGCGGCGAGCTGTCCCGGATCATGCTGGCGCTGAAAAACGTGCTGGCGGAGAACGAGGAGGTTTCCACCCTCATCTTTGACGAGGTGGACGCCGGCGTGTCCGGCCGGGCGGCCATGAAGGTGGCCCGGAAGCTCTATCAGGTGTCCCGGGGCAGGCAGGTGTTGTGCGTGACCCATCTGCCCCAGATCGCCGCCATGGGGGACGTCCACTTTTCCGTGGAGAAGGGGGAGCGGGACGGCCGCACCTATACCCGGGTGACCCGGCTGGAGCGTAGTCGGCGGAAAGAGGAGCTGGCACGCCTCAGCGGCGGCGCGGTCACCGAGACCATGCTGAGCGGGGCGGAGGAGCTGCTGGGCTCCGCCGAGAAATACAAAGCGGGAGAATGAGCGTATTCCATGATCAAAGGCATCTTTTTTGATATTGACGGCACCCTGGTGCCCGCCCACGTGGAGACCATCTCCGACCCGGTGCGGGACGATCTGCTGGCGCTGCGGGAGAAGGGCGTCAAAATCTTTATCTGCACCGGCCGGGCGATCCAGGACTTGAACAGCACGGGGATGCTCCGGGACGTAGCGTTCGACGCCTATGTCACGCTCAACGGCCACTGCTGCTTCGATGACAACGGGATCTACCGGGACGTGCCCATCTGCCGGGAGGATCTCGAGAGCGCCGTCCGGGTGCTCCGCGAGAACCCCCAGGTGGCGGTGCTGATGATGACCAACGGCGCCAGCCGCGTCAATCAGGTCACGCCGCGGGTGGAGCGGGTCTTTCAGCACCTCCATACCAAAATCTATCCGATCGCGGAGCCGGAGTGGATGCTGGAGCGGGACATCTACCAGTTCGTGCCGCTGATCGACGAGAGCGAGGAGCATCTGTTTCTGCCGGTCATGCCCCACTGCGACTCCACCCGCTGGCACCCGGAGGGGCTGGATATCCTCCCCAGGGACGACCGCAAGGCAGACGGCATGCGGGCCACCATGGAGCGCTTCGGCCTGAAGCGGGAGGAGATCATGGCCTTTGGCGACGGCGAGAACGACGATGTGCTGATGTCCCTGGCGGGCCTCAGCGTGGCCATGGGCAACGGGGTGGAGCGCGTCAAGGCCATGGCGGATTACGTTGCCCCGCCGGTGCTGGAGGACGGTGTGTGCGAGGCCCTGCGTCATTTCAAGCTGTTATAAGGAAAGCCCCGCCGAATCCCGGCGGGGCTTTGTGCTGCGTTTGATCACTGGTTCGCGCCCGGATCGGAGGGCCTGGTGTTCTCCGGGGTGTAGGGGGCGGGATCTTCGCTGACAGGAGCGGCGGGGGCCGGCTCCTGCGCGGAGACCTCCTCGGCAGGCGCGGCGTCAGGCGCGGGCCGGCCGCTGCGGATGGCGGTGATGATGGCGGCCAGATCCAGAACGGCCTCCACGATCAGGCCGATGGCCACGATGCGCCACAGCACCTCCATGGCCTTGAAGGGATCCACCAGGATCAGCACGCTGATGACCAGGGCGATCAGGGCGTTGATCACCGTGAGATACCAGTAGGGCATGTGGAAGCGGAGGCGGTCGATGCCCTGCTGGAACTTGACCACGCCCACAATGAGCAATGCGATACCGTAGATGTGGGTGAGGGAGGGGAACAGGCTGTTGCGGAACACGAACAGGGCGCCGGCGATGAGGCACAGCAGGCCGATGGCCAGATCCTTCTCTGCGGCGGCCCGCTCGGGGGAGGAGATGAAGTAGCGGACGACGCAGACCACGCCGGCCGCCAGCAGCACCGCGCCCACGATAAACAGCACCGTTTTTGTAAAGCGATCCGGGTCGATCAGCAGGATGACGCCGATGGCCAGTTCCACAAGGCAGAGGATGATATATCCGATATTCGCTCTCAGGGACTTCACGGTGGATTCCTCCTTCAACAACGTATTTTTCTGTGGCGGTTCAGCGGTGCTTACCCAGGAAGAACAGGGCCATGCAGCCGGGGCCGGTGTGGGCGGCGATAACCGGGCCGATGTGGTTGATGACGACCTCCTTGACGCCGAAGCGGGCCTTCACGTCGGCAGCCAGCTGCTCCGCCTCCTCATAGGAGTCGGTGTGGCTGATAAATACCACCTGGCCGGCGGGGTCGGGATCGGCCAGCTCCTCCATCTTGTCGGCCAGGCCCTTGATGGACGCCTTGCGGCCCCGGGCGGTGGTCACCTTGATGAGGTGGCCCTCGTCGTCCACGTGGAGGATGGGCTTGATCTGGAGCATGGTGCCCACCACGGCAGTGGCGGCAGACACCCGGCCGCCCTTCTTCAGGAAAAACAGGTCGTTGACGGTGAACCAGTGGCACAGGTGGAGCTTGGATTCCTCCGCCCAGTCCCGAACCTCCTCGATGGACTTGCCGGCGGCTTTCTCCTTCGCGGCCAGGTAGACCAGCAGGCCCTGGCCCATGGAGGCGCAGAGGGTGTCCACCACAAAGAGCTTCCGGCCGGGGTACTGCTCCCGCAGGGCCTCCGCCGCGATCAGATAGGAGTTGCAGGTGGTGGACAGGCCGGAGGAGAAGCCCAGCACCAGCACGTCCCTGCCGGCCTTCAGGAAGGGCTCGAAGGCCTCGGTGGCCTGGCCCACGTTGACGGCGTTGGTGGTGGCCATGGAGCCCGCCTTCTGCCGGCGGGTCAGCTCGTCAGGGGTCATCTCCCGGTTGTCGGGGTAGTTGAGGTAGGTCTTGCCGTCGATGGTGAAGGCCAGGGGAAGAACCTCCACTCCCAGCTCCTTGACCATGGAGTCGGGCAGATCGGCGGATGAATCGGTGATGATGACATAGTCGTTCATAGCGGGAAAAACCTCCAAATCTCTCGGCCGCGGAGGCGGTCTGTTTATCCTGATAATCATAGCACGTTATGGTGATTTTTGCAAATATATTTTTGATGTATTCCGCGCCCGCCACCGGAGGGACAAAAGGTTTGACAGCATCGCCCCGCTGTGATATGATGCGGTGGATCAAATTTTGGAGGGATCGCCCATGGAAGAGGTGCAGATCACCTATATCGGCC
>CANQZJ010000089.1 GCA_947628315.1 uncultured Oscillospiraceae bacterium
GACACCACCCTGGCCCAGATGATCCGCCTGGTGGACGAGGCCGCCTCCTCCAAGGCCCCCATCGCCAAGCTGGCGGACAAGGTGGCCGGGGTGTTCGTCCCGGCGGTGATCTGCATCGCCGCCGTCACCGCCATCGTGTGGATGATCCTCACCGGCTCGGTGGAGCGGGCCCTGACCTCCGGCGTGGCGGTGCTGGTCATCTCCTGCCCCTGCGCCCTCGGCCTCGCCACCCCCGTGGCCATCATGGTGGGCACCGGCAAGGGGGCCGAGTACGGCATCCTGGTCAAGTCCGCCGAGGGCCTGGAGCGGCTCCGCTCCGTGACCGCGGTGGTGCTGGACAAGACGGGCACCGTCACCGAGGGCAAGCCCAGAGTCACCGACGTGTACCCCCTGAACGGCACCTCCGCCGAGGAGCTGCTGTGCGTGGCCGCCTCCCTGGAGAAGCCCTCCGAGCATCCCCTGGGGGCCGCCGTGGTGGAGGAGGCAAACGCCCGGGGCATCCCCCTGTGCCCGGTGGAGGGCTTCGAGGCCGTCCACGGCAAGGGCGTCCGGGGGCACATCCAGGGCGCGTATTATGTGGCGGGCAACGCCGCCATGCTGGCGGGGGCCGGGGTGAAGCTGGGAGAGCACCAGTCCCTGGCCGACGACCTGGCCGCCCAGGGCAAGACGCCCCTGTTTTTCCTCCAGGACGGCCGGCCCATCGGGGTCATCGCCGTGGCCGACACCGTCAAGGCCACCAGCCGCGCCGCCATCGAGGGCTTCCGCAGACTGGACCTGAAAGTCGTTATGCTCACCGGCGACAACAAACGCACCGCCGAGGCCATCGGCAAGGAGCTGGGCCTCACCGACGTGATCGCCGAGGTGCTGCCCGCCGACAAGGAGCGGCAGATCTCCGCCCTCCAGATGAAGGGGGAGAAGGTGGCCATGGTGGGGGACGGCGTCAACGACGCGCCCGCCCTGGCCCGGGCCGACGTGGGCATCGCCATCGGCGCGGGAGCCGACGTGGCCATCGAGTCCGCCGACATCGTGCTGATGAAGTCCGACCTGGCCGACGCGGTCACCGCCGTGGAGCTGTCCAGGGCCACCATCCGCAACGTGAAGCAGAACCTGTTCTGGGCCTTCTTCTACAACGTCATCTGCATCCCCATGGCCGCCGGCCTGTTCGGCTTCCAACTGGATCCTATGTACGCCGCCGCCGCCATGAGTTTGAGTTCCGTCACCGTGGTCAGCAACGCCCTGCGCCTGCGGTTCTTCAAGCCCAGCATCCGGCCGGAGCGGGCCAAAACCGACGCGAAAAGCACCGAGATCACCGTTAAAACCGGCGGGAACGCCGTTGAAACACCGAAAGGAGAAGTCAATACCATGAAAAAAGTCACCATCGAGGGCATGATGTGCCAGAACTGCCGCAAGCACGCCGAGAAGGCCCTCCAGTCCCTGGATCCCAACGCTACCGTGGATCTGGAGAGCAAGACCGGCACCGTCGCCTCCACCGTCTCCGACGACGCCATCCGCGCCGCCATCGCTGAGGCGGGCTACGAGGTTACCGCCATCGCCTGAGAGACGCAAAAGTTAAGGGCCGCTCCGATCGGAGCGGCCCTTTGTCGTTATTCTCTGTTCTGTGTTTGCGGATAGGGCCTTGGGTCGTCAGTGAGGCCCGCCAGGTAATCCATGCTGGTGCCCAGCACCACCGCCAGCACCTTGCACTGTTCAAAGGACAGATTCCGTTTGCCAATCTCCAGCTTGGAATAGGCGCTCTGGTCGATGCCGGTCAGCATCTGCATTTTGACCTGCGTATAGCCTTTTTTCTTGCGAAGCTCTCTCAATCTGGACATAATTCATCACCCAGATAAATTATGCCCCTATGTCCTATTGATTTTAGGATTGACTTGTCCTATAATGGGTTCGGAGGGATGGATCATGCCGGACTACAAAGAGATGTACCTGAAAATGGTGCGGGCCACGGAGAAGGCCATCCGGGCGGAGGAGGAGACGCTGCGGACGCTGATCGAGGCCCAGCGGGAGTGTGAGGAAATGTACCTTTCCGCGCCGGAGTCGGATTTGAAGGTCATGGAGCTTCCACAATCAGATGAACAGTGAAAAGGGGCCGCTCCGACGGAGCGACCCCTTTTCACGTCATTTTGTAGTCCGGGAAGTACTCCCCCACAAAGTCCACGTCCTCCACCGTCCACTCCCGGCCATTGAGGCCGTTGAGCGGCCCCGCGTCGGTGGTGAACTGGAATTTCAGTTTGTAGGAGTACAGCGCCTGGAACCGGCGGTCATACATCTTGTCGTCCCGCTCCCGGCCGTACTTGCCGTCCCCCAGCAAGGGATGGCCGGCGGCGGCGAACTGGGCTCTGATCTGGTGGGTCCGGCCGGTGATGAGGTCGCACTCCACCAGGGACAGCCCATTCCGCACCGCCAGCGTCCTGTAAAGGGTGATGGCTGTACGCCCGTTGGGGATGGGCTTATTGTAGACTTTAACTTGGGCCCTGTCCTCGTCCTTGAGGATGTACCCTTTGAGCTGCCCCTCCCGCGGCTCCGGGGTGCCGTGGACGACACATAAATACAGCTTTTGCAGCTCCCGATCCCGGATCTTCTGGTTCATCACCCGCAGGGCCTCGGCGGTCTTGGCGGCGATGACGATGCCGCCGGTGTTGCGGTCGATGCGGTTGCACAGCGCCGGGGCAAAGGAGTTCTCCCAATAGGGCGACCACTCCTTCTTCTGGTACAGGTACGCCTGGATGTGGGTGATCAACGTGTTGATCCGCTCCCTGTCGTCCGGGTGGACGACCACGCCGGGGCGCTTGTTCACCAATAAGATGTTTTCGTCCTCATAGAGGATGTCGAGCACAGGCTTGAACACCGACAGAAAGGCGTTCTCTTTGCTGGGACGCTCGAAGAACTCGTCGTTGATATAGATTTGCAGCACGTCGCCCGTTTCCAGCCGGACGTCGCCCCTGGCGGCTTTGCCGTTGCGCTTCACCCGCTTCAAGCGCAGATATTTCTGCGCCAGCGGGGCGGGGAGGACGGGCATGGTCTTGGCCAGCCAGCGATCCAGCCGCTGACCCGCGTCGTTTTGCCCGACGGTGAATTCCTTCATTTCACGCTGTGGATGAACCGCAGGAAGGCGGCCTTGCCGTCCTCGTTCCGGGCGTAGACGCCGGCGTGCTCCAGCACCTTGGCAAACACGATGCCGGTCTCCTTCTGGACGATGTCCAGGGCGTTCTCCCGGGTGATGGCATAGTTGGGGGCGAAGCCCTCCGCCCAGTCGGCGTGCTTTTCCGTCAGCTCATTGGCGCGCAGGTCGGCACCCGTGACGAGCGCGTCGGCCACCGCGGCCAGCTCCGCCTTCAAACGGGCGGGGAGGACGGCCAGGCCCATTACCTCGATGAGGCCGATGTTCTCCTTCTTGATGTGGTGCAGCTCCGCGTGGGGGTGGTACACGCCCAGGGGGTGCTCTTCGGTGGTGATGTTGTTGCGCAGCACCAGATCCAGCTCGAACTTGTCCCCCCGGCGGCGGGCGATGGGGGTGATGGTGTTGTGGGGCTCGCCGTTGGTCACGGCGAGGATGAAGGCGCTCTCGTCGGTGTAGCCCCGCCAGGCGGTCAGGATCTTATCCGCCAGATCGATGAGCCGCTCCGGCCTGTCCGCCGTGACGCGGATCACCGACATGGGCCACTTGACGATGCCCGCCTCCACATCCTCAAAACCGGGGAAGGTGACCGGGGTCTCCACGGGGGCCTTCTCCATGGCGAAGGTGTACCGCCCGCCCTGGAAGTGGTCGTGGGCCAGGATGGAGCCGCCCACGATGGGCAGGTCGGCGTTGGAGCCCACGAAGTAGTGGGGGAACTGGCCCACAAAGTCCAGCAGCTTGCCGAAGCAGGCCCGGTCGATCTTCATGGGGGTGTGCACCCGGTTGAAGCAGATGCAGTGCTCGTTGTAGTAGACGTAAGGGGAGTACTGCAGAAACCAGGGGGAGTTGTTGATGGTGATGGGCACCACCCGGTGGTTCTGCCGGGCGGGATGGTTGACCCGGCCGGCGTAGCCCTCGTTCTCGGCGCAGAGCTGGCACCGGGGGTAGGCGGAGGCGGGCAGATTCTTGGCCGCCGCGATGGCCTTGGGATCCTTCTCCGGCTTGGACAGGTTGATGGTGATGTCCAGATCGCCGTACTCGGTGGGGGCGATCCACTTCACGTCCCTGGCGATGCGATCCCGGCGGATGTAGTTGGTGTCCTGGCTGAAGGTATAGTACCAGTCGGTGGCCTTTTTGGGGTTCTCCCGGCAGAGGGAGAGGAACTTTTCGATGACCTGGGCGGGGCGGGGGGTGAGCCGGCCCATGACGGCAGTATCGAACAAATCCCGGTAGACCACGGAGTTCTCGGTGAGGACGCCCCGGGCGTACGCGTCGTCGGTGAGCTCGTCCAGTACCGCGGCCAGGTCGATGTCGCCCCACTCCACGCCGGGGTCGGCGTAGCTGTCCAGCTTGAGGACTTCCAACACGGCGTTGGTGGCCCAGACGGTTTCGCATTTGTCGATGAGACCGGTGCGGACGGCGTATGTGATCAGTTTGGAGATCGCTTCGTTTACCATTTCATTCACCTCATCCGGGGCCCGGGGCCCATGTTCAGCGTGTTGAGGGACGGCCCGCCCACCACCACGGCGCCGCCGTAGGGGCGGATGTGGAGGACATGGCACTTGCCCGCGCCCAGCAGGGCCTCCATGCCGGACTGGAAAGCGTCCAGCAGGTCGTTGGGGACGAAGGCCTGGATGGTGCCGGCAAAGCCGCCGCCGTGGACGCGGATGGCACCCCGGCCGTTCAGCAGTTCCCGGCCCACCGCCAGGGAGAGGGTCACCGCCTGGCTGCCGGGATCGCCCACAGACCAGATGTTCTGCAGCATGGTCTCGGAGGACAGGCCGGACTCGTTCACCAGGGCCAGGAAGCGGTCAAAGTCGCCGCCCGCCAGGGCCTCCCCCTCGGCCACCGCCCGCCGGTCGTCGGCGTAGTAGTGCATGGCGCGGAGCACCGCCCGGTCGCCGCATTTCTCCCGCAGGGCGGGGAGGTTTGCCCGGAAGTCCGCCTCGGGGACGTCCCGGAGCCATTTCTGGCCGAAGAACGCCGCCACCGCGCCCATTTCCCGGGTGATGTCGGCGTAGTCGTCGGTCAGGTCGGAGTGGCAGGAGCCGGTGTCTACGATGCACAGGGCGTGGCCGGAGCGGGCGAAGTCATACCCCACCTTCCGGGGCTGGGGGTCGGAGGGGTCGGCGAAGTCGATGGACACCGCGCCGCCCAGGGAGCTGCCCATCTGATCCATCAGACCGCAGGGCTTGCCGAAGTAGATGTTCTCGGCGTACTGCCCCACCTTGGCGATCTCGATGGGGGAGACGGTCATGCCGCAGCAGTAGAAGTTGAGGATGGTGCCGATCAAAATCTCGTAGGCGGCGGAGGAGGACAGGCCCGAGCCGGCGGGCACGCCGGAGACGGCGTAGGCGTCGAACCCCGCCAGCCTGTGTCCCATCTCAGACAGCTTGGCGGCCACGCCCCGCACCAGGGCGGCGGAGGTGTTTTGTTCCTCCTCCCTGGGGATCAGGTCGTCCAGGGCCACCTCCAGGGCGGGGTAGCCCTCAGAGGTGATGCGGATCACATCTGTCCCGTTGGGGGCGGCGCAGGCCAGGATGTCCATATCCACGCTGCCGCACATCACGTGGCCGTGCTGGTGATCGGTGTGGTTGCCGCCGATCTCGGTGCGGCCGGGGCCGGAGAACAGGGCGGCCCTGTCGCGGTCGCCGTAGACGGATACAAAGCCCTCCGCTACCCTGGCGGCACGGTCACGGGCGGCGGACAGGGCGGCCTCCGACCCGTCGGGGGCGTAGAGCCGGGCCAGCGCGCCGTCGTGGGCGCCGCCGCGCAGTTCTTTTACCAGTTGAGAAGAAGTGGACATAGGGTCACCTCCATATGTATTCAATCACAGTATAGAGAATTTTGCCCCCGATTTCAACGGTGACTTTTCCATTTTTCGCAAAACTTTGACCACCCGGAAAATACGTTGTCAACACTTGCCACTGCACCCATCTTGTGATATAATTTATCGCCGCACATAAAATAATGGCACAACAGGCAGGTTAAGGAGTGTATCTTTTTATGAATATCATCGTGTTGGCCGGCGGCCTCAGCCCGGAGCGCAACGTGTCCCTGTCCAGCGGCACCAAGGTGTGCAGGGCCCTGCGGGATCGGGGCCACAACGCCGCCCTGGTGGATCTCTACATGGGCACCGACAAAACGGCAGAGGCGTTGTACGCCGCCCCGCTGGAGCTGTCCGCCATCGACAAAAACGCCCCCGACCTGGAGGCGGTGAAGGCCTCCCGTGAGAGCGGGGAGGACGGCCAGTTCGGCCCCAACGTGCTGAAGCTCTGCAAGGGGGCCGACGTGGTGTTCCTGGCCCTCCACGGGGCCTGCGGCGAGGACGGCCGCGTCCAGGCGGCCTTCGACCTGCTGGGCATCCCCTATACCGGCTCCGGCTATCTGGGCAGCGCCATCGCCATGGACAAGGATCTGACCAAGCGGGTGGCGGCCCCCCTGGGGGTGAAGACCCCCAAGTGGCAGTCCGTCGCCGTCACGGAGGAAAATATGGCCTCCCTGACCGAGACCCTTGACCTGCCCTGCGTGGTGAAGCCGGTGGACTCCGGCTCCTCCATCGGCGTGTCCATCGCCCACGACCGCTCGGAGCTGGCCGAGGCGCTGAAGGTGGCCGTCAGCCTGGGCGGCCGCACCGTCATCGAGGAGTACATCGCCGGCCGGGAGATCCAGGTGGGCATCCTGGAGGGCAAAGCGCTCCCCTCCATCGAGATCATCCCCAAGACGGGCTTTTACGACTACGCCAACAAGTACCAGCCGGGGGCGGCGGAGGAGATCTGTCCCGCGCCCATCCCGGCGGAGTGGGAGGCCAAACTGGCCGCCGCCACCGAGACGGTGTTCAACGCCCTGGGCCTGTCGGTCTACTCCCGGGCGGACTTCATCGTCACCGAGGACGGCACGCCCTGGTTTTTGGAGATCAACACCCTGCCCGGCATGACCCCCACCAGCCTGGTACCCCAGGAGGCCGAGGCGGTGGGCATCGGCTACGGCGAGCTGTGCGAGCGCATCATCCACGCCTCCCTGGCCGCCCGCAAGGCCGGACGTTGAGCGTGTTAGGAGAGAGAAGACATGGATAAACTGACGGTACGCCAGCTGTTGGAGGCCGTGGACGGCGCCCTGCTGGGGAGCTTTGACGATCTGGACGCCACGGTGGATTCGGTCACCACCGACAGCCGTAATACCCCCGGGGGCAGCCTGTTTATCCCCCTGCAGGGGGAGCGGTTCGACGGCCACGCCTTCATCAACTCCGCCCTGGAGGGCGGCGCGGCGGGCTGCTTCACCGCCCGGGAGCGGGACAGCTATCTGCCGGGGAAATTCTACATCAAGGTGCGCTCTACCCTCCAGGCCCTGCGGGATCTGGCCCGGTACTACCGGCTGAGCTTTGACATCCCGTTCATCGCCGTGACGGGCTCGGTGGGCAAGACCACCGCCAAGGACATGATCGCCGCGGTGCTCAGCGCCCGGTACACCGTCCACAAAACGGAGGGCAACTACAACAACGACGTGGGCGTGCCTCTGACGCTCCTGAAGCTGGAGCGCCGCCACCAGGTGTGCGTGGTGGAGATGGGCATGGATCACGCCGGCGAGATCGACCGCCTGGCCGCCCTGGTGGAGCCGGATATCGCCGTCATCACCAACATCGGCGACGCCCACATCGAGAACCTGGGCAGCCGGGAGGGCATTTTCCACGCGAAGTGTGAGGTGCTGCCCCACGTGAAGCAGGGCGGCGCGGTCATCCTCAACGGGGACGACGAGTGGCTGGCCACCCTCCGGGGCCATGTCCTCCTGGATACCCTGTTCGTGGGCAGGGGCGAGGGCCTGGACTACACCGCCTTCGACGTGGAGACGGAGGCGGCCTCCATCCGCTGCCGGGTGAAGAC
>CANQZJ010000090.1 GCA_947628315.1 uncultured Oscillospiraceae bacterium
GCCCTGCTGGTCATCCTGGCCCGGGGCCATCTGCTGCTGGAGGACATCCCCGGCGTGGGCAAGACCACCCTGGCCCTGGCCTTCTCCAAGGCGCTGGGCCTCAGCTACAACCGGGTGCAGTTCACCCCCGACGTGATGCCCTCCGACCTGACGGGCTTTTCCCTTTACAACAAGGACACCGGGCGGATGGAGTACCAGCCCGGCGCGCTGCTGTGCAACCTGTTCCTGGCGGACGAGCTGAACCGGGCCACCAGCCGCACCCAGTCCGCCCTGCTGGAGGCCATGGAGGAGGGCAGGGTCACCGTGGACGGGATCACCCACCCCATCCCGGAGCCCTTCCTGGTCATCGCCACCCAGAACCCGGCGGGGGCCTCCGGCACGCAATTGCTGCCCGACTCCCAGCTGGATCGCTTCGCCATGCGGCTGTCCATGGGCTACCCCGCCCCGGGGGACGAGCTGGAGCTGCTCCGCCGCAAGGCGAAAGGCAACCCCCTGGACACCGTCGTCCAGGCCGCCACCCACGAGGATCTGGCCCGGCTCCGCCGCCAGGTGGATCAGATCCACGTCAGCGACATCGTTTTGAACTACATCATCCGGCTTGTCCGCGCCACCCGGGAGAGCCCACAGCTGGCCCAGGGGGCCAGCCCCCGCGCCGCCATCGCCGTGGCGGCCCTGAGCCGCGCCGTGGCCTGGTCCCACGGCCGGGACTTCGTCGTCCCGGAGGATGTGAAATTCGTCTGGACGGACGCGGTGGCCCACCGGCTCATCCTGCCCACCGGCGCGGTGGGCAGCACGGAGCGCGCCACACAGATCGCGGACGCGGTGCTCTCCACCGTCCCCGCCCCCCGTCTGCCCCGGTAAGGCCATGGTCTACCGCCGCCTGATCTATCTGGCGCTGCTGGTGGCCGCGTTCATCTTCCAGATCACCAGCGAGAGCTACCTGGGGCAGTTCACATTCGTCGTGGCCATCGCCCTGCCGGTGCTGTCCGTCCTGCTGTCCCTGCCGGCCATGCTCTCCTGCCGCCCGGTGCTGACCACCCGATCCCCCCGGGTCACCCGCGGGGAGGGCGCGGACTGGCAGCTGCTGTTGGAGACCCGCTCCCCCCTGCCGCTGGCGCGGCTGAGCCTGCGCCTCACCGAGCGCAACCCCTTCACCGGCCAGACCTGGCGGCACAGCGCCGTGCTGCGTGGCGGCTCCGGCGAGCCCGTGCTGCTGGCCGCCGATACGGAGCACTGCGGCTTTCTGGAGCTGTCCGCCGCCCACGTCCGGGCCCTGGACTACCTGGGGCTGTTCTCCCTGCGCCGCCCCGTGCCGGAGCCGGTCCACATCCTGGTGGCGCCCCTCCCCGCCGGGCAGCGCCCCGTCCCCCTGCCGGAGGGCGGCGGCGTCCACGTCACCCCCACCGGCACCGCCAGAAAGGGCTCCGGCGAGGACTACGACCTGCGGGAGTACCGCCCCGGCGACCCCCTGCGCTCCGTCCACTGGAAGCTGTCCTCCAAGTGGGACGAGCTCATCGTGAAGGAGCGGATGGAGAGCCCCACCCCCATGCCCCTGCTCACCTTCGACCGGGACGGCGATCCGGACAGCCAGGACAGGATCATGGACAAGCTGGAGGCCCGGTGCCGGTTCCTCCTCACCGCCGGCCGGCCCTTCGCGGTGCTGTGGCTGGACGGGAACGGCAAGCCCTCCCTCCACCGGGTGGGCGACGAGAAGGAGCGGGAGGACTGTCTGCTGGCGGCCCTGTCCTCCCCGCTTCCCCCCGCCGGAGCCGATCTGGACACCCTCCCCAGGCTCATCGAGCTGGCGGGGGAGCCCATCTTCCGCCTCCACCTCACCGCCGGAGAGGAGGACAACTATGGCTAAGTCCTCCCGCCTGTCCTCCGCCGCCCTGGTCGTGGGCAACGGCGTGCTGATGCTGTGCGCCCTGGTGGGACTGCTGCTGTCCTTCCTGTCCCTGTATCCGGTGTCGGCGGAGGCCGCCGCCCTGCTGCCCCAGACGGTGATCTTTGCCCTGACCTCCCTGGCGGTGTGGTCGCTGCCCCGGTATTCCGGCCGGGCGGTGGGCGGCTGCGCGGCCCTGTGGGCGTTCAATGTGTTCCTCAACTGGCAGAAGGCCGTTCAGGGCGCTCTGCTGGTGTTCTCCCAGTGCCTGAAATTCGCGGCGGAGGGCATGGGCTACGTCCCCCTGTTCCGGTACGAGCCCCCCGTCGGCGTGTCGAGGAAAGAGGTATCCGTCGTCTTTCTCACCCTGGCGCTGGCGCTGCTGGCGTGGCTGCTGGGCCTGGCCGTCGTCCGGCTCCGGTGCTGGTGGCTGACGGTGCTGCTCACCCTGCCGCCGCTGGTGCCCGCCCTCCTGACCTTCACCCTCCCCCAGTGGCCGCCCCTCCTGGCGCTGGCCGTCTGCTGGTGCGCCATGCTGTTCGCCGCCCTCTGCCGGAAGACGGAGGGCCGCGGCTGGCTGATCCTGGCCGCCCTGACCGCCTCCGCCGCGCTGCTGACGGCGGTCACCGCCCTGTTCCCCCGGGAGGACTACACCCGCCCCCAGTGGGCGCTGGACACGGAACAGGCCATCGTGGACTTCGGCAACCGCTGGCTGGAGTTTATGCGGGAGTGGGACGGCCCCTTCCACAACTATGGGGAGCCCCCTCCGCCGTCCCCTGCGGCGCCGGTAGATCTCTCCGACTCCGGCCCGCTTGAGTTCAGCGGCCGGCCCGTCCTCCGGATGCGGGCCTCCGCCAGCGGCCACTACTACCTCCGGGGCACGTCCATGGATATCTACACCGGCGACGCCTGGGCGCCCTTCCCTGACGGGGTGTGGGAGGAGTACACCTCCGCCCTGCCGGAGGACGGCTGGACGGGCTCCCCCCTGCTGTTCCTGGGCTATGCCAGTCCCTTTGGGGAGTACTCCGCCGTGGTGGACAACGTGGATCACGACAGCAGGACGGCGTTTCTGCCCTATCAGGTCGTGCCCCAGGACTGGGAGGCGACGGGCGCGTTCCCCGTCCGGGATCAGGGCTTCCGGGCCGCGGAGAACGCCTGGGGCTTCCCGGTGGCGCTCACCGGCTACGACCGTGACCTGTCTGCCCTCACAAGCTGGCCGGAGGAGCACGGCGGCGCCCTCAGCCCCCTGACCGGCGCCGCGGCCCAGGCGGAGGGGATCTACCGGGACTACGTGTACGCCCACTATCTGGACGTGCCCGACTCCGCCTGGCACGCGATCCACGACGCGCTGGAGCCGAAGTACGTCTTCCCCGCCCACATCCCCCCGGCCGAGGCCGCGGAGGCCATCCGGGATCTGCTGGACGACCGGTGCGTCTACGACCTGGACACCCCCGCCCCCCCGGGGGGGGAGGACTATGTGACCTGGTTTTTGAACAGCAGCCGCCGGGGCTACTGTATGCACTTCGCCACGGCGGCCACCCTCATGTTCCGGATGCTGGGCGTCCCCGCCCGGTACGTCTCCGGCTACACGGTGGACGTGCCGGCCGACGTGCCGGTCACCGTGCGGGACTCCGCCGCCCACGCCTGGGTGGAGATCTACCTGGACGGCTGGGGCTGGTACCCGGTGGAGGTCACCCCCGGCTTCTCCGACGAGTTCGACCTGGAGCAGCTGGAGCAGAGCGGGGACGACCCGGAGCCCGTCTCCTCCCTCCCGCCGGAGCAGACGGAGCCGCCCCAGCCCACCGCCACCCCCAGGCCCAGCCGCGAGCCTGTCTCCCCCGCGCCCACCCCGGAGGCGGAGGACGCGCCCGGCAGCCCGATCCGTCAAAACGCGCTGGCGGTGCTGCGGGTGCTGGCGATGATCCTGGGCCCGCTGGCGGCCGTCGCCGTTCTCCTCTGGTCGATCCAGTTCATTCTGAAACGCCTGCGCCGGCGCCGCCTCACCGATGGCGACGCCAACCGGGCCGTGCTGAACGGCTACCGCTGTCTCAACCGGATGAGGCCCTGGGGCGGCAAGGTGCCCCCCGAGGCCACCGCCCTGGCGGAGAAGGCCATGTACGGCGGCCGCCCCCTCACCGGGGAGGAGCGGCGGGCCATGCTGGAGCTCTACAACGGCCAGCGCCAGCGGCTCTGGATGCGGTTGTACGGCTGGCGGCGGCTCACCTTCCTCTATCTGTGGGGCAGGCCGAAACGGACATAAAGAAAAGACACGCCGCCTGGCGTGTCTTTTCTTTATGCGCGTCTGTTCAGTCCCGGAACACGATGGTGTCGCCGTCCACGCGGTCGATGACCGCCAGGGCGTGGTAGTTGATGTTGGAGGCGCGCAGCCGGTCGCCGCCGCCCTGAAACCCCTTCTCCACGGCGATCCCGACGCCCACCAGGGTGGCGCCCGCCTGGCTCACCAGGTCGCACAGGCCCCGGACGGCCTCGCCGTTGGCCATGAAGTCGTCGATGATGAGCACCCGGTCGTCGGGGCCCATCCACTCCTTGCTCAGGATCTGGGTGACCTTCTTCTTGTAGGTATAGGAGAAGACCTCGCTCCGGTACAGGCCGCCCTCGATGTTGTCGCTCTTGGCCTTCTTGGCGAAGACCATGGGCACGTTGTACTCCTGGGCGCAGATGGTGGCCAGGGCGATGCCGCTGGCCTCGGCGGTGAGCACCATGGTGATGCCGCCCACGTCAAAGTACTTTTCGAACTCCCTGGCGATGGCCTCCATCAGGTGGGTGTCCACCCGGTGGTTCAGAAAGCCGTCCACCTTGATGATGTTGCCGGGCAGCACCTTGCCCTCTTTCCGGATCCGTTCCTGCAGCTCTTTCATTCCCCACACCCTCTCTTTGTTTTTTAAGGATGCCTTAGTATATCATGCGCCGGGCCATAAATCAATGCCTCCCCTCTTGATTTTTGCGCCCCACTCTGGTACACTGCAGTGGTGCGATCCCGCGGCCCTGCCGCACAGGGCCGGTCTTTCGCCCGACATCAAAGAGAGAACGGGGGATCCGTTTTGGTCAGACTGTTGTGCTTTATCCTGCTGGGCTATCTGAGCGGCAGCGTCCTGTACGCGCCCCTGTTCACCCGGCTGTTCCACGGGGACGACGCCTTCTCCCACAGCCGGGACGGCAACCCCGGCACGGCCAACGCCTTTGCCTGCGGCGGCTTTTGGTGCGGGGTCTGCACTCTGCTGTGCGAACTGCTGAAGGGCTTTTTGCCGGTGTTCCTGTTTACTTACGGCCAGTCCGTCCAGACCATGGACTGGCGGTGCGCCCTGGTGCTGGCCGCGCCCGTGCTGGGCCACGGCTTCCCGGTGTTTTTCCGCTTCCGGGGCGGCAAGGGCATCGCGGCCACCTTCGGCTGCCTGCTGGGGCTGTGCCCCGGCTATCCCCTGCCCTTCGCCGTCTTCGCCGCGTGCTTCATCTTCTTCTCCGCCGTTCTGAACATCAAGCCCGACTTCTATCGAACCATCTTTGCCTACACCGCGGCGCTGATCCTGTTCCCCGTCCTGCGCCTGGCGGGTACGGTGTGTATCGCGTTCCTGCTCATGGCCGCCACCGTGTTCCTCAAGCTGCATATGAGCAAGGAGGAGCGGGAAAGGATCACGGTGAAGCTGATATGGACGCGCTGATACTGTCCTGCGGCACCGGCGGCGGACACGACGCCGCCGCCCGCGCCATCGAGCAGGAGCTGACCGCCCGGGGCCACTCCGCGCAGATACTGAACCCCTATTCCCTGCGGAGCCGGCGGAAGGAGCGGGCGGTGAACGCCGCTTACATCAATCTGGTGCAGAGGGCGCCCCACGTGTTCGGCGCGGTCTACTCCCTGGGAGACGTCTACCGGCGGGTGCCCCTCCCCGTCCACTCCCCGGTGTACTACGTCAGCGGGCGGATGGGCGTCTACCTGCGCCGGTACCTGTCGGAGCACCATTTCGACGTGATCGTCACCACCCACGTTTTCCCGTCGGAGATCCTGACCAATCTGCGCCGCAGCGGGTATCCCCTGCCCAGGACCTACTTCGTCATCACCGACTACACCTGCGCCCCCTTTACCGAGGAGGCCGAGTGCGACGGCTACATCATCCCCTCGGAAAAGCTGATCCCGGAGTTCACCAAATACGGCATCCCGGAGGATCGCATCTACCCCCTGGGCATCCCGGTGCGGGAGCAGTTCTACCAGCGGGCCGACCGGCGGGAGCTGCTGGCGCGGCTGGGGCTGGATCCGGACAGGCGGTACATCCTGCTGGCGGGGGGCAGCATCGGCGCGGGCAGGATCGGCCCGGCCGTGTCCGCCCTGCTCCGCCACTACCGCCGGGAGGATGTGGAGCTCATCGTCATCTGCGGCAACAACCGGCGGCTCTACCGCAGCCTGAGCCGCCGGTACGGCAGGCGGTGCACCGTCCTCAGGAGCACGCCGGACATGGCCGACTATATGCGGGCCTGCGACGTGTTCATCTCCAAGCCCGGCGGCCTGTCCTCCACCGAGGCGGTGGTCTCCGGCGCGTCGCTGATCCACATCACCCCCATCCCCGGCTGCGAGACCCGCAACATGCGCTTCTTCCAGCGCAACGGCCTGGGCACGGCGGTGCCCACATTTCTCGGGAGGCCCAGGCTGCTGTCCGTCTGCGACAAGATCCTGGCGGAGGCCGACGGGCGCCGGAGCGGCGCGGGAAACGGCGTCATCCCAGACCACGCGGCCGCCGCCATCTGCGACCTGCTCGAGCGCGACGGTGAGGCGCTGCCGGAAAAGCGCCAAAAAGTTTAGCACAACAGGGAGATCGACCCGGAAATGGATAACAGAGACGAAACGGTTACCATGCGCCCGCTGCGTGACAGGTGGCGGGCCTTTATCAAAAAGAACGCGGTGATGTGCGTCGCGATGATCGCCGCCATCGTGACGAGCGTCATCGTCCCGATCGACGCGCAGTACGCCGGCTACTTCGACTATAAAACGCTGACGTGTCTGTTTTGCGTGCTCGCCGTGGTGTGCGCGCTGAAGGACATACACTTCTTCTACATGCTGGCGCGCAAGGTCGTGCAGCTCTTCAAAACGGCGCGCATGAGCGTGCTGGCCCTTGTGTACATCACCTTTATCGGCTCCATGCTGATCGCCAACGACATGGCGCTGCTGACCTTCCTTCCGCTGGGATATTTTGTGCTGACCACAACGGGAAAGCAGAAGTACATGGCTTTCACCTTCATTATGCAGAATATCGCGGCAAATCTCGGCGGGATGCTGACGCCGTTCGGCAACCCCCAGGATCTGTATCTGTACTCCAAGTTCAATATCCCGAATCTGGAGTTTATCCGGATCATGGCGCCGCCCTTTGCGGTGTCCATCCTGATCATCACCGCGTGCTGCATCATCTTTGTAAAGCCCGAGCCGCTGGAGCTGCCGGACGAGAAGATCGTGCTGGACGGGAAGCGCGCCGCGCTGTACCTGGCGCTGTTTACGCTGTCCATCGTCATCGTGTTCCGCGGCGTCCCCTACTGGGTGGGCCTGGTGGTCATCCCGGTCACCCTGTTCTTCGCGGATCGCAGCGCGCTGAAAGAGGTGGACTACGGGCTGCTGCTCACCTTTGTGTTCTTTTTCATCTTCGCCGGGAACATGGCGCGGATCGACGCGGTGCGGGATCTGTTCTCCACCCTGCTCAACAAAAACACGCTGCTGTTCAGCGTGCTGTCCTGCCAGTGCATCAGCAACGTCCCCTCCGCGATCCTGCTGTCGCAGTTCACGACCAACTACCCCGATCTGCTGGTGGGCGTGAACATCGGCGGCGTGGGCACGCTGATCGCCTCGCTGGCGAGCCTGATCACGTTCCGGGAATATGTCAGCCACAACCCCGGGAAAACGGGGTATTACATCGGGCTGTTCTCCCTGTTCAACTTCAGCTTTTTGATCCTGCTGACGCTGTTTGTGTCCCTGCTGAAGCTGATCTGATCCAGCCGCAAAA
>CANQZJ010000091.1 GCA_947628315.1 uncultured Oscillospiraceae bacterium
CAGTATAACGGAAAATGGAAGCGCTGGCAACAAATTTTTACAAGATATTTTTCTGATTTTTACAAAAACCATCTTCCATTCCACGACGCTTTGTGTTAAAATGACGGCAGAGAATGAAAAAGGAGCGTGATCTTATGCCCAATCCCATGTTAGCGCAAAAGATCGTATGGCTGGTGCTTCTGCTGCTGTTCGTGGCGGGGGAGGCGGTGTCCGTGGGGCTGACCTCCATCTGGTTCGCCGCCGGGTCGCTGGCCGCCCTGGTCGCCGCCATGCTGGGCGCCAATCTGGTGGTCCAGATCGTGCTGTTCGCGGCGGTGAGCGCGCTCTGCCTGCTGGCGGTGCGGCCCCTGGCGGCCAGGTTCGTCAACGGCAAGGTGCAGCCCACCAACGCGGATCGGGTCATCGGCGCGGAGGCGCTGGTCACCGAGACCATCGACAACGTAAAGGGCATCGGCTCTGTCATCATCGGCGGCATCGCCTGGACGGCCCGCAGCGAGGGTGACGTGGTCATCCCCAAGGGAACCAAGGTGAAAGTGCTCCGCATCGAGGGCGTCAAGGTCTATGTGGAAGAGGCAAAGGAGGCAGTTCAATGTTCCGTCTCGCATTAGCGGCCGGAGGTTTTGACCTCGGCCCGTTTATCGGCGTCGGCATCCTGGTGGTGGTGCTGGTCGTGATCCTGGGCACCGTCGCCGCCAACATCAAAGTGGTGCAGCAGTCCCAGGCCATGGTGGTCACCCGGCTGGGTGCCTTCCGCACCGTGTGGGGCACCGGCCTCCACGTGAAGATCCCCTTCATTGAGGCCGTGGCAAAAACGGTGTCCCTGAAAGAGCAGGTGGTGGACTTTGCGCCGCAGCCCGTCATCACAAAAGATAACGTGACCATGCAGATCGACACGGTGATCTATTTCCAGATCACCGACCCCAAGCTCTACACCTACGGCGTGGAGCACCCCATGTCCGCCATCGAGAACCTGACGGCGACGACCCTGCGCAACATCATCGGCGATCTGGAGCTGGATCAGTCCCTCACCAGCCGTGACCACATCAACACCCAGATGCGCTCCATTCTGGACGAGGCCACCGACCCCTGGGGCATCAAGGTGAACCGTGTGGAGCTGAAAAACATCATCCCGCCCCGGGACATCCAGGACTCCATGGAGAAGCAGATGCGCGCCGAGCGGGAGCGCCGCGAGGCCATCCTCCAGGCCGAGGGCAAGAAGCAGTCCCAGATCCTGGTGGCCGAGGGCGAGAAGCAGTCCGCCATCCTCCGGGCCGACGCGGAGAAGCAGGCCGCCGTCCTCCGTGCCGAGGGCGCCAAGCAGGCCCGCATTTTGGAGGCGGAGGCGGAGGCCGAGGCCATCCTGAAGGTGCAGCAGGCCACGGCGGACGCCATCAAGCTCATCAACGAGGCCGACCCCGGCGACGGCGTCATCAAGATCAAGGCGCTGGAGGCCATGCAGAAGGTGGCCGACGGCAGAGCGACTAAAATCATCATCCCCAGCGAGCTCCAGGGGCTGGCGGGCCTGGCCGCCGGCGCCAAGACCGTGTTCGACACGGCGGAGCCCGATCAGCCCGCCGAGCCGCCCAAAAAGTAGACGTCAAAACAATGAAACGGCGGAGGCCATCAGGGCCCCCGCCGTTTTGCGTATTCAGGGCGCCCGGAGCACCAGCACCAGATCCACCCCCAGCTGTGCGGCCAGCTCCGACGGGTCGCCGGTGTAAGAGCGGGTATCCACCAGGGTCAGCGTGGAGCAGTCCAGAGCCAGGAAGGGGGTGAGGGCGCAGCCCATGGAGTCCCGCACCATCAGGATGTCGGGGCCGTCCGGGTTGTTGTGGTTCTCAATGGTCACCAGATCAAAATCGCCCCCGGCGTAGTAGACGTAGGGGTTGCCGTTGTAAAAGTCCTTCTCCGCCGCATACTCCGGGAACAGAATGGACTCCTCCATGGATCCGATCCGCTCCATCCCCTGGCTGGGGACGGAGAAGGTGAAGCTTGTGTCAAAGGCGGGGGTCATCAGCTCAAAGTCGTCCGCCCCGGCAAAGAGGGAGCCCACCCGCTTGCCCTGGGAGCCCAGGAACCAGTTTTTCAGGATCCGGCTGTTGTAGTTGGCGGGATCCTCATAGAAGGGATCCGGATCCAGTCCGTAGTCCGTCCGCAGCCGCCGGCAGATAGTCTGAAAGGCGAGAAAGGCCCCCCGCACGTTCCAGTGGTGATCCGTGCGGTAGAAAAGACCGCTGTAATCCCCCTGGGCCTCAAAGGCGTCCCGCAGATCCAGCAGATCCACGCCCCGCTCCGTCAGCGCCTCCACCGTGGCGTTCATTTTCAGCACCGGAAGATCGTACAGCCCCTCCGGCAGGCCGCTGTCCGCCCGGGCGGTTTTCTTGGGATAGGCGGCGTAGAGCAGGGGAATGCCCGCTTCGTCCAGCCGATCCGCCCAGCCGGCCACCTGGTCGGCAAAGCCGGTCACGTCGGTGGAGCCGTCGCTGTCCAGGTTGACAAAGGTGATGGCCCCGTTGTCCATGACGGCCACCGAATAGTCGGCCTCAAGCGGATCCTCGCTGACCCGCTTGCCCTCCGCCCGGATCAGGCCGCCGTACAGCTCAATGGCCGCGTTGCCCTCCCGGAGGGCGGAGTTCACGGCCGACTCGAAGCCGTCGGTGGCGCCGTCCAGCCGGACGGCGGGGCTGCCCCCGGTGGAGCGCCAGCCGTCGAGGGCGGCGCCCAGAAGAGCGGGGGTGCGGGCCAGCAGAAAAACGCCCAGCCCGAAAATAAACGCCAGGAAGACCACGGCGGTCAGCGTGTACGGTTTTTTCATCCGCGATCCCCCCTTAGAAATTGAAGTAGATGAAGGGGTTGTAGGTGCCCCGTGCCAGCAGCACCGTGACGGCGATCAGGGCGGCCAGGGTCAGCGCCGCCCGGCCCAGCTCGCCCACGGCGCCCCAGCCCTTGGCCTTTGCGCTGAGCCAGGGGGCGAAGGGGAGGGAACACAGCGCCCCGGCGGCCAGCAGCAGCCCGTTCTCCCGGAGGAAGTAGAGGGACTGGGCAGACCACAGCCCGCCGCCCAGACCGATCATGGAGCGCAGATAGAGGGCCAGGGCGGAGAGATCCGGGATGGCGAAGATCGTCCAGCCCACCACCGCGACGAGCAGGGTGTAGAGGTGGCCCGCCCAGCGGGGCGCCCGATCCAGAGCGCCGCCCAGAAACAGTTTTTCCGCCGTCAGCCAGAAGAAGTAGTACATCCCCCACAGCAGGAACGTCCAGTTGGCCCCGTGCCACAGGCCGGTGCACAGCCACACCACAAACAGGTTGAAGATGTGCCGCGGCGCACTCACCCGGCTGCCGCCCAGGGGGATGTAGAGGTAATCCCGGAACCAGACGCCCAGGGAGATGTGCCACCGCCGCCAGAACTCCGAGGCGGAGCGGGACAGATAGGGGTAGTTGAAATTTTCCAGGAAGTGGAATCCGAACATCCGGCCCAGGCCGATGGCCATGTCGGAGTAGCCGGAGAAGTCGAAATAAAGCTGGAGGGAGTAGGCGACCGCCCCGATCCAGGCGGTGGCCATGGGCAGGGCCGCGGGGTCGGAGGCCAGGATCCGGTCGGCGCACAGGGCCAGCTGGTTGGCCAGCAGCACCTTCTTGGCCAGCCCGCACACGAACCGGGCCGTCCCGGCGGAAAAATCCTCCCAGCTCTCCCGGCGGCAGAGCAGCTCCTCCGCCACCGTCTCGTACTTCACGATGGGGCCGGCGATGAGCTGGGGGAAGAAGGAGATATACAGCCCCACGTTCAGCAGGTTCCGCTGGGCGGGCCCCCGGCCCCGGGCCACATCCAGCACGTAGCTCATGGCCTGGAAGGTGAAGAAGGAGATGCCGATGGGCAGCTCGATCACCGGCACCACCGGGCACAGGCCCAGCAGATGCAGATTGGTGAGGGTAAAGGTCAGATATTTGAACACGAAAAGCAGGGACAGGTTGGCGGCCGCCGCCAGGATCACCGGCAGACGGACGGAGCGCTCCGCCTCCCGGCGGCGTCCGGCCCACAGGCCCAGTAGCCAGTTCAGAACGATGGAGCCCATCATCACCAGCACGAACCACTTCTCGCCCCAGGCGTAGAACCCCAGGGAGGCGGCCAGCAGGAGGATGTTCTGCCCCAGCCGCCGGCGGCGCAGGGGGAGATAGTACAGAAACAGCACGGCGGGCAGGAACAGCAGCAGAAACACGCCGCTGGAAAAGAGCATGGGAACGCCTCCCTTCCATGAAACAGTTGTGATCGCGGACATTATATCAGAGCGCGGAGCAAAAAACAACCGGCCATGTACCATGGCCGGCGTTTTTACCGTGAAGGGGATTCGTTCAGGTATTTGTCCTGATACACCGCCAGCCACCGCCGGAAGGTGGGGTGGTCGTCCCGGCGGATGCCCTTGGTGTAGGAGTGCGGCTGGAGGGCGGCGTTGTCGCTGACCTCCAGCACCGCCAGGGCGATGTTGGAGCAGTGGGCGGCCACACGTTCCAGGTTGGTGATGTAGTCGTTGAAGATGAAGCCCACCTCCAGGGTACACTCCCCGGTCTGGAGCCGCCGGATGTGGCCCAGTTTCATCTGCTCCAGCAGGGAGGAGATCACGTCCTCCAGAGGCTCCACTTTGACGGCGGTCTCGGCGTCGTTGTTCACCAGGGCGGTGAGGGACAGGTCGAGGATCTCCCGGACGGCCTCGCCGGAGCGGGCCATGTCGGCCTCGCCCTCCTCGGAGAACTTGACGTCCTTGTCGTGCTTCTCCTCCGCCAGGCGGGCCAGATTTACCGCGTGGTCGGAGATACGCTCCCAGTTGGTGAGGCAGTGGAGGTACTCGGCCGCCAGCAGGGACTCCCGCTCCGACAGATGCCCGCCGCTGCCGGTGAGCCGCACCAGGTACTTGCCCAGCCGGTCTTCGTAGCGGTCTACCAGGTTTTCGCGGGCCTGGATCTTCTCGAATTTCTCCGGATTGAAAGCGTCGAACAGCTCCAGGGAGCGAACCAGGCTCTTTACCGACGCGGAGGCCATCTGCTGGATGGTCTTTCCGCTCTGCTCCAGGGCCAGCGGGGGGTAGGCCAGGAAGCGCTCGTCCAGCAGGTTCTCCTCGTACTCCTCGTCGTCGCCGTCGGAGGGGGCGTCGGGCACGGTGAGCTTGGCAAAGCGCACCATGGCGTTGGTAAAGGGCAGCTGGATCACCGTGGCGGACAGCTTGTACACCGTGTTCAGCACGGCGATGCCGAAGGCGGTGGCGGCGGCGTCCAGGGCGGGCGCCTTCATGGCGCAGACCACCGCGAAGGGGATCAGCATGATGGCCGAGCCGAACAGGTTGAAGTAGAGGTAGATCAGGGCGGTGCGCCTGCCCTCCCGGTTGGCGCCCATGGCGGACAGCAGCACCGGGGCGCAGGCGCCGATGCCCATGCCCAGGATCATGGGGATGGCGGTCTCATAGTTCACCGCGCCGGTGACGGCCAGGGCCTGCAGGATACCGACGGCGGCGGAGTTGCTCTGGATGACGGCGGTGAACACCGCGCCGAAGAGCAGCGCCAGCGCCGGGTTGGACACCGCGCCGATGAAGTCCACAAAGGCCTTGCTCTCTTTTAAGGGGCTCATGGCGGCGCTCATGGCCTGCATGCCGCTCATCAAAACGGCAAAGGCCAGCAGGATCATGCCCACGTTCTTTTTCGTCTGCTTTTTGCAGAAGAAGAACAGGATGATGCCGATGAACGCGATCAGCGCGAACACGGTGGCGGCGGTGAAACCGCCCTCGCCCTCCACGCCGGCCAGAGTCAGCACCCAGCCGGTGGCCGTGGTGCCGATGTTGGCGCCCATGATGATGCCCACCGCGTTGGACAGCTGCATGATGCCGGAGTTGACGAAGCCCACCACCATCACAGTGGTGGCGGAGGAGGACTGGATGGCCGCCGTCACCACGGCGCCCAGCAGCACGCCGCTGAGGGGGTTGGAGGTCAACCGGCCCAGAATGGTCTCCATCCTGCCGCCGGCCACCCGTTTCAGCCCGTCCCCCAGCAGGGACATGCCGAACAGGAAGAACGCCAGCCCGCCCAGCAGGGAAATGATATCCGCGATCGTCATATGTATAAGCTCGTCCTTTCCCGAATGGGGGAGGGCAGGGATGCCTGCCCTCCCCTGGGGATTTTTAGGGATATCAGGCCGCGGGGGTCAGCGCCCGCCGCGGAATCCGCCGCCGCCTGAGCGGCCGCCGCCGAATCCGCCGGAGCGTCCGCCCCCAAATCCGCCGGAGCGGCCGCCGCCGAAGCCGCCGCCGGAGGGGCGGGTGGGACGGGCCCCGCCGCCGAAGCCGCCGGAAGGACGGGAGGGACGGGTGGGGCCGCTGCCGAACCGCCCGCCGCCCACACTGGTTCCCCGTCCGCCGTTGAAGCCGCCGGAGGGCTGTCTGGGCCGGGCGGCCCCGCCGGGCCGGCTGTTATTGGGCCGGGGCGGGGGAGGAACCGGCCGCGCGCCCGGTCGGGATCCGGGGGGCGGAGGGGCCACAGGGGGCCTGGGCCGGCCGAAGCCGAAGGGCCGGTAGTAGTAGTCGGGCCCGTAGTAGCCGCCCCGGTAGCGGCGATAGCGGGCGCCCTCGCCCAGACACAGCAGAAGAAGGATCAGAACGATGACGCCGATGGCGATGAGAGGTCCCATGATCCAGCCTCCTTTTAGTAGTTGTCGGCGATCCAGTCCGCCAGGGCCTCGGAGAGGTTCAGCGCCGCGTCGCCGTAGTTGCCCCGGGCGAAGTCCCATTCCATATAGTCCCGGGCGTAGTCCACGCAGTCCTGGTCGGAGAACCAGTCCACCAAATTGGTGCCCTGAACCAGATAGTAGTTCTCGCCGGAGATGTCCAGCACCACAATGAAGTCGGTGCGGCCCAGGTTGATGGCCTCGGCGTATTCCATGGCGTAGTCGTACAGGTCGCTGCCGCCGTAGTTGCAGGTGACCACCGCCACGGCGCAGTCGTAGCGGCTGATCAGCTCGTCGTTGATCTTGCCCAGTTTCCGCTCGTCAGAGTTGGACAGCACATTGGCGTCGTCATAGACCAGGGTGTAGGTGCTACCGATCCCGGGGGCGGGGGCCGCAGGGCCGCCGGGGGCGGGCGTGTTGGGCGCGGTTCTGCCCCGGAACAGGCCGATAGCCACGGCGATGATGATGACCACGATGACGATAGACCACGCCACCACGGGCTTCTTCAATGTATTCATAGAATATCCTCTCCCGCGAAAACGATCCGCGTGAAATCCGTTTTATCAGCCGCGGAGCTCCAGCAGCTTCTGCTTCAGCTCGCCCTCGATGCGGCCCAGCTCCTGCTCGGCGGCGGCCCGCTTCTGGGCGCCGTCCTTCTGGATCTGCATGACCTCGTCCAGGGTGGAGATGAGCTGCTGGTTGGTGTGCTGGAGGGTCTCGATGTCCACGATGGAGCGCTCGGACTCCTTGGCGGTCTCGATGGTGCCCATCTTCAGCATATCGGCGTTCTTCTGGAGCAGCTCGTTGGTCATGTTGGTGACGGCGCTCTGGGCCGCGGTGGCCTCCCGGGAGTGCTCCAGGCCCAGGGCCAGCACCATCTGGCTCTTCCACAGGGGGATGGTGTTCACCAGGGAGGACTGGATCTTCTCCAGCATCAGGGTGTCGTTGTTCTGGATGAGCCGGGTCTGGGGGCCCATCTGGACGGAGATCATCCGGGTCAGCTCCAGGTCGTGGAGCTTCTTCTC
>CANQZJ010000092.1 GCA_947628315.1 uncultured Oscillospiraceae bacterium
CCGTCCCCGGCTCCGGATCGATGGCGAGCGTCCGCCGGTAGAAGCCGGTGCCCCACCGGTCAAAGAAGCCCTGGGGCTGGCCCTGGCGGACGTCCCTGCCGCCCGGCCGGCTCACCGCCCAGTCGTGGGGCAGCGTCACCGGATGATAGGCCAGCCCGTCGGCCCCGTCCCATCCGGCGGATCCAAATCCCGGGTGGAGCGCGAACTCCCACCCGTCAAACAGTGCGATCCTCGTCCTCATGCGTACGACCTCCCATTCCATTACAGCAGGGTCTTCCCGGTGTCCGGGTCGAACAGATGGATCCGCTCCGGCGGGAAGGAGATCCCGACGCCGGCGCCGGGCCGCAGCTCCGACAGATCGAGCTCCAGGGTAGGGAGCACGGCGGTCACGACCGCGGCGCCCTGGATATTGACTGTGAGCCGCAGCTCCGCGCCCCCGGTGTCGCTCTGGACGATCCGCCCCGGCAGGCCGCCCTCCTCCAGGCGGAGGTACACCGGCCGCACCCCGGCGGTCACGGGGCCGGGCGCCCGGCCGGCGGCCCGCAGCGCTTCCTGCTGCCCGCCGGCGAGGATATACTTCCTGCCCAAAATCTGCACCGCGTACCGCCCCTCCGCCAGTTCCAGGCGGCTGCCCTCAAAGAAATTCATCTGGGGCGAGCCCATAAAGCCCGCCACGAACCGATCCGCCGGGCGGTCGAAGATCTCCTGGGGGGTGTCCACCTGCCGGATCTGTCCGGCGTCCATCACCACGATCCTGTCCCCCAGGGTCATGGCCTCCCGGTAGTCATGGGTGACGTAGAGGAACGTGGTGTGGATCCTCTGCCGCAGCCGGATGAGCTCGGTGCGCATCTGATCCCGGGTCTCCTGATCCAGATTGGACAGGGGCTCGTCCATCAGGAGGAAGTCGGGATCCCGCACAATGGCCCGCCCGATGGCCACCCGCTGCCGCTGCCCGCCGGAGAGCGCCCTGGGCCTGCGCGCCAGATAAGGGGTGATCTCCAGGATCTCCGCCGCCTCCCGGACGATGCTGTCGATCCGATCCCGGGGCGTCTTCCTGACCTCCAGCGGGAACGCCATGTTCTGGTACACCGTCAGGTTGGGGTACAGGGCGTAACTCTGGGAGACCATGGCCATATTGCGCTCCTGGGGCTCAGACCAGGTCATGGGCCGCCCGTCGACCTCGATCTCGCCGGCGGTGGGCTCCTCCAGCCCCGCGATCATGCGGAGGGTGGTGGTCTTTCCGCAGCCGGACGGCCCCACCAGCGCGACGAACTCCCCGTCCGCCACGGACAGAGAGAAGTCCTCCACCGCGGTCACGGGCCCGGGGGCCTCCGCCTTCCGCTTTTTTGGAAGAAGCCCCCGGCGCCTGTCCTCCGGGAGATATACCTTTTTCAGGTGTCGCAGCGTTAAACTGGCCATAGCGATCCTCCTGCCGCCCCACGCGGCGATGGATGTAAAGAGAGGGCCGCCGCATTCAGCGGCGGCCCTCGCAAGCCTGATTGCGATTCAGATATGACCGCGAAGCGATCAGTCGACGATCAGATAGCTGCCCGCGTCGAACAGCGCCTGCTTCTCGTCCAGAATGGCCTGATAGCCGGCGTCCAGATACTGCTCGCAGTAGTCGGCGTACAGGGCGTCGAACTCAGACGGAGCGCAGCGGACCAGGGCGGTGCAGGCCTCCTGCCAGAGACTGTTCAGGTCGGCGGAGTACTCGGCGGTGCTGGACACCACCTCGGTGAAGATCGGGGTGATCAGACCGTTGTCCAGGTTGGCAACGACGCCGTTGTAGGAGTCCTCGATCAGGTAATCATAGCCCTCGGGAGCCCAGTTGGACTTGTTGGCCTGGAAGTTGGCCTCGTCGTCGCCGTAGGTGACGGCCTCTTCCACCAGGCACCAGTAGTCCTTGTTGTTGTTGTTGCTCAGCTTGCTCTCGGCGGTGTTGTCGAAGTGGACGGGGATGCCGTTCTCGTCGTAGTTGAAGGTCTCGCCCTCAACGCCATGCTCCAGCTTGAACAGGTTGTCGGGCTGGCTCATCCAATCCAGGAACATATAGACGGCGGCCCGCTCCTCGGCGGTGGAGTCGGCGTTGATGCCCATGATCATGCCGTAGGCGGGATACTCATAGTAGTAGGCGGGATTGCCCTCGGGCGCGGCGCTGACGAGGACGGAGACCTTGGCGTTTGGGTCGTTGGCCGTCAGGGTGCTCAGCACGTCGGTGTTGTTGGCGATGTAGAAGCCGTAGGTGCCGACCTGGCCGGAGACGAACTTGGCCTTGTTGGCGGCGTCGTCCAGGTTCAGATAGAACTCGGTGTCGACCAGGCCCTTGTTGTAGGCGTCGTTATAGGCGCGCAGATAGTTCTCGGTGGCCTTCCAGGTCAGAGGAGCCACGTTCAGGTCGAGGTACAGGGCCTTCTCCTGATCGGTGATCTCGGGGCCGATGAAGCCGTACTCAAAGGTGAAGCTGGAGGTGGGCAGACTGTAGCCCCAGGTGCCGAGGCCGGCGTCCTTCCAGGCCTGGGAGACGGCCATGGCCTCTTCCCAGGTGGTGGGGATCTCCATGTTGACCTGATCCAGCCAGTCCTGACGGATCAGAGTGACCCACTGATAGTAGGTGCCCAGAGAGTAGCGGGAGGCGAAGATGAAGGCCTGATCGCCGCCGACGGTGCCGTAGGTCTTGATGGTGTCCTCCATGTTGGCCCAGTAAGTGGGGGCATAGAAGGCGACCTCGTCATAGTCGATGGGCTGCATGGCGCCCTGATCCCAGTAGGAGACAGCGGCGGGCATATCATAGTGGAAGATGATGTCGGGCGCGGTGTGGGCGGCGATGTACTGCATGAAGGTGTTCACCTCATCGCCGCGGGGGATGGCAACGTACTCCACCGTGACGTTCAGGGGGTCGCCAAAGGCCTCCTGGATCCACTTGGTGTAATAGTTGTTGGTCACGTCCCAGCCCTCGAAGCCGCGGTCATAGACCGGGATCTGGATGGTGACGTTCTCGGGGAAACCGTTGGAGTAGTCGGGGTAGGCGCCGTCGCCGCCCGCGGGAGGCTGCGTGGCGTCTCCGCCCTCGGGGGCCTTGGTGGGGTTGCTGGGGGGATTGGTAGCAGCGCTTCCGCCGTCGCCGCCGCAGGCGGCCAACAGGCCCAGCAGCATGATCGCTACCAGAAGCAGGGACAATGCCTTTTTCATGTTATAGATCCTCCTATTGCTGATTTTTTACCGAACGGCATATCGCCGGAAGGTACGGATAAAACAGAGCGCTCAGCCCTTGACGGCGCCCACCATCGTGCCCTGCACGAAGTAGCGCTGGATAAAGGGGTAGACGCAGATGATGGGGACGGCCGCGAAGATGATGCACGCCGCGCGCATGACCTCCGGGTTGGTCATGACCTGGACGGAGCCGGCGTCAGACTGCAGGCTCTCGGTGGCGGCCACGATGAGGTAGTACAGCTTCAGCTGCAGGGGGCGCAGGTCGGTGCGGCGCTGGATGTAGTACAGCGCGTCGGAGTAGGCGTTCCAGCGGCCCACCGCGTAGAACAGGGCCACCGTGGCCAGGATGGGCTTGCTCAGGGGCAGCACCATCTTTCTCAGGATGGTGAAGTGGGAGGCGCCGTCCAGCCGGGCGGACTCGAACAGATCCTCCGGGATGGAGCCCTGCAGGTTGTTTTTCAGGATCAGCAGGTTATAGGGCGCGAAGCACAGCGGCAGGATCAGGCACCACCAGGTGTCCAGCATGTGCAGGTTGTTCATCAGCAGGTAGTCGGGGATGATACCGGCGGTGAAATAATAGGTGAACATGATGAGCACGGTGCACACCTTGCCGCCCTTGAAGTCCGGACGGGTCAGCGCGTAGGCGCAGCACACCGTCAGGAACATGCCCAGCGCGGTAAACACGATGGTGACCACCACGGTGACATACATACTGCGGAGCAGGGACGCGTCCTGGAAGATGCGGCGGTAGGCCTCCAGCTGGAAGCCCTGGGGGATGAGGAAGACCTTGTTGGCGACCACAGCGGCCTCCTCAGACACGGACTTGGCAAAGATGTGGATAAAGGGGATCAGGCAGCTGAGCGCGCAGACGCCGATGATGATCCAGATGATCGCGTCGCCGATGTAGTTGACGACACGGCTCACAGTCCAGCCGCGCTTGTTGATGGTAAAGGTCTCGCCGTTCATGACGACCTGTTTCGATTTGATCTGCGACATTCTACGGTTCCCCCTTTCTTACAGCAAACCGTCCTCGCCCATCCGCTTGGCGAACTTATCGCTGACAAAGACCAGCAGAACGCCGATGACGGACTGGAAGAGGCCCAGGGCGGTGGATTCGCTGAACTTGTTGGCGCGGAACCAATCGTAGACCAGCATGGGGATGGTGGTGCTGTACTTGGGCACAGCCGCGTTGGACAGCGCCAGGATGCGCTCGAAGGAGCCGCCCATGATCTTGCCCAGCTGCATGATCAGCATGACCACGATGGTGCTGCGGATGCCGGGCAGGGTGACGTGGAGCGTCTGCTGCCAGCGGTTGGCGCCGTCCACCTTGGCCGCCTCATACAGGTCGGGGTTCAGGTTGGTGATGGCCGCCAGATAGATGATGGTGCCCCAGCCCATAGTCTGCCAAACGCCGATGGCGACGTATGTAAACAGCCACCAGCCGTCGGACTGCAGGAACGGGATCGCCTCGCCGCCGCCGGACTTGATCAGGCTGTTGATGATGCCGTTGTTCACGCCGAACAGCTGATAGGCCACGGCGCCGATGACGACCCAGGACAGGAAGTGGGGCAGGTAGAGCATGGTCTGGCTGACGCTCTTGAACCACTTCACCCGCACCTCATTCAGCAGCAGCGCCAGAATGATGGGCATGGGGAAGCTGAAGACCAGATCCAGAACGTTCAGCAGCAGGGTGTTGCGCAGGGCGGGCAGGAAGTTGCGGTGGGTGAACACCTTTTTAAAGATGTCGAGCCCCACAAATTTGCTGCCGAAGTAGCCCTTGGCGACCTTGTAATCCAGGAACGAGATCGAAAGGCCGCTGTACGCGAGATACTTGAAGATGAACAGGTGTACCATCGGCAGAAAGACCAGCAGATAGAGCTGCCAATCCCTTCTGAAATAGTACGCCGCGCCCTTCTTGCCCGGCATGGGCAATCTGGGCGCTTTGTTGTTTTTGCCCATAAATATCCTCCTCCTCGTTTCTGTGCGTCTCGTCAAAATGGACGTGAATCAAGGGTGAAATCGCCCCAGTTTTTATTGATTTACCATAAGGATATAGAATTTTACCGTCCAGTTCTATTCACTTTCACCTCAAAACAATGCAGTTTCGCTTTTTTACGCTGTCTACGCGGCAAAATCGCTCCCTCGCGGCGGTAAAGTGGCCCAGAGAGCGCCCGTTGTTTGGGGCCGTTTCCGTCAATTTCACCACAAAAGCACAAAGCGGAGCCCAAATCGGGCCCCGCTTTAAGGTCAAAATTGCAACGGTCTTGATAGGTTATTGCGCGCCGGACGTCATCGCCCGCCAGAGGGCGCCGGAGGCGGAGAATTTCTCCGCCTGCTCCTCTGAAAAGGCGGCGCGGAAGCCGAGATAGACACCGTCGAACCGGGCGTCGTCGTCTTTCAGTCCATAGGCGGTGAGCGCGGGGCAGTCCGTCCAGCGGAGGGTCATCCGCTCCCAGTCCGCGGCCCCGTCCTCCGGCGCCGTGCCGTCCAGATAGCCCAGGGCGCCGGTCTCCGCCTGGAACCCGGCGGGATCCTCCAGAAGGAAGATGGCGCTCCTCTCCCCGGCGATGGCCGAGAGCAGCTGGGCCATGCTCACATAGGCGGCGTAGTCGCTCTGGCTGTCGTCGCCAAAGCGCACGGCGTACTGATCCACCTGCACCAGCACCTTCCCGTCCCCGTCCACGTCCTCCGCCAGGGAAGTGAGCAGCAGCTTCAGGTCGGCGGCGGTGTCCTCCGGGAGGGCCTCGGCGCCCACATAGGAGACGTAGACGTCCGGCTCCGCCCGGAAGAACAGGTCGTGCACCATCCAGATGGCCAGGATCAGCACGGCGATCAGCCCATAGACCAGCCACCGGTGGTAGTCCCACCAGTTGACGGCCTTCTCTCTGGAGGTATATTCCCTGGGCGGCCCGCCCAGCGGCTGGCCCGCCCTCTCATCCCGGCGATATGAGGACACCGCGCTCCCCCCTCTATCGGCGTTCCGAGCCGTTTTCTTTCTCCTGCTTGGCCCGGATGGACTCCTCCAGGTGGATGGTCTCCTCCATGGGCTTGTAGATCATCAGCAGGGACACGGACAGCGGCAGCCAGAAATTCGTAAACACAAATACCACGCTGCTGTAGGGCAGAAACACCAGAACGGCCGCCAGATAGGCCAGGAGGCAGGCGGCGGCCCCCAGCGTCCGCAGCGGCTGGGAAAAGATGAAATACACCGTGTTCCTGAACCGATCCGCCAGCGGCTCCTTCAGCAAGGCCACATTGGGCCAGAACCACACAAAGAACGCGGTGGTGGCGCAGAGACCCAGGCAGAGCAGCATGATGTCCGAAATGCCCACCGTCCCCGCGTCCAGATGGTACAGGGTGAAGATCTGGACGCCGTACAGCGTGCAGAACAGCACGCCGGGGAACAGGCTGTCCTTCCAGTTCTGCTTCAGCGCCCGGCGCCACCCCAGCTCCAGAAAACTGGGGTCGTCCCGCAGGCTCCGCAGGATGGTATCCACCAGGGCGCTGAAAAACGGCCCGGCGATCAGCCCGCCCAGGACGCAGGCCAGCAGCAGATACAGGATCACATGGGTGACGATGGAGAAATACATCCCCGCCAGATAGGGCAGCGCGGCCAGCAGCGAGAGCATCCCCCCGCGGACGTAGTTGAGCCCGTCCCGGCTCACCACCTCCCACCACCGGGCGGCGCCTTTTTTGCGCGGTTCGTCCGGGCGCACGCCCGGCCCGGGCCGCGAGTCAAATATGGAAAACAGGCCCAATGCAGACACCTCCCATGCGATCCCGGCGGGACTCAAATGATCCTGTCCGCGGTTTTACAGCCCCTTGACGTAGTTGGCGATGGCCTCGTCCCTGCAGTTGGGATAGAACAGCTCGGCGAAATGCGCGCCGCTCACCGCGCCCTTCACCAGCGCCGGATCCAGTTCCGGCAGGCAGTCCAGCAGGGGCCGGAGGGTCTTGGCGCGAACCTGATCCAGAATGCCCTTGTTGCGCATCTCGGGCTCCCGGCGCTCAGGGGGATAGCCCTGGCCGTGGCCAAAGCCGAACAGCTTCTCGAAGCAGTACTCCAGGTTCAGTTCGCCGCCCCAGCCGAAGCCCTTGGCAAAGGGCATGGCCACGGCGTTGCCGTCGTTCACGTGGGCGAAGGTGTAGGCGTCCACCGGATCCTCCACGTGGCCGCAGATGACGCCGGGGAAGCTGTTCAGCGCCAGCATGGCGCCCTCGCCGGTGCCGCAGCCGGTGATCACATAGTCCGCCGCGCCGCTGTTCAGCAGGATGGCGGCCAGAATGCCGCACTGCACATAGGTGAGCTGGGCGGCGTCATCGGCGGCATACATACCGTAATTGTCCACGGTGTGGCCCATGGGCTCCACCACTTTTTTCAGGGCGGCCAGAATGGTGCCGTTCTTGGCGGCCTGGCTGTTCTCATTGATCAGCGCGATTCTCATG
>CANQZJ010000093.1 GCA_947628315.1 uncultured Oscillospiraceae bacterium
AAGTCCGACGACGTCACCGGCCGTGTCAAGACCTACGAGTCCATCGTCAAGGGCTACAACGTGCCCAAGCCCGGCGTCCCCGAGTCCTTCAAGGTGCTGATCAAGGAGCTGCAGGCCCTGTGCCTGGACATCCAGGTGCTGGACGAGGAGGGCAACGTGATCGAGCTCAAGGACGACGAGGACGACACCAACACCAACTATCAGCCCGGCCGCTTCCGCGATGACGACGACTTCGGCCGCTACCAGGACATGGGCAGCGAGAGCGAGTTCGCCGAGGCCGGTTACACCCTGAAGGAAACCAGCGACGACGACGATTTCGCCGTGGACGCCGCCAACACCGTCGCCGAAGAGGATCTCTACGGCGACGAGGACTGAGGAAAGGGAGGACGAACACATGAGTTACGCTGAATTCAACGCCATCCGCATCGGCATCGCCTCCCCTGAGCAGATCCTGGAGTGGTCTTACGGCGAGGTCAAGAAGCCGGAGACCATCAACTACCGCACCCTGAAGCCCGAGCGGGACGGCCTGTTCTGCGAAAAGATCTTTGGCCCCACCAAGGACTGGGAGTGCCACTGCGGCAAGTATAAGAAGATCCGCTTCAAGGGCAAGATCTGCGACCGCTGCGGCGTGGAGGTCACCCGGGCCAAGGTGCGCCGGGAGCGCATGGGCCACATCGAGCTGGCCGCCCCCGTCACCCACATCTGGTACTTCAAGGGCATCCCCTCCCGGATGGGCCTGCTGCTGGACATCAGCCCCCGCATCCTGGAGAAGGTGCTGTACTTCGCCGCCTATATCGTCACCGATCCCGGCCCCGAGTACACCCATCTGACCAAGAACCAGATCCTCACCGACGCGGAGTACAAGAAGTACCGGGAGTACTACGAGGACGACTTCCAGGCCGGCATGGGCGCCGAGGCCGTGAAGAAGCTGCTGGCCGACCTGGATCTGGACGCCCTGTCCGCCGACCTGCGCGCCCAGATGAAGGACGCCAACGGCCAGAAGAAGGCCAAGCTGGTGAAGCGGCTGGAAGTGGTGGACGCCTTCCGGCAGTCCGGCAACAAGCCCGAGTGGATGATCATCGACATCCTGCCCGTCATCCCGCCGGAGCTGCGGCCCATGGTTCAGCTGGACGGCGGCCGGTTCGCCACCTCCGACCTGAACGACCTGTACCGCCGGGTCATCAACCGCAACAACCGCCTGAAGCGGCTCATCCAGCTCAACGCCCCGGACATCATCGTCCGCAACGAGAAGCGGATGCTCCAGGAGGCGGTGGACGCCCTCATCGACAACGGCCGCCGGGGCCGGGCCGTCACCGGCGCCAACAACCGGGCCCTCAAGTCCCTGTCCGACCTGCTGAAGGGCAAACAGGGCCGGTTCCGCCAGAACCTGCTGGGCAAGCGCGTGGACTACTCCGGCCGCTCCGTTATTGTCGTCGGCCCCGAGCTGAAGATCTACCAGTGCGGCGTGCCCAAGGAGATGGCCATCGAGCTGTTCCGCCCCTTCGTCATGAAGAAGCTGGTGGAGAGCGGCATCAGCAACATCAAGGCCGCCAAGAAGGAAGTGGACAAGGGCACCCCCGCCGTGTGGGACGCCCTGGAGGCCGTCATCAAGGAGCACCCGGTGATGCTCAACCGCGCCCCCACCCTGCACCGCCTGGGCATCCAGGCCTTCGAGCCGGTGCTGGTGGAGGGCCGGGCCATGAAGCTGCACCCCCTGGTGTGTACCGCCTTCAACGCCGACTTCGACGGCGACCAGATGGCCATCCACGTCCCCCTGTCCGCCGAGGCCCAGGCCGAGGCCCGCATCCTGATGCTGGCCGCCAACAACCTGCTGCGGCCCTCCGACGGCGGCCCCGTCACCGTCCCCACCCAGGACATGGTGCTGGGCTCCTACTACCTGACCTATGAGCGGGATCCCGCCTACGACCCCGACCACGCCTATGAGACCCCCGAGGACGCCGCCAAAGCGCTGGCCGACGAGACCGTCCAGCCCAACGACCGCGTCTGGATCCATGACGTGGACAACGACCGCTGGTACCGCACCACCCCGGCCCTGTGCGCCGAGGCCAAGGACGGCAGGGCCCGCGAGGTCTACAACGTGTTCGCCGACGACAACGGGGCCCAGCTGGCCTACGCCGAGGGCGAGCTGGATCTCCACGAGCCCATTCTGGTGCGCCGCTCCGCCGAGATCGACGGCGAGACCCGCTATAAACTGGTGCGCACCACCGTGGGCCGCCTGATCTTCAACGAGGGCATCCCCCAGGATCTGGGCTTTGTGGATCGCACCGACCCTGAGCAGGTCTTCGAGCCGGAGATCAACTTCATCTGCGGCAAGAAGCAGCTGGGCCAGATCATCGACCGCTGCATCAACAAGCACGGCTTCACCGTGTCCGCCGACGTGCTGGACACCATCAAGGCCCGGGGCTACAAGTTCTCCACCAAGGGCGCCCTCACCGTGGCCATCGCCGACATGACGGTGCCCCCCCAGAAGAAGGAACTCATCGCGGCCACCGAGAAAGAGGTCGTGAAGATCGAGAACCAGTTCAAGCGGGGCTTCCTCACCAACGACGAGCGCTACCGCCTGGTGGTGGAGGCCTGGGAGAAGACCACCAAGGACGTGTCCGACGCGCTGCAGAAGTCCATGGGCCGCTACAACCCCATCTTCATGATGGCCGACTCCGGCGCCCGCGGCTCCGCCGCCCAGATCCGCCAGCTGGCCGGTATGCGCGGCCTGATGGCCGACACCTCCGGCCGCACCATCGAGATCCCCATCAAGGCCAACTTCCGCGAGGGCCTCACCGTGCTGGAGTACTTCATCTCCTCCAGAGGCGCCCGGAAGGGCATGGCCGACACCGCCCTGCGTACCGCCGACTCCGGCTACCTGACCCGCCGCCTGGTGGACGTGTCCCAGGAGGTCATCATCCGGGAGGACGACTGCGGCACCACCGACGGCATCACCGTGTCCGAGATCAGCGACAACGGCAAGATCATCGAGCCCATGGTGGAGCGCCTGCGGGGCCGCTACCTCACCGAGGACTTCACCGACCCCGCCACCGGCGAGGTGCTGGTGAGCAAGGACACCCTCATCACCGGCGACCTGGCAAAGTATATCGAGAAGGCGCTCACCGAGCAGGCCGTGGCCGCCGGCGAGACCGACCCCAAGCCCTCCATCCGGGTGCGCTCCGTGCTCACCTGCGAGGCCCGCACCGGCGTGTGCGCCAAGTGCTACGGCATGAACCTGGCCTTCGGCGAGCCCGTGGGCCAGGGCGAGGCGGTGGGCATCATCGCCGCCCAGTCCATCGGCGAGCCCGGCACCCAGCTGACCATGCGTACCTTCCACACCGGCGGCGTGGCCGGCGGCGACATCACCCAGGGCCTTCCCCGGGTGGAGGAACTGTTCGAGGCCCGCAAGCCCAAGAAGATGGCCCAGCTGGCCGAGATCAGCGGCACCGTCACCGTGGAGGAGACCAAGCGGGCCACCCTGTGCAACGTCACCATCACCGCCGACGACGGCGAGGTGGTCACCTACGCCCTGCCCTACAGCGCCGGCATCCGGGTCAAGACGGGCGACACCGTCACCAAGGGCCAGCGCCTCACCGAGGGCGCCCTGTCCCCCCACGAGGTGCTGCGCATCCGGGGCGTGGACGCCGTCCACAACTACCTGATCCAGGAGGTCCAGAAGCCCTACCGTCAGCAGGGCGTGGACATCAACGACAAGCACATCGAGGTCATCGTGCGCCAGATGATGCGGAAAGTCCGGGTGGAAGACCCCGGCGACTCCACCCTGCTGTCCGGCTCCACCATCGACATCGGTGAGTTCCGGGACGCCTGCGACGCCGTGAAGGCCCGCATCGCCGCCGGCGAGACCCGCGAGGACGGCGAGCCGCTGGCGCTGCCCGCGTGCACCCGCATCCTGCTGGGCATCACCAAGGCCTCCCTGGCCACCGAGTCCTTCCTGTCCGCCGCCTCCTTCCAGGAGACCACCAAGGTGCTCACCGAGGCCGCCATCAAGGGCAAGGTGGATCACCTCCAGGGCCTGAAGGAGAACGTCATCATCGGCAAGCTGATCCCCGCCGGCTCCGGCCTGGCGGCCTACCGCAAGTTCGACCAGATCGAGGACGAAGTCCACGAGGAGAACCGCTACCGCGACGTGGCCAACGTCTCCCTGGCGGACGACGACGAGGACGACGTCATCGCCTCCAGCGAGGCCGACGCCGAGGACGCCCCCGCCACCGAGGAGGACGAGATCCTGTCCATCACCGTGGAGGGCGGCGAGGAGTAACTCCTCTTCCCCATACGCAAAAAGGATCCCGCTGTCATGTGACAGCGGGATCCTTTTTTATCTCGTTTACAGCTAGGGCGCGACGCCCAGGTGTTCCAGCAGTATTTTCAATCCAATCAGGATCAGCACCACACCGCCGGCCAACTCCGCTTTGGCGCGGTAGCGCATCCCGAACACGTTGCCGATCTTCACCCCCACGGCGGAGATGACGAAGGTGCACACCCCGATGAACAGCACCGCCGGGACGATGTCCACCCGGAGGAAGGCGAAGGTGACCCCCACCGCCAGGGCGTCGATGGAGGTGGCGACGGCCAGCAGGAGCATGCCCAGGGGGGCCAGGGACGGGTCGGCATCCCCGTCATCGTCCCCAAAGGACTCCCGCACCATGTTGCCGCCGATGATGAGCAGCAGCACGAAGGCGATCCAGTGGTCGATGGAGGTGATCATGTCGGCGAAGGCGGAGCCCAGCAGCCAGCCGATGAGGGGCATCAGCGCCTGGAACGCCCCGAACCACGCCCCCACGATGAGGCAGTGGCTCACTTTCAGCTTCGGCTGGGACAGCCCCTTGCAGATGGCCACCGCCAGGGCGTCCATGGACAGGCCCACGGCCAGAACAAATAAGTCAAACAGTCCCAAGGCGGCGTCCCTCCTCTCCGGTTTGTCCGCGCTTCAAAGCTATGCGGGTGGACTGTTATTTTATGCCCTTTCCCGCCATTGGTCAAGAGTTACCGCGCGCCACCCGTGAACAATCTATAAATTTTGCCGGAATCCCTTGCGGGAACGCGGACAAACGTGTATGATAGACTGACAGAAATTATGGGGGTCGGTGACGGCTGTGAGCTACATTTCCTTTCAAAACGTGAAAAAGATATACAAAATGGGCGAGGTCACCATCAACGCCGTGGACGGGGTGGACTTCGACATCGAAAAGGGCGAGTTCGCCGTCATCGTGGGCCCCTCCGGCGCGGGCAAGACCACGGTGCTGAATATGCTGGGGGGCATGGACGCCTGCTCCGGCGGCTCCATCACCGTGGACGGGGCCCGGGTGGACAGCTACAATTCCCGGCAGCTCACCACCTACCGGCGGCAGGACATCGGCTTCGTGTTCCAGTTCTACAACCTGGTGCAGAACCTCACCGCCCTGGAGAACGTGGAGCTGGCCGCCCAGATCTGCGCCCACCCCCTGGACGCCCGGGAGGTGCTGGAGCACGTGGGGCTGGCCGGCCGGCTGGACAACTTCCCCGCCCAGCTCTCCGGCGGCGAGCAGCAGCGGGTGGCCATCGCCAGGGCGCTGGCCAAAAACCCCAAGCTGCTGCTGTGCGACGAGCCCACCGGCGCACTGGACTACGTCACCGGCAAGGCCATTTTGAAGCTGCTCCAGGACACCTGCCGCCAGCACGGGATGACGGTGGTGGTCATCACCCACAACACCGCCATCACCCCCATGGCCGACCGGGTCATCCACATCAAGAACGGCAAAGTGGCCGCCATGGAGCTGAACGACCGGCCCACCCCGGTGGAGGACATCGAATGGTAAGGCCGAAGAAAAACCGCCTGACCACCGACGCCCTCCGGGAGGTCAAAAACACCTTCAGTCGGTTTCTGTCCATCCTGGTGCTGTCCGCCCTGGCGGTGGCCTTTCTGGCCGGCCTGCGGGCCGCGGCGCCGGATATGGAGTACACCGCCGACAACTATTTCGACGGCTCCAACTTCATGGACGCCTATGTGCTGTCCACCCTGGGCCTCACCGACGAGGATCTGGATGCCCTGTCTGAGACGGAGGGCGTGGCCGACGTGGAGGGGGTCTGGACGGTGGACGCCACCGCGGTGGACGCCATCGTCAACGTGGGCTCCCTGCCCCAGAAGCTGAATCTGCCCCGGGTCACCCGGGGGCGCCTGCCCGAAAAGGCGGACGAGTGCGTGGCCGAGTCCCTGCTGCTGACCGAGCTGGGGCTGGACGTGGGCGACACCATCGAGCTGACCATGGAGCCGGACAATGAGGACGACCTGGAGAACACCTCCTTCACCGTGGTTGGGGTGGTGACCAGCCCCCTGTATGTGGGCACCGACCGGGGCACCTCCTCCCTGGGGCGCGGCTCGGTGGACGGCTTCATGTACATCCCCGGCGAGAACTTTCATTACGACTACTACACCGCCGCCTACTTCACCCTGGACGGCTTTGCCGCCATGGACAGCTACTCGGACGAGTACGACGACAGGCTGGACGGCTTTCTGGACGGGCTGGAGGACTTCGCGGATGAGCGGGCGCAGATGCGCACCGACTCCGTCATCGGGGACGCCCAGGCGGAGATCGACGACGCCCAGAGGGAGCTGGACGACGCCAGGGCCGACGCGGAGCAGGAGCTCAGTGACGCCAGGCAGGAGCTGGACGACGCCCGGAAGGAGCTGGACGACGGCTGGGCGGAGTATGAGGACGGCAAGGCCACCTATGACCGGGAGATCGCCGACGCCCAGAAAGAGCTGAACGACGCGCTGCGGCAGCTACGAAACGCGGAACAGGAGCTGGCCGACGGCAAACAGGAGTATGAGGACGGTCTGGCCCAGTATCAGGACGGCCTGGCCCAGTACGAGGCGGGCGAGGCCCAATATGAGCAGAACCTGGCGCAGTTCCAGGAGGCCTCCGCCCCTCTGCGGGAACAGCAGGAGCAGCTGGACGCCGCCTACGCCCAGTACTGGGCGGCCCTGGAGCCCTATGTGGGCACCCCCTACTACGACCAGGCGGTGGCCGCGGCGGCGGAACAGAAAGCCGAGCTGGACGCCGCTCAGGCCTGGCTGGACGCGGCCCTGGAGCAGCTGGCCCCGGCTCAGGCCCAGCTGGACGCCGCCAAGCTCCAGCTGGACGACACAAAGGCCCTGCTGGATCAGTCCAGGCAGGAGCTGGACGCCGCCAAACGGGAGATCGACGCCGGCCAGCGGGAGATCGATGCCGGCTGGCGGGACTATGACCAGGGCGTGGCCGATCTAAACCAGGCCAAAGTCGACGGCCAGAAGGAGCTGGACGACGCCCTGGCGGAGCTGGAGGACGGCGAACAGGAGTACGCCGACGGCCTCAAAGAGTACGAAGACGGAAAGGCCGAGGCGGACGAGAAGATCGCCGACGCCCAGGAAAAGCTGGACGACGCCCGCAAAGAGCTGGCCGACGTGGAGGACTGCGAGTGGTACGTCCTGGGCCGGAACACCAACATGGGCTTTGAGAGCTATGCCCAGGACGCGGAACGGGTGGGCAATCTGGCCGCCATCTTCCCCATCATCTTCTTCCTGGTGGCGGCCCTGGCCTGCCTGACCACCATGAC
>CANQZJ010000094.1 GCA_947628315.1 uncultured Oscillospiraceae bacterium
TGCGATACCAGCGCATCGTGCCCGCCAGATTCCTGTGCCGCCCCAACCGGTTCATCGCGAAAGTCGAATTGGAGGGCAGGGAGGAGACCGTCCACGTGAAGAACACCGGCCGGTGCCGGGAACTGCTGCTCCCCGGCCGCACCGTCTGGCTGGAGGGGAGCGCCAACCCCGCCCGCAAGACCGGATACGACCTCATCGCCGTGGACAAGGACGGCCTGCTGGTGAACATGGACGCCCAGGCCCCCAACAAGGTCTTTGCGGAGTGGGCGGAGGCGGGCAATTTCACAGAAGGTCTCACCCTGCTCCGCCCGGAGACGGCCTGGGGCAGCTCCCGGTTCGACTTCTACTTTGAGGCGGGGGAGCGCCGGGGCTTCGTGGAGGTGAAGGGGGTCACCCTGGAGGTGGACGGTCATGCGTACTTCCCCGACGCCCCCACCCAGCGGGGGGTGAAGCACCTGCGGGAGCTCATCGAGGCCAAAAAACAGGGCTATGAGGCCGCCGTGTGCTTTGTAATCCAGATGGCGGGGATGAAGTCCTTTTCCCCCAACGACGCCACCCACCCGGAGTTCGGACAGGCCCTCCGGGAGGCGCGGGCCGCCGGGGTGGAGGTGCTGGCGGTGGAGTGCGCCGTGACGCCGGAGAGTTTGACCATGACAAAGGCGGTGCCGCTGGCGCTGTGAGAAAAAAGTCTCAAACCGGTGTAGTATTTCCCTGCAAATTGCGAGTATAGAGGTGAGAGGACAAAAGGGGGTGGGACGGTATGGACGACGAGGCCATCATCGAACTGTACTTCGCCCGGTCGGAGCGGGCCATCCAGGAGACGGACGCCAAGTACGGCCCCGCCTGCCGCGCCCTGTCCCGGCAGATTGTGGGAGACCGGCGGGACGCGGAGGAGTGTGTCAACGACGCCTATCTGGGCGCGTGGAACGCCATCCCGCCGGCGCGGCCCCATCCGCTGCTGACGTTTTTATGTAAAATTGTCCGCCATATCTCCATCTCCCGCTGGCGGGCCAACGCCGCCCAAAAGCGTTCCGGGGCGGGGGACGTGCCCCTGGAGGAGCTGGCGGAGTGCCTGCCCTCCGCCGCCTCGGTGGAGGACGCGGTGGAGACGGAGGAGCTGACCCGCCTGCTGGATCGCTTTCTGGAGGGGCTGAGCCGGGAGGATCGGGTGATCTTCCTGCGGCGGTACTGGTTCTGCGACTCCTACGCCCGCATCGCGGCGCGAACCGGCCTGACGGAGAAGAACGTGTCCGTCCGGCTGGCGCGGGTGCGGAGGCGCCTTAAAAACTATCTGACGGAACAGGGGGTGTTTTCATGACCGGGGAGAAGCTGTGGGCGGCCTTGGGGGGCGTCCGGGACGGGTACGTCACCGAGGCCATGGAGTATCAGAAGGGCCGCCGAAACTGGGTGAGATGGGCCGCGCTGGCGGCCTGCCTGTGCCTGGTGGTGGGCAGCGTGCTGGCGTGGCGGTGGAGCCGGCCCGGCGGCGTTGTCGGCTGTACTGAACTGCCGCCCAGGCTTCCGGCGTCGGAGGACCCGAAGGACGTGGTCGGCGTGGAGCGGATCAAGATGACGCCGGAGGATCCGGGCCCGCTGGGGGCTTTTCTGCCGACCCGGCTGCCGGAGGGGTATTTCCTCCAGTATGCGGTTTTTTTCCGCACCACCATGCGGGACGGGACGGAGTATCATATGCTGGGAACCGGATACAGCCAGGAGGAGACGGGGATACCGCTGTCGGTGCAGGTATTCGACTACCTGCCCAGGGATATAGACCTGAACGGCACGGAACTCCGCACCAGGGAGGAGGCGAAAGCCTATCTGGCGGGGCAGACGGAAAAGGGCTTGTCTGTGGCCGTTTCCGCCGGGAATGATAAATATGTCTATATCACTGTCCACCAGTTGACCCCGGCGCAGTTGATCGACTTGATCGACGCCATCCCGTGACAGAGACGTTTCCGGGCAAAAGATGAGATGAGAGGAGCTGCCGGCGCCGCGCTGACAGCTCCTTTTCTGTGCGGGCCCGCCGCCCCTTGACTTTCCCCCGCTAAAGGCGTAAACTGTCCTGGACATTCGGGAAGGAGCTGCTGCTTCCATGGAGACGAAGAAAAAGAGCAAAAAGAAAGTCATTATCATTGTGATCGCGGTGATCCTGGTGCTGCTAGCGGCCGGACTGCTGTTCGCCGGCAATTTCCTGTTCGAGTTCGCCCTGTACCCCGAGGCACCCTTCACCATGAACGACCTGTTTGAGCGGGGGAACGTCACCGGCATCGACGACGGGCCGGAGCTGGAGGAGGCCCCCGACCGGAAGGAGTGGCGGGAGTATTCCGCCGCTGCCCAGGAGTGGTTCAAGGCCGAGGGGGAGGCGGTGGAGCTCCAGCGGCCCGACGGCGTCCGCCGGGGCAGCTGGTTCGGCCAGGAGGGACACAGGTACGCCCTGCTGTGCCACGGCTACACCGGCTATAAGGAGCAGATGGCGGGCTACGCCAAAAAGTTCTATGACATGGGCTACTCTGTGCTGGCCCCCGACGCCCTGGCCCACGGGGAGAGCGACGGCAAGTTCATCGGCATGGGCTGGCTGGAGCGGCCCGACGTGCTGGCCTGGATCGACACCATCGTCCAGAAAGATCCCGAGGCGGAGATCATCCTCCACGGGGTGTCCATGGGCGGCGCCACGGTGATGATGGCCTCCGGCGAGGCTCTGCCCGACAACGTGAAGTGCATCGTGGAGGACTGCGGCTACTCCTCCGTGTGGGACGAGTTCAGCTTACAGCTGAAAAACCTGTTCCATCTGCCCGCGTTCCCCATCCTGAACGTGACCTCCATGTTCTCCAAGCTGCGGGCGGGGTACTCCTTTGAGGAGGCCTCCGCCGTCAATCAACTGAAAAAGGCCACGGTGCCCATGCTGTTCATCCACGGCGACGCGGACACCTTCGTGCCCTTTGAGATGCTGGATGTGGTGTACGACGCCTGCGCCAGCGCGGAGAAGGAGAAGCTGGTGGTGCCCAACGCCGCCCACGGCGCCGCCGTCAGCACCGAGCCCACCCTGTATTGGGACACGGTGACGGCTTTCCTCGACAAGTATGTAGATTGAGGTTGCTTTTTGCGCCGGAATATAGTAAAATAGCAAAGTTACGGCGAAAGGCCGGACAGACTATTCCAAAAGGAGTGAACAGACATGGCAGAAGAGCTGAACGTCCCCATGAGCCAGAATTTTATCCATGACTTTATCGACGAGGATATCGCGCAGGGCGGGCAGTACGAGGGCATGACTGTCCACACCCGGTTCCCTCCCGAGCCCAACGGTTACCTGCACATCGGCCACTGCAAGGCGCTGAACATCGACTTCGGCACCGCGGAAAAGTACGGCGGCATGTGCAATCTCCGCATGGACGACACCAACCCCACCAAAGAGGACGTGGAGTACGTGGAGGCCATCCAGGAGGACATCCACTGGCTGGGCTTCGACTGGGACGACCGCTTCTATTACGCTTCCGACTATTTCGACAAGATGTACGAGTTCGCCGTGGAGCTGATCAAAAAGGGCCTGGCCTATGTGTGCGAGCTGACCCCGGAGCAGTTCAAGGAGTACCGGGGCGACACGTCGACGCCCGCCCGCTCCCCCTGGCGGGATCGGCCCATCGAGGAGAGCCTCGACCTGTTCCAGCGGATGAAGAACGGCGAATTCCCCGAGGGCAAGTACACCCTCCGCGCCAGGATCGACCTGACCTCCGGCAACTTCAATATGCGCGACCCGGTGATCTACCGCATCAACCACGCCCACCATCACCGCCAGGGCGACAAGTGGTGCATCTATCCCATGTACGACTTCGCCCACCCCCTGGAGGACGCCCTGGAGGGCATCACCCACTCCCTGTGCTCCCTGGAGTTTGAGGATCACCGCCCCCTGTATGACTGGGTGGTGTCCAACGTGTCCATCCCCTACCACAAGCCCCGGCAGATCGAGTTCGCCCGGCTGGGCATCGACCACACGGTCATGTCCAAGCGGAAGCTGCGGAAGCTGGTGGAGGAGGGTTACGTCTCCGGCTGGGACGACCCCCGTATGCCCACCCTGTGCGGGCTGCGGCGGAGAGGCTACACGCCCAAGGCCATCCGCAACTTCTGCGAGCGCATCGGCGTGGCCAAGAGCGCCAATACCATCGAGTACGCCTTCCTGGAGTACTGCCTCCGGGAGGACTTGAACGAGACCGCCCGCCGGGTGATGGCGGTGCTGCGGCCCGTACGCCTCACCATCACCAACTATCCCGAGGGCCAGTCCGAGCAGTTCGAGGTGGAGAACAACCCCAACAGGCCCGAGGACGGCACCCGGATGGTCAGCTTTTCCCGCGATCTCTGGGTGGAGGCGGAGGACTTCATGGAGGTTCCCGTGCCCAAGTACAAGCGGCTCTACCCCGACGGCCCGGAGTGCCGGCTGAAGGGCGCTTATCTGATCAAATGTACTGGCTGCGTCAAGGACGCGGACGGCAACGTCACCGAGATTTTGGCGGAATACGACCCGGACAGCAAGGGCGGCAACCCCGCCGACGGACGCAAAGTGAAGGGCGCCACCATCCACTGGGTGGACGCCGCCACCGCCGTGGACGCGGAGATCCGCCTGTACGACAACCTGTTCGACGACCCCGAGCCCGACGCGGCGGGGAAGGACTTTATCCAGTGCCTGAATCCCCACTCGCTGGAGATTTTGCCCCACGCCAAGGTGGAGGCGGGGCTGGAGAGCGCAAAGCCCACCGAGCGGTTCCAGTTCCTGCGGCAGGGGTACTTCTGTCCGGACAAGGACAGCACGCCGGAACACCCGGTGTTCAACCGGGCGGTGAGTTTGAAGGACAGCTTCAAGCCCCAATAACGAAACGAGGAGGGCCGCGCCGCGGCCCTCCTTTTACACGTTGACTTTTCCTGTCACATCCTGTATAATAAACGTTGGAAAGGGCGCTGCCATAACGGTAGGCGGTCGGCCACTACCCCGAAAGGGGGTGACCATATGCCTCTGATTATCACGATCCACGTTCTCGGTTTCACCGTGACGATTCGGATAAAAAGGGACAACCGCCACCCGGCCCGGTGACGGTTGTTCTGACTTTTGTTAGACACCTGAATTAGGGCCGACCGCTTATCGGTGGTGCCCTTTCCATTTGTCATTATAACCGCTTTGAGGCGTTTTGTCAAGAAGAAATTAAGAACTAAAAGTTAAATAAAAACAGTTTAACAATTATTACATCGGTTATCGTTGATGTAGCAAACAGGAGGCTACACCAATGAAACCGAACAACAAGACCTTTCTCAGCATCCGCATGAACAAGGAACTCCACGACAAGTTCCAGTATATCGCCGCCTACGACGGCCGCTCCATGAGTGGGCAGATCATCTATCTGCTCAACAAATGCGTCCGCGACTTCGAGAAGGAGCACGGCCCCATTGAGCTGGACGACCAATGAACATCCTCCGCACGCTCTATGAGCTGATCTACCCGCCCAAGTGCCCCTTCTGCGGCAGAGTGCTGGAGAATTGGGAGACGGATGGCCTCTGCGATCGGTGCGCCAGGGAGCTGCCCCGCACCTCCCCGGAGGAGTCCCGGGAGGTGGAGGGTTGCGACGGCTGCCTCTCCCCGGTGTGGTATCAGGACAGGGTGATCCTCGCCATCCACCGCTACAAGTTTGGCGGCGCCAAGGGCTATGCCGGGGTGTTCGGCGGCCTGATGGCGGAGTGCCTCGCGGAGCGCTGGCATGAGCCGGTGGACTTCATCACCTGGGCGCCGCTGTCGGCGGAGCGGCTGAAGGAGCGCGGCTACGACCAGGCCGCGCTGCTGGCCCGCCGGGTGGCGGAGCTGTCCGGCATCCCCGTCCTGCTCGCGCTGGAGAAGACCCGGCAGACCGAGACCCAGTCCCACATCGAGGACGAGGAACAGCGGAAGGCCAACGTGGCCGGGGTGTACCGGGCCCGCCCCGATGTGGACGTGAAGGGGAAGCGGATCGTGCTGGTGGACGACATCGTCACCAGCGGGGCCACCCTGGCGGAGTGCGCCGCCTGTCTCCGGGACGCGGGGGCGGGCTCTGTGGCCGCGCTCACCTTCGCCCGGGCGCGGTAGGCGACAAAAAAGGCTTTACAACGAAAAATACTTGTGGTATAATCCCCGAAAATCGCTCCCCGGAAGGGTCGAGCGTCTTAACTGCGGCGTAAAGCGCCAGAGAGCGCGCTTTTGATATGTACCATACATACGGGACGAAAGCCGGGCAATGAGGGCCGGCTGTATCGTTCTGCGCAAAAATCCTGTGATTTATCTGAAAAAAGGAGTATTTATGGCAGAAAAACTGAAAATCATCTCTCTTGGCGGTCTCAACGAGATCGGCAAGAACCTCACCGTGTACGAATACGGAAACGACATCATCATCGTGGACGTGGGCATGGGCTTCCCGGACGACGATATGTACGGCATCGACGTGGTCATCCCCGATTTCACCTATCTCATTCAGAACAGAGACCGCATCCGGGCCATTTTTATCACCCACGGCCATGAGGATCACATCGGCGCCATCCCGTATCTGATGCGGGACATCCAGGCGCCCATCTACGCCACCCGGATGTCCGCGGGGCTCATCCAACTGAAGCTGGAGGAGCACCATCTGGAGAACAAGGTCAAGCTCATCACCTGCGAGGCGGGGGACGTGGTCAAGGCGGGGTGCTTCTCCGTGGAGTTCATCCACGTGAACCACTCCATCTCCGACGCGGTGGCCTTCGCCATCCGCACCCCCATCGGCGTGTGTGTCCACACCGGCGACTTCAAGATCGACTCCACCCCCATCCAGGGCGGTATGACCGACCTGACCCGCCTGGGCCAGCTGGGCAACGAGGGAGTTCTGTGCCTGCTGTGCGATTCCACCAACGTGGAGCGCTCCGGCTACACCAAGAGCGAGCGGGCGGTGGGCGCCTCCTTCGAGGCGCTGTTCCGGGGCTGTAACGAACGCATCATCGTCACCACCTTCTCCTCCAACATCGACCGCATCCAGCAGATCATCGACGTGGCCGCCAAGCACGGCCGCAAGGTGGCCGTCACCGGCCGCTCCATGGAGAACGCCCTGAAGGTGTCCACCGAGCTGGGCTATATGCAGGCCCCGGCGGGCACCCTGGTGGACATCAACCAGATCAAGAGCCTGCCCAAGGACAAGGTGTGCATCATCACCACCGGCAGCCAGGGGGAGACCATGTCCGCCCTGACCCGGATGGCCTTCAACACCCACCGCCAGGTGGATATCCTGCCCGGCGACCGGGTCATCATCTCCGCCTCCGCCATCCCCGGCAACGAGAACGCCGTGGACAGCGTGGTCAACGAGCTGTACCGCCGGGACGCCGAGGTGGTCAACGAGCGGGCGCTGCCCCTCCACGTGTCCGGCCACGCCTGCCAGGAGGAGCTGAAGATCGTCCACGCCCTGGTGCGCCCCAAGTTCTTCATCCCCGTCCACGGCGAGCAGCGGCACCTGAAGACCCACGCCAGGCTGGCCCGGGATATGGGCATGGAGCCCAACAACATCGTGATCTCCGACATCGGCCACGTCATCGAGGTGAGCCGGAATGA
>CANQZJ010000095.1 GCA_947628315.1 uncultured Oscillospiraceae bacterium
AGTCTTTTTGTCGTGCCCTTTCCTTACCTGCACTTTTTCTTCATTTTGGGCTTGACTTTTTATTCGCAGGCTCCTTGTACAGATGTTCCTGCAGTTTTGCTTCTTCTATAGTACTCATGTGATTTCCTCTTACTACTACGCCGCGGCGGCGTTGGCGTTGATACGGTCGATGACGCGCCGGATGCCGGCCCAGATGGTAAGGTCTGTGAACACCTCCACGATGCTGCCTTGGTCGGTGAAGGGCGGTTCCCGCAGCACGGACAGGTCCTTCATGAGCCCATTGTGGACGATGTACTCCACGATCTGGTTGACGAAGTATATCTGCCGGCTGTCCAGATTCGTACCATCCAGGTACTCTGAAAAGGCGGCCTTGGCGGCGTTCATATCCAGACCCACGATCTCCCGGACGAATTCGCCCAGGGGCTTGGCGCCGTATTCTGCCTCATAATCCTCTTTTGTGCCTACCTCGCTCCAGAGGATCCCCTCCAGTTGTTTTACATCCGCCTCGGTCAACGGCACGTTGCTCCGCAGCTTGGCGATGGCGGCATTATCCAAATGCTGCCGCACATAATACTCTGCCTTGGCCCGGTAATTTCTCAGCTCATCGCTGTCCAGCTCCGCGTCCTTCCACTCCATGGAGAGTATCTCGTCGGAGAAGTCGGTGTCGTAGTGCAGATGGGGGTGGGGGACATACTTCATCAGGTCCCGCAGGCTCTGGCGGATGTGCTCAAATTCGTTGATGCCCGCTGTTTCCAGGTAATCTGTGTGCAGGATGCGGTCGATGAGCTCTGCCTGCATCATGATGTCCGGGATGTTGGCGACGCCGGCAACGGCGCTGACCTTTTTTATCAGATCGCTCCGGGCGCGGGCATATTTCTTCCCGTCCAGATACGCCAGCTCTATGCCGTACATCAGCGCGTCGAAGCGCAGGGCCTTGGGGTCGTAGTGCTCCGGCTCGATCAGCGGCGCCAGCTCCTCGCCCATGAGAAGCGTGTCCTCATAGGTCAGCGCCTGGTAGTTCTTCTCCTCCGCGTACAGCTCCACATATTTCAGATGCTGCCGCACGGCGAAGTTCTCCCGGTTCAGCTGCCGCACCTTGCCCGCCATGTCCTCTACCAGTGAGGCGCGGAACGCGATGAGGTCCGGCGTCTGATAGGCCAGGTCCTGCAGTTTGAAGGCGATCTGGGCCTTCAGGTGGAAAATGGCGCCTGACAGCGCGATCATATTGGCGGAAGGCCGGCCTTTGTTCATCCGGAAGAACTCAAAATTGCCGCAGAAGTCGAAGATATAAAACCTGCTCTTGTCCTCGCCGTCCATGAGCCCTGGGCACAGCCGGGTGCCCCGGCCGATCATCTGCCAGAACTTGGCCTTGCTCATGACCTTCTTGAAGAACACCAGATTGAGCACCTCCGGCACGTCGATGCCGGTATCCAGCATATCCACGGAGATGGCGATCTGAGGCAGCTTTTTTGGATCGGAAAACTCGTCGATGGTACTTTGGGCGTAGTTGATGTAGTTGTCGATGACCTTGGCATAGCCCACGAGATGGGGGTATTCTTTGCCGAATACCTCCAATATTTTTTCTGCGTGGGTGTGGTTTTTCGCGAAAATAATGGTCTTGCCAACGCGGTTGCCGTAGTCGATCTTCAGACCCTCGGTCATGAGCACATTCAACACCTGGCGGATGGTGTCCTCGTTGAATATCCACTCGTTGAGGGCGGAGGATGCGATGCGCTCGGGCAGGTCCCCATTCTCGTCCTCGAAGGTGTCCTCGTAGGCCAGCTTGTCCTCCTCGGAGAGGTCGTCGTATACGATGCCCTCCTGGATGAATTTCAGCGCCGTCTCCACTGACACGAAATCCACAAGATACCCATCCTTCACCGCCTGGGCCAGCTCATAGCCGTAGGTGGGTACGCCGCTCTCCAGCTCGAAGATCTCATAGGTATTCTTGTCGATGTCGTCCTTGGGCGTGGCGGTCAGGCCCACCAGCGGCGCGTCGAAGTATGTGAAGATGTCCTTGTACTTGTTGTAGATAGAGCGGTGGGCCTCATCGCATATGACCAGGTCGAAGTGGCCGCAGGTGAACAGCTTGCCCTCCTCGTCCCGGGCCGCGTCGATGCAGTTCATCATGGTCTGGTAGGTGGAGAATACGCCGTGGGCGGTGTAGTTGTCCTTCTCCTCGCAGAGGTTCGTGACGGGAAGGTCGGGCAGAAGGTTCACAAAGCTGCGCTTGGCCTGGGTGACGAGACTGTTGCGGTCGGCCAGGAAAAGGACGTTTTTGATCCAGCCCTGCTCCAGCAACACCTTCACCAGGGCGATGACCGTCCGGGTCTTGCCAGAGCCGGTAGCCATGACCAGCAAAGCCTTGCGGCGGTTTTTCCGCCCAAAGGCGTCGCACACCGCCTTGACGGCGCCCTCCTGGTAATAGCGCCCGGCGATGGTCTTGTCCACTATGATATTCTTTAGGTTGGAGCGCATGGACTGGAGATTAAACAGCTTTTCCAGGTCCAGCTTGGAGTAGATGGCCGCCACCTTCCGCTCGGGGTACTGGTTATCCACGATGCGGGTCTCGAAGCCGTTGGTGAGGAACACCACTGGCCGGCGGCCCTGCTTTTTCTCGATGATGTCCGCATAGAGCTTGGCCTGCTGGCGGCCCTTGGACACGTCCACACAGGTGCGCTTGGCCTCGATGACCGCCAGGGCCCGGCCGTCGCCGCCGTAGAGCACATAGTCGGCGAAGCCCACTTCGCCCTGGTTGGGCATACCGGGCAGCTCCACCTCGTTCAGCCAGTCCTTGCCCTCGGTCCAGCCCGCGTCGGTGAGCATGGCGTCGATGTAGAGCTTGCGGGTCTTGTACTCGGACAGGTCCAGAGGCTTGGGCACATAGGTCTGCTGTTGCTGGGCCCGGCGGGTGGACAGCTCTTCCTTCAGGGCCCGGTTCTCCTCCATGAGCTTTTCCAGGTCCGCCTCCACCTCCGGCGGGACGGTGGGCGCGGTCTGGGGCTCCTGCTGAAGGAGCGAGGGGTCGAAAGTGCGCTCTGTGTAGTCCTCCGCGTAGCAGTAGGCCACGAAGTCCAGGAACACGAACAGGTTTTCCAGACACAGCTCCGCCTGCTCCCGGCTGACCTTCCGGCCGCTGTGGGCGGCGTTGTTGCCCACCTTGCGGATGAAATTCATCCGCTGCCAGATGTCCGCGCCCACGATGTCCCGAAAGTCCTCGGCGTTCATGAGGCTGACCAGCGTATCCTGGTAAGGCTTGTCCAAGGCCTTGTCTACGGAGTACATCCACTTGACGGCGAACTCCATCGCCCTGCGGCAGTTGAGCACGCAGGCGTCCAGGTCCATATGCAGCAGCTTCTCCGCCGACGCCGCCACCTCCCCAAAGGGGGCAAACTCCGGGGAGGAGAGGAGGAAATCAAAATTGGTCATAGGGCACCTCTCTATCAACTGCTTAGTTTTGCGACCTCAACTTCTTTTCGTATGCTTTTCCCGGTACTTTTATCCGCATCTAGTGCTTCTGGTGTTGTATCTATAGTGGCTACTCCATATGCCTCTGGGTGCCTTTCTTTAAAGACTTTGTATTCATTACTTTTTCTAAAATCTTTAAAAATCGGCCATGTTTCTATAACATACATCGGGAACTCGTTCTTTTTTTGTAATTCCTCTATAGTGTTCAAAGCTGCTGAGTTGTTATCGAGAAGAAGAAGCTTGGCAAGGAAAAACATTTTATCAAGCGCAGAAACATCAAAAGCCTCAATATCATTCCTTATACTCTCTAAGCCAAACATACTTTTAACTGAAATCCAATAATCAACTTGAGACATAGTTCTAAGATTTGCATCTAAAAATTTGTTTTGAGACAGCAAGTTGAAAACATTAGAACAAATGGAATACTTTTCATCAATTAAAGACTCGAAAGCAGAATTGAAAATATCTTCTAAGTAACTATTTTTGTCTTCCTTGATTAATTTCGCCGCCTCAATTAGAACTGTAAAAATTATAGTTCTAATTGCATCAAATGCAGTGTTTAAGTACTCTTCATCGATATCGAGGCGTGTTCCAAAAGATGCACTTGTATCAGGAATATAGTTTAGATATGTTTCGTTTACTTTGCCGGAATTATGTACCAATATATTTCTACGCGCATATAATTCTTTAAGAATGTCCAATTCTTTTGAACAGGATTCTAGTTTTATTCCATGTGATTGAAATATTTTAAACCATTCAGAAAAACTCTCTCGCATCATCGCGTCAACTTCCCGTTCAACAATTATCCTGCGAATGTCATCAATTCCGCGCTTCTGTATATCAGAGAAAGATACTTGCTGCTTATCTAAGTACTTGTGTGGATATAACACATATAACTCGCCCAGAAAATTAGATATGAATTCCTCGAATCTCGTTATTAACATCACTAAGGTGTTGCTTCCGTGAATTATGGGCATATCCGCATATTGGCGATAAGAAGACGACGCTTTTGATATGTTAAGTTCGAAGCCTTTTTTTACTAATTCCTCAGGATTTAGAATCCTAAAACTAACACCTGTATTATTTTGGTTTTTATCCTTTATGAATTCAATAACTTCTATATACCGTTTGGCGTACTTTTCTAGAGATTGAAAACTCTTTTTCTCCCGTTCTTCTTTAGATCCGTTAGTCAGAATTTGAAAGTACATATCCATTAAGTATCCGAACCTTGTGACATTCATTCCTGCGTTTGATTTTTTCTCTATGCCATTCTTTTCTTCGGCATAAAAGTGTTGCAATGACGCTATTCTCTCTAATGAGTACTGAAGTAATCCCCTCATCGGTTATCTCCTCCCTTTATCCAAAATATTTCTGCATCAGGCTGTCGAAGAGCAGTTGGGCCTTGTCCAGCGCGCTCTGCACGGCGGCTTTTGATTTTTCTACTTGGGTCACAAAAGCATAAAATGCTTTTTGAATATGAATTTGTGGCAGGATGACCTTGGTGTTAAGAATGCCATCTTGACTAATCGTGGTCATCGTTGCCGTTTTTGCGTGCTTAAGTATTTGATGACGAAAAAAGTCAGTCGTGGTTAGTACTTGGATGAATTCAGGTATACAGAGTTCTACGTCTAATGGTACCCGAATCACATGACACTCAAAAACTGTGTTATCAGGAACATCTTTTGGAACGATGGATGCTTTTCCAATGCCTTCTGCCACAAGAGAAGAGCGGCAGAACAACAAGTCGCCATATTGTAATTTATACTTTTTGATATTCTCGTACGTCATATTTGTTTTCGGTAATCTATCACACTGTGAATACATGCGATTTACCACATTTGCAACGCCTAGAACAGAAGCATTTCCAGTGTTTGTATACTCTTCTCGTTTTGCAAAATACCCGTTTGAGGCTTTTTCTCTGATTACCTCGGAAAGTTGCACTTGTGGCCATTTCATTTGGTTTTGCATCGGTTCTCCAAACATCTCGATAAATCGGGCGTTTATGAGCTCGTCCAGTTTTGTGAGTTGTTGCCGATATAAGGCGATGAGCGTTTCAACTAGCTCCATACGACTAATTATGGTGTCTTGTTCTGACAGAGGGGGAAGATCCAAGCTGATCTTTTGTAGATTTGCCTTTGTCAGGCTGGGAATAGTGACAGTAGTATTCAGTTTCTCAAAATCGAAATAGCGGCAAAAATAGTATAGGTATTTTGGGCGAAGCATTTCTTGGTTGGCAACAAGACCAAATGCTGTATCAACGTTCCAGAATGCGCGATCGACGAAAATTGGGTTATTGATGCTGCCTTTTCTTCCTAAAACAATGGTATTAGGAGGACATATGTACCTATCAGCATATCCCATTATACCACCGCTTCCATAGATGGGATATGCTCCTGATGGGTTCTCCACATCTTTTTGGCTGCGGCCATTATATATTTCTAAGATTTCTGCAAAAATCCTGACCATATCGCCCTCACATATCTTCCGCCAAGAGCTTTTCCAACTCGTCAATCGTCTTGCCGACCTCGGCTTCCAGCGCCCGCAGCTCCGCCATGATCTCGCTTGTGGGCGGGTACTCCACGGGGACATACTCGGTCTTTTTGTACTTGTTGATGGAGAGGTCATAGTCGTTCCCGGCGATCTCGTCCTTGGGGACCAGGAAGCTCTGGTCCGTGCGGGCGCGGGCCGCCTCCGCGGCCAGGTCATGAAACCGGGCCACGATGTCGGGGATGTCGTTGTCCTTGGTAGGTGTGCGCTTGTCGTCCAGACTGAAGCCGTCGGCGCGCATATCGTAAAACCATACCTTATCCGTGCCGCCATGGCCGGTCTTCGTGAACACCAGCACGGCGGTGGACACGCCGGCATAGGGCTTGAACACCCCGGAGGGCATGGACACCACGGCCTCCAGGCGGTTGTTTTCGATGAGCTCCTTGCGGATGGCCTTATGGGCGGTGGAGGAGCCGAACAGCACCCCGTCCGGGACGATGCAGGCGCAGCGGCCGCCCACCTTCAGCATCCGCAGGAACAGCGCCAGGAACAGCAGCTCCGTCTTCTTCGTCTTGCAGACTTTTAAAAGGTCCGCGCTGACGATGTCCGCGTCCAGGCTGCCCTTGAAGGGGGGATTGGCCAGGATGAGGGAATATTTCTCCCGGTCCGGGTTCTGGTCGCTGAGGCTGTCCCGGTACTCGATGAAGGGGTTGTCCACGCCGTGGGTCATCATGTTCATGGCGCCGATGCGGAGCATGGTCCGGTCCATGTCGTAGCCATGGAACATGTGGTTCATGTAGTGGTCTTTGTGCCGGCGATCGAAAAACACGTCCGCCTTACGGTTCTCCTTGAGGTAGTCGCTGACGGCCACCAGGAAGCCGGAGGTGCCGCAGGCCGGGTCACAGACCGTGTCGTCCGGCCCGGGCCGGAGCATGTCCACCATCATGCGGATGATGTGCCGGGGCGTACGGAACTGGCCGTTGACCCCGGCGGTGGAGAGTTTGGACAGGAGGTATTCATACACGTCGCCCCGCACGTCGGCGGACTGGACCTGTTCCATCTGGGCGTAGATACCGTCCATGGCCGTGACCACCTTGTCCAGAATGAGGGGCGTGGGCAGCTTGAAGATGGCGTCGGACATATATTTGGAGTAGGCGCTCTCCTTGTCCCCATGCAGCTCCTTGATGAAAGGGAACACCCATTCCTGGACGACGGAGTACATCTTCCCGGCGGGGTAGTCGTGGAACGTGCTCCATTTGAGCTGGGTGCCGTCGATGGCCCGGCCGCCGATATGTACCTCAGGCGGGAACATGCTCTCGTAGGGCAGGCCCAGCATGGCGCTCTCTTTGGCCCGGAGGCTGTCCGCCTCGTCCAGGTCGTGGATGAACATGAGGTAAGTCATCTGTTCGATCACGTCCAGAGGGTTGGTCAGGCCGCCGGTCCAGAATATCTCCCAGAGGCTGTCTATCTTGTTTTTCAGTTCGCCTGTTATCATGTCAGTCTCTCTCCCTGTTCCAAGTATATGCGGTGTAGCGCCCGCCGCCCAGCTTGATGACCTGGCCGGACTTTACCAGCTCGTTCAGCGCCCGCTGCACCGT
>CANQZJ010000096.1 GCA_947628315.1 uncultured Oscillospiraceae bacterium
TCTCCAATGTCACTCTCAGTGATTGTACCCTTCACGGTCGTGGTCCCGCCGCCGGCCAGCACAAGTCCGCGCTCTTCGGGTTTGGGCTTGTCTTCCCCTTTTCCCTGCCGCCCGTCTTCAGCAGCCGGACCCGTGTAAGCAAAGGTGAGGTTGTCCATGCTGTTTTCACTGCCTTGCAGCACAAGACGCCCTTGGTTAATCGTCGTCCCACCATCATCCAGCACATAGTTATCCCCGACCGTCAGCGTCCCTTTACCGGTCTTCGTGATATCCACCCCCTCAGTACCGTGGATACTTCCGGCAAACATGGTATCCTGCCCATAGAGCAAGTCGCGATCTACATCCGGATTACGCGGATCGTAGAAGTCTTCCCCACTAGTGGTGGCAGACTGCTGCGTGTAGTGCGTATTATCGAGAGTCAACTCGAGACGTTTTTCCCTTGTCGCTTCCGGACCGACATAATTCTCGTTCTTGACCTCGAGGTGCGTGCCGTCGGTTCCTACAAGGTTATGCAAGGTCAATTCCTCTTCTTCGCCGATCATTGCGGCGTCCATATCGAGCGTAAGAGTCTGTTCGTCCAGCACGGCCACTGCTAACCTTCCGTTCAGCAGCGCTCGATCCCCACTTTCCAAAGTATTCGGGTCGAATTCAGGATGATCAGGATCTTCTTCCTTCACCACCACATACAGGTTGGAGGCGGAACCCTCCAACATCAAATAACTATCAGTCCCGTCAGTTTCAATCCACGCTCTGAACCCGAGAGAGGCAAACAGTTGAACAACCATACCGTCCATCGTCGAGAGGTCGATCTCAGAATCAGATGTCGATATAGAGACCGTGCCGTTCTGAACGATATGCAGACCCACTGTGCTGTTTCCATCTGAGGCTTTAAAATACTTGATGATATCCGCGGCAAAGTCGAATGCAACGTTATCCCTGATGTTGCTTTTACTGCCGAGATCTAACTCGATGCTTCCTCCAGCCTGCCCAACGATAAGGGCGTTATTGAAACCTTCGGTGCTGCCACTCACCTTCCCGATATTCTTCTCCGAGAAGTGCAACGTTAGTTGATGATCTTTATCGGCAGCGAATTTACCTTTGACGTTCTTGAGCTGTCCATCCTCGTTGATGGTGATATCGTGTAGATTCTCTGCTTCCATCCCATACACGTCCACCACGCCGGCGCTCGTTCCATCTCCGTCACTCTTTGCCGTGTTGACGGATACGCTTGCCCCCTCAGCAATGATTGTAAAGCCGCCGGTGTATCCCAGTGTGACATGGGAAAGCACGACCTCACCTCCCAGCACTTCGTAGCCATTCCATTGCGCTTTATGTTTGTTGTCACCCAGTATGATTTGTCCATCCCCGGCATTGAGTTTCACACCTTCGCTCTCCGTGCCCAAGGCGACGACCAAGTTTCCCTTGCCGCTGTTCTTCAAGGTGAGTTGGTCGGTGTTTCCATCACTGCCGATCTTGCCATGCAGCGTGAGTTGGTCCTTCACCTCGAAGTCAAACGTGCCGTTGCCTGCCAGTCCTGCCTTCACCTCACCCTTGGCTGCATCACCGGTCAGGCTCCACGTCGCACCATCCTCTGTTTTAAGCATACCTTCGTACGCCGAGATATTGCCTCTGAAGCCGGCGGTCTTGCCCTCCGCCGCGGTGAAGGAGGAATTTTTCTCTTCCCCATCTGCATCTGTGAGCTCTCCGATGAAGGTGATGTTGCCGTCCACCGTGATGTCTCCCGCAGCGGTTACTTTCCCTGCCTGCACCTCCGTTTCCGTGGCTGAGGAGAGCGTGCCTCCTTGGAGCGTGAGCTGAGTGTCCTTGCCGCCGAGGTCATCGTTGTCCTCGATCTCGAGGTTAAAGCCCTCCTGCAGCTCGATGTTCTTCATCTTCGACGAGTTGCCGCTAAACTTCAGCTTGCCCCCTCCGGCAACGGCGAGAGTTCCCTCGCCCGAGAAGGTGTCCTTGAGATCTGCTTGAGCTGTGCCTCCTACATCCAACACGAGGGTAGCGTTTTCACCCACGTTCACGGAAACGCTTTTCCCCTCTTCGTTTATGCCGTACGTTTTCCCTTCTGTCTCATTCCATGCGAGGATGAATGTGCCGCCTTTCTCATCATCTTCTTCAGCGGTCAATTCCAGTCCCGTGCCGTTCAGCGCGAGCTCGACGCCCGAGGTCATCGCCTTCCCTCTGCCTCCCCAGTTCACGCGCTTCTCGTCGTAGTCTGAGCCGTTCACGTGCACCTTCACGGCATCCGTGCTGCCCTTCTTATCCACGTATTCGCTCACGTCGAGATTGTCCAACATGTGCTTCTTTCCGGCCTCATCCGTGTACGCGCTGTACTCCAGCGTGCCGCCCTCGAAGCACAGCTTCGTCGTCGTGGAGCCGAGATCCTCGACCTCATCCGTGAGCGCCCCGTCATTCGCCAGCACGAGTGTGCCGTTGTCCCTCAGTTGGATCACCGGGATGGACGTGTTTTTCAAGGCGAGCGTGAGTTTAGCGCCGTCTTTTCCCCCGCCGACTCTCAGGATGCCGCTCTGACTATCATCGGTCTGTGTCATTTTCAGTCCCTCTCCTTCCTCCTCCTTCTGCACAAAGGTGTACGTGCCGCCTTTAATCCACACCTGTTGGGGAGTCACTGTGCCATCGATCTGTACCGTTCCCTCGTGCGTTTCCCCGTCCGTGTCCTTCTCGAAACGCACGAACTGCTTATTGGGTTGAAAGTTCGGCTTCCACTGGGCATCTTCTTTGTCGCTCCACGTGTTGTTGTCTTCCCCGCCAATCCAGGACATTCCACCCCTCACGATGATATCAATGCTACCGTCATGATTAAGTTCCAAGTCGGTGACATCTTCGCCTGCCATGATCTCCAAAAAATCCGAATAATTGGCGTACCATTCATCCCACCAAGGTAATTCATCGATCCCCTCGACAAACAGCTGATAGTGCGTGTCTTCATGGTTCTGCACATCGATGGTCAATTTTCCTCCGGATATCCCGGCTTCGGTCAACTTAATCTGAGCCTTGCCTCCCGCATCGATGACGAGCGTGGCGCCATTTCCCGACACTTCGAGACTGCCGGCCGTCAACACGCCTTTGCTGACCGTGAGGATACCGCTGCCCCCGAGTTTCAAGCTCGTGAGTTCTCCACTGAACTGACCAAGCTGCAAATTGCCGCCCGTCACATTCAGCGTCGTGCCGCTCACCGCCGTGAAATCGCTCATCTTCTGCTCCCCTCCCGTCCACGTCAATGTCCCCGCCGCCAACTTGAACGGCGTCGTCAGCTCCACTGCACCTGCCCCTGCGCTCAATTTCAATTCCCCGCTACCCGCCTTGCCCATGCCCGTGTTGGCGCCAAACTTCACTGCCTCAATATCACCATCCTTGTACCTCGCCCTAAACACATCCAGCGTTTCCGTCGCCCCCTCTTCCATTTCAATCAGGAGGTAAACGTTCTCCGCCGTTGCACTATCCGCCTTTTCAATGGCGCCTGTACCATCTGCACCATCAGCATTAGTCGAATCGATCTTTCCCACTATCAGATCGCCGACAAGTTTTACTGTACTTTGAGCGCCACGGAAATCAAGCGTCCCGATGCTACCGGCGCTGCCATCTTTCCCGATGGTGAAGACCGAGTTTGTCAGGCTCAACGTCCCCGAGCCGGAAAGCTGTCCGTCAATTGTCCCTGAGGAGGTGGAATAGAATTGGAGGATACCCTGCCGTATCTCAAGATTACCGTTCAACGTAAATGTGGGCACACCGAATCCCGTGACATTCTCAGGCTTGGGATGGTTTACGATGAAATTGACAGCATGGGTTGAGTTGCCTATCAAAAACTGACCTGAGGAACTATTCAACCAAACCGTACGATTGGAATACTGACAGTCATAGAAGAAGTCAACACCTTCCTTGTCAGCCAGAATTTCCAGCTTTGTTCCCCCGGTGCCCCGTTCCACCTGGCTAAAGCCGTTGAGAGTGAATTTGCCGCCCAAGGTGAGCGTCAGATCGGTTGATGCATCCGTACTCAGGGCCCCCAGCGAGCTTTCCTCTGCAAAATTCCAATTTCCGCTCAGGTTGGCCGACACAGACACTCCGGCATTAAAGCTATTCAACGTGCCGCCTTTCGTCGCCTTAATACCCGCCTGGGCGCTCTCCATGGTGCTTCGGCCCACCGCCGCGTCGATAATCAAGTCCGCCCCGGTGCCACTCACCGACTTGCTCGTACTCAACACGCCGGAGGCGCCGAGTTTCACCGTGGTCGACGTGCCGCTGTCGAACGCCAAAGTCCCGACGGTGAGCTCGCTCCCCAGTGCGGAGAGATCAATCACTCCTCCCGCACCTTTGAGGGTGCCTGTAATCCCCGTAGCTGTGCCAAATTGAAGGGTCACTCCATCGCCTACGGAAAGCGTAGCATTTGCTTCCACTGTCAGATCACCGTTCACCTTGAGCGCCCCACTTCCTTGAAGCTTCATTTCTTTGCTGCCCGTTACGCTGAGGCTACCCGCAATGACGTCCTTACTCAGGTTCACCGTGCCTCCGTTATCTCCACCGGCAAGAGTCACCTTGTCGTAGTCGATAAAGGTCTTTGAAGTATCCCACTCCTGGTTTCCACTCCAGTCGAGCGTGTCCTCTGCGCTCTGACTTGTCCATGTGAGCTCCTGCACCGCTTGCTCGTCACCCACGACGATGTGATGAGTGTCATCATCAATTTTAAGACCGTAGCGCTGACTTCCATTCACAACATAGCCATTCACCGTGATCGCGGATTTGAAACCGTCTTGCCACGAGTTACCGAACAGATCCCAGCCGCCGTTACTGACGTTTTCGTATGTGAGCCCCGTGAGTGTCAGGGAGAGGGCGGCTCCTACGCTGGTGAGCGCCAACTTGGTGTCTGTCCCATACGCCACGGAAAGCGTCCCTTCTCCAGTGGTGGCGAGCTGCCCGGTGATCGTCAGAGTTCCGCCGCTCCAGCTCATCGTTCCCCCGGTGATGTTCACAACTCCGCCGATGGTCATCCCGGCTGCCGAACTGAATGCCAATTCCCCGGCTTCTACCGTCACTTTACCTTTGACATCCGCCTCCGTAAGCGTCTGCTTTCCTGCTCCCCTCTTGACAATGTTGATATTTTCGCCAAAATTCACCTTTTCCACGCTATAGTCGCCGCCTTTCGCGACATCCAGGATGAATTGGTGAGCCGACCCATCGCCGCTGCTGTCTACCGCCCTATTCCGGTTGCCCTTGACAGCTCCTATCTCCCCCATGCCCCCCGCAGTCAAATCAGCGCCAAGTTTCAACTGCGCTCCCCAATCACTCACCTCAATCGCACCAATGGATCCGCCCTGCGTCAGTGTGAGGTATCTTTGATCATCCGCAGTTGCAATTGTAAGCGTCCCCTTGCCGGAAATTTTCCCGCCCACGGTATAGTCTGCACCGTCCAGCTGCAATGTAGCGCCTTCACCAACATAAAGGCCACCGTCTGTGGTACCCCCTCCCTTCAGGATGAGCTTTTTCCCAGCTCCTTCCACACCAAAAACGACCCCCGACCCAAAGAGTCCAAGAAATCGACTGTCACTATATTCTAAAGTGCCGTTGGAAATTGTCTTTACTTCATCACCGTATGTGCTTCCCATCTGACTCAAATGTCCGGCTTCCTCGGAGAGTTTGAGAATCACGTACACGTCCCCGGCCGCATCAACCGCTTTTGCAAATGTCGTTTGGTGGTTGCCGTTGTCGAGGAGGAGAGAACCCACCTCCACCTTTGTCTTGATAGTGATGGCATTTCCCCAGCCGAACTGAAGCGCGCCCTTCAGCACGACGTCATCTTCAAAAGTAGCGCCGGTATTATAGACCTTGAGCGTCCCGTACCCATCTCCATCCGTAACCTTTCCCTTGATGGTTGATTGCTTGGTGGTATTATCTCCGTTACCGATTTGGAATGTCGTGCCGTCCGACAACGTGAGGCCTCCCTCAAGAGTCACTCCCTGGTTGAACCGCACAAAACCATCCGACTCCAGAGTGAGCGAACCTTTTATCTGCGCACCATCCTGAAAAGACATCTTTCCTTTGCTCGCTACCACGTTGCCCTCAAGGAGGGTGTCTCCCGTGAAAGTTTGTTCAGCGTCAGCGGAGTCAGCATTCATCTTAAGGGTCACTCCTTTGCCCGTATGAAGTCTGCCGGTAGCACCTCCCTTGGTGATCTCCAGCGTGGCTGTATTCAAGTCTTCCGTCGTAATTGTACCGGAAGTGTACTCATTATCAAAGTTCCCTACCTTCAAGGTGGAATCGTTGCCCAAGATAACGGTCGCTTGGTCAAAAAGCCGGAGCGTCCCCGTTAATTCGCCGCCCTGTCCCAAATAGAGCGTACCAGCTATATGGGTACCTTCTTCATTTTTCTTCCCTAAATCAAGCCTCAAGGTGGAGCCGCTGACGCTCCCATCAAAGGCAAGGCGCGCCGCCTTTTTATTGCCGTCCTCTTCCGCCAGACAAATGTAACCAAAATCTCCCTGTATGGTCAAAGAACCGCTCGTCTCCACCGTGATTCCCGACACAAGCTTTAAGTTGAATGCTGTCCCAATGTCAGACTCGCCTATGGTATCATTACTCCGTCCGATATAAAAATTCGCAGCGAGTTTGTGATCACTAAAATACCCTTCCGCATCGGCAGAGTACCGTTCGAACGTCAAATGAGCATTGTCCCCCGCCACGTACAGGCTCTGAAGCGCGTCGTTTAAGGCGTATTTTCCATTGTCGGAATAAATTTCATAATTTCCCTGACTCAGCCAAATTGATTTAAGCGTCTTAAAACCATCACCATCCAAGATGTACTTTCCTGAAGTGTTTTCTGCTGTTATCTTCAGATTATCGTCACTCCCTTCTTGCACATGCAATTTGTCTTCTGAAACTACCGTTCCACTCTTAATCGTCAATTCCGTATCGCCGTCAATAGGCACATTATCCGAATACTCCACCTTGGCATCATACGTAACATCTTTCGGACCGAAGGTCTCCTCCGCATTCGCCCTCTGGCTCGTGATGAGGAACACCGCGGCGATGCCTGAGGCGGAGGCGATGGTAGTGGGAATGGAGGCAGTGGGCAGAGCTACCGCAGCAAGGCAAGCCAACAAAGCCTTGCGAAGACCGGAAGGTAAGTGCAGTTTCATATCTGTGATAGAGGGGCAGAATACCTGACACCCGGGGAAGCAACGAGCGTCCCTAGGATTCCGGAAGTATAGCTCTTTCCCAAGGAGATATGCAAGCTCAAAATGACCATCTTCTTGAAAAAAATTGGCTTATGGACTTAAAAAACAAAAAAATGAGCGAGAGCTTTGTTCACATCCTGCTGAGGTATTGTTATTTATAACTGCTCACAATCAGTTATATACAATGCGGGAATCGGTCTATCTCCTTGGGAAAGAGATGAGCAGGAAAAGACATTTACGAATTTGGCACCTCTAAAAACTCGAAATTTTTGACAAAGAGGAAGCCCTTGATACCTCATCCCCGGACATT
>CANQZJ010000097.1 GCA_947628315.1 uncultured Oscillospiraceae bacterium
GCCTCATGGAGATAATTCTCCACGGAGGGGTTATTCCGCAAGGCGCCGTTGCGCTCCGTGACGGCGGGCTCGTTCATCAGGAAGTCTGCCCCCACGCTGTCGATGGCCACCGGGTCCTGGGATACGAACACGCTGGAGGTGTAGTCCCCGTTGAAGGGGGCCTGCCGCCACCTGGAATTGTCGGCGGAGATGGAAGCCCCCTCGCTGGGGGCGCAGATGAGGGCGTCCAGCATATAGAGTACCGTCTTTCCGCCCAGATCGGCGTTGGCCATCAGATCCACCAGCGGGCTGTAGATGCCCATCTCATTCCGGGTCAGCCACTGGTGGAGGTTGGCACCCTCCGGCGGGCGCATGGCGTTGCCGTTGATAAAAGAGCCAAAATGGTTCTTGCCGCAGAGGGTGATGCCGTAACTGTGGCCCTTCAGGTTGGCCAGGTTGATGACGTAGCTTGCCTCGGTAACGCAGGTGGGCAGATAGTTGACCTTTCCACTGAACGAGTGGGACCATACGATGGGGGCGGACGTGTCCGCCACGCCGGTGTCCCGGCCCACGAAGCGCACACCCTCCAGCTCCCCCGCAGTACACAACTCCACCATGTAGTCCGGGAACAGCCGGGACACGTCGTAGACCGTGATGTCCGAGGGGGCGATCCCCGCCTCCTCCACCATGGAGGTGAGCAGGGCTTTCAGCAGCACGGGGTTGGTGTAGCTCATGGCTGTCTCGCCAGAGGTGTCGTCGTCCATGACGGCGGAGCCGTTGATGTTGGCCTTGATGGCAATCTTCTCACCAGGCTGATAGTCTGTTCCGCCGTTGTGAGCGGTAAACAGCGCCGCCCAGCCGTCCCTGGCGGTCTTCTTCCCGCCCAGGGAGGCGATGGAGTCGTTGACCATCTTTAAAACGGCGCTCTCGTCGAAGTGGTCCAGCTCCCACCAGTATCCGCTGCCGTCCCAGTCCACACTGTCCGGGTCATAGACCCATACCACCCGCCCCGGCATGGCGCCGATTCCGATGCCATAGGGCTCGTGCTGGGGATAGACGCCATCATAGGGCAAAGATGCGTCCCCATCTGCCGAGGGCAGGTCGAGGCCGTCCACCCACGCCTGGACCTCCGCGTCGGACGGGCCGCCCGCGAATCGCTTCCCCTCCAGCCAGTTCACATCGCCGGACATAAGCCCGTGGAGATTGTCCGCGCTGGAGCCGATGCCGCTGGAGTGGGAAGTGCAGAAGGGCACGACGGTCTTGCCGGCAAAGTCATAGCTCTCCAGGAAGGTGTAGATGATCTTGGGGGCCTGGCCGTGCCAAATGGGGTAGCCCAGGAAGACGACATCATAGTCCACCAGATCATCTACACGGTTGGCGATGGCGGGACGTGCGCCGGGATCCGCCTGCTCCTGGTCAGCCCGGCCGCCGCTGTAATAGTCCAGATCGGCCTCGGTGTAGGGAACCTCCGGGACGATCTCGAACAGGTTCGCGCCCAAGTAGTCCGCGATTTGTCTCGCTACCCCCTCAGTGGTGTTGGTGCAGGAAAAATAGGCCACCAGGATCTTACCGTGTTCCGGCTGTGGTTCGGAGGACTCTGCCGGATCAGGGGTTGGCGTTTCAGACGGCCGTTCAGACTGAACCTCCGGCCCAGAGAGAGGAAGGGATGGGCCCGGCGGCGGGGCCTCAGCGGCTCCGTGCCCGCAGGCAGCGAGAGACGCCGCCACGATGACAGCCATTGTGATCAATACGGCTCTTTTCATCTCAGCCCGTTTCACTCCATACATCTTTAGTTCAGATGCTCCCTGAAGAACCCTTCCAGCTTGTCAAAGGGAATGGCGCCCTTGCCGCCGCCATCGTACAGGTCGGTGTGGACGGCGTCGGGGATAATGAGCAGCTCTTTGTTGTCCGCATACGGATTGTCCTTCACCATGGCGGCGTAGGCGTCCCGACTGAAGTAGCAGGAGTGGGCCTTCTCCCCGTGGACGACGAGGACGGCGCTTCGGATCTCGTTGGCGTACTGCAAAATGGGCTGGTTCAGGAAGCTCATGCAGCCGGTGACATTCCAGCCGCCGTTTGAGTTGAGGCTGCGGGGGTGATAGCCCCGCTGGGTCTTGTAGTAGTCGTAGTAGTCCTTCACGAAGAAGGGGGCGTCGTCGGGGAGCGGGTCCACCACGCCGCCGCCCAAAGCGTAGGTACCGGCCTTGAAGTCCACAATGCGCTGGGCGTTCAGGGCCTTTTTCTTTTCGTACCGGGCGTCGGCGCTGTCCTCGGCGTCGAAGTAGCCCTTGGCATTGACCCGCGTCATGTCATACATGGTCATGGCCGCCGTGGCCTTGACGCGGGTGTCCAGGGCGGCGGTATTCAGGGCCATGCCGCCCCAGCCGCAGATGCCGATGATGCCGATCTTCTCCGCATCCACATTGTCCTGCACGGACAGGAAGTCCACCGCCGCCTGGAAGTCCTCGGTGTTGATGTCCGGGGAGGCCATATACCTAGGCGTGCCGCCGCTCTCCCCGGTGAAGGAGGGGTCGAAGGCCAGGGTGAGGAAACCCCGCTCCGCCATGGTCTGGGCGTAGAGGCCCGCCGCCTGCTCCTTCACCGCCCCGAAGGGGCCGCACACCGCAATGGCGGCCAGCTTGCCGGAGGCGTTTTTCGGCGTATACAGATCTGCCGCCAGGGTGATGCCGTAACGGTTGGGGAAGGTCACCTTTTTGTGGTCCACCTTGTCGCTTTTGGGGAAGGTCTTGTCCCACTCATTGGTCAAAGTCAGTGTGTTTTCCATGTCATTTCGTCCTTTCTGTTTTGGTTCGCGTTGCCGCGCTCTGTTTTCCCTCCGCTGTTTCCTCTTTGCGGAGCTGGTAGATGAAGTAGTCCAGCCGGTCCAGCCGCTCCTGGGCGGCGTGGACATCCTCCAGCAGACGGCCCCGGCTTGCCCGGAGCAGGCGGATCTGCTGTTGGTTGTCGCCGGCGGCCAGGACAGCCTGTATCTCCTGATCGGAAAGGCCGGCGCCGTTCAGGTCATTGGTGTTGAATCGTGTTTGCATGGGAAATTCCTCCTTGGATGATCCCATCTTAATTCAGTTTTCCGCAAACATCAAATACCTGTTTATTATAGACTTCCATGCTTGACAAGCATTTTGTTTTCCGATATGGTAGAGGAAACATAAAAAAGGAGGGAGGCCCTATGGAACTGCGGATCCTGCGGTACTTTCTGGCCGTCGCCCGGGAGGAGAACATCTCCGAGGCGGCGGAACGGCTCCACGTCACCCAGCCCACCCTGTCCCGTCAGCTGATGGATCTGGAGGAGGAGTTGGGGGTCAAGCTGTTCGAGCGGGCCAGGCGCAGCCGGAAGATCGTTCTCACCGAGGCGGGGACCTTTCTGCGCCGCCACGCGGAGGAGATCGTGCTGCTGGCCGATAAGACCGAGGCGGCTTTCGTCTCGGCGGGGGAGGATATCGCCGGGGACGTGTATGTGGCCGCTGGGGAGACTGAGGCGGTGCGCCTGCTGGCCAGGGCCGCTAGCCTGCTCCACCAGGAACACCCCCAGATCCGCTATCACGTTTCCAGCGGCGACGGGCTGTACGTGGAGGACCAGCTGGACAAGGGCCTGGCTGACTTCGGGCTGATGCTGGGGCCGGTGAACCCGGAGAAGTACGAGGTCCTCCCTTTGCCTCACCGGGATGTGTGGGGGGTGCTGATGCAGAAGACCTCCCCGCTGGCGGAGAAGGAGACCATCCAAAACACCGACCTGTGGTCCAAACCCCTGATCCTCTCCCGGCAGAGCACCTCCTCCAGCCAGTTGATTCGCTGGTTGGGCAGGGAGCCGACGGAGGTGAACGTGGTGGGCTATTACAGTCTGGCCTACAACGCCTCCCTGATGACGGAGGAGGGCTTGGGCTATACCCTGACCCTGGACGGGCTCATCAACACCGCCGGGGACAGCCCCCTGTGCTTCCGGCCCCTGGAGCCCCGGCTGGAGCTGGAGGCCAACCTGGTGTGGAAGAAGTACCAGTCCTTCTCCCGGGCGGCGGAGCTGTTCCTGGCAGGGTTGAAAGGGCTGTCAAGATGATCCACAGGATGATTTGGAAGAAGGAGTCGATTTGAAAATGATGATCGGGGAGACCGCGGTAAAAGTCGAGTGGGAGGACAATGAGTCGGTCAGGGCCCTTCTGGCGCTTGCGAAGGGCGGATCATTCACCATTCAAATGTCCATGTACGGAGGATTCGAGCAGGTGGGTTCCCTCGGAACGAGCCTGCCGAGGAATGACACGCAGACCACCACCCAGGCCGGGGACATTGTGCTGTATTCCGGTGATCAGATCGTGGTGTTCTACGGCTCTAACTCCTGGGCGTACACCAGGCTTGGGCATATCACGGACAAGACCGCCGGGGAGCTGGCAGAGCTTCTGGGGAACGGAGACGTAACCGTCACCATCACAGCGGAATAGCAGAGGGAGGTACTTATGCGATATCGTACACTGCCCCACGGAGGGGAACAGATCGGCATCATCGGTATGGGCTCGTCGGTGGTGGGCCAGCAGAGGGAGCGGGACATCATCGAGACGGTTCGCGCGGCGGCGGAACTGGGCGTGAACTACTTCGACCTGGCGGCGGGCCACGCGGCCTGTTTCCCCGCCTATGGGAAGGCCCTGGCCGACTGCCGGAAAGACGTCTACTTACAGATTCACTTCGGCGCCGACTACACCACCGGGGAGTATGGCTGGACTACCGACCTGGACGCCATCAAGCGCTCCATCGGCTGGCAGCTGGAGAATCTGAAAACAGACTATATCGACTTTGGCTTCATCCACTGCCTGGACGAGCGGACCGATGTGGAGGCATACGAAAAGAGCGGGGCCCTGCAATATGTGCTGGACATGAGAGACCGGGGCGTGGTGCGGCACATCGGCCTGTCCTCCCACAACCCGGACACGGTCCACCATGTGCTGGACATGGGCATCGTGGATATGCTCATGTTCTCCATCAACCCCATGTACGATTACGGCCAGGGGGAGTACGCCATCGGCTCCGACGGGGAGCGGCAGGCCCTGTACCGCCGGTGCGAGGCCGAGGGGGTGGGCATCGCGGTGATGAAGCCCTTCAACGCGGGGCAGCTTTTGGATGCGAAGCAGTCCCCCTTCAAAACAGCCCTGACCCCCGCCCAGTGCATCCAGTACGCCCTGGATAAGCCCGGCGTGCTCACCGTCCTGCCCGGAGCGGCGGATGTGGACGAGCTCAGACGGAACCTCGCTTATCTGGACGCCTCCGCCGGGGAGCGGGATTACTCCGTGATCGCAAGCCTTACACCCGAGGAGTCCAGGGGCCGGTGCGTATACTGCAACCACTGCGCGCCCTGTCCCGCGGGCCTCAACGTGGGCCTCATCAATAAGTACTACGACCTGGCCGCCGCGGGCGACCCTCTGGCGGCGGAGCACTACAAGACCCTGGCCAGAACCGCCGCGGACTGCGTGGGCTGCGGGCACTGTGACAGCCGCTGTCCCTTCCATGTGGAGCAGTCCGCCCGGATGAAAGAGATCGCAACATATTTTGCGTGATTGGAAATCGCCGCCATCGTGACCCACGTTGGCTTCTACGTCGGCTGACCCAAGGCGTGGGCGGTGTTCCGTCTGGCCAAGGACGTGTGGAACGAGGCGGACTGATTTCCCGCCGGGGCATCTGCCGAAGATGTGATGGCGTGGGCAGACGGCCTTGGGAGCAATGATCTTCCCCTTGCGCTTTTGGTATTTGCCAGCATTGCGGCCTCACAGGGCCTTCCCTCGGCCACCAGCTGCTTTGCCTGAGTGATCTCTGACCGCATCTGCTGGATCAGCTCCGCCAGCTTTTCTTCACATTCCCGCTCCGTCTTTGCATAGACGCTGCGGGAATGTTTTTTGCCGTCCGGCCACTTGGGGGAGAATTTGCCCTCCCCAAGATGGTCGTTGAGCTGGGTCACACACCCTGTTCCGGCCTTGCGAATTTTGCCCTTGTACGGCTCAAAGGCGGGCCTTTGGCGCGTTCCGGCGCCTGGGGCGGGTACACCCTCGCCGGCGGCGCCTGCCATTGCGGCAGGCTTGCATTTGGCGATGCCCCGGTCGATCTTGTCGGCGGCTGCCTGCCGCATGGCGTCGGTGACGTGGGTGTAGATGTTCAGGGCGGTGTTGGCCGAGACGTGGCCGATGACGGCGGAGAGCGTTTTCACGTCCATGCCGTGTTCCAGAGCCATCGTTGAGAAGACATGGCGCAAGTCGTGAAACCGAACTTTTTTGCAGTTGGCGTGTTCCAGGATAGTCTGGAGCCGCTTGCAGTGGGCGGCGGGGTTTGCGAGGATGAGGCCGTCCTTCACCGCCCGATCCAGCGCCGTCCGGCGGCGGGTGTGGCAGGCCCGGATCATGCGGTCGGACAGGCCGGGGCCGTAACGATCCGCCGCCCGGAGCCGCCCGCTCTGCTTCAACCGGGCGTAGAACTGCTGGAGGTCGCCGGCGGTGAGCCGATCCAGCGGCACATCCCCAAGGGCGGGGAGGATGTGCTGGTAGATGCAGTTTTCGTAGTCGTCCTGGGCCTTGGGCAACTACCCGGCCCTCCCAGCGCCCGTCCTTGCGGAGATGGATGGAGCCGGCGCCTCTTTTTCTGCGTTTTGCCATAGATCAGCCTCCGATCAGGTCTTGCATGATGTTGCCGACGACCACGGCGGCCTGCCGCTGCATATCGCCGGTGACGTGGGTGTAGGTGTTCAGGTGAAGGCCGCGTTGGTGTGGCCCAGGATGCCCGCCAGCGTCTTTGCGTCCACGCCGCTGGACAGGGCGTGTGTTGCGAAGGTATGCCGCAGGGCATGGAAGGAGATGTCGGGCAGACCCGCTTCTTCCAGAAGGTGTTTCAGCCGCCTGTAAGCCGCGCCAGGATCGACGGGCTGGCCTGGCCGGTGGTGAGCTCAGTGTAGAAGAAGTCGTGCCAGACGGGGTCGCCATTGATGACCTCCATAAATCTGTCCAGTTGGGCGTTGTTCAGGATCTGCTTGGGCGGGGAGTCCGGCTTGGGCACGGTGGCGTCTTCGGTCGGGTTGCGGACGATCAGGTGGGCGGCCACGGCGGCGTCCAGGGCGTGGTGCAGAGTGCAGTGGATGTGGCAGATGGTCTCGTTGGAGAGCTGATGGCCCAGCGTCGGGTGCGCCTTGATCCTTCCGGACTGTTTCAGCCAGCTATACAATTTCTGCACGTCGTTGGTGGTGAGGGCGGACAGTTTCTTTTGCCCCAGGCGGGGCTTGATGTGGTGGTCGATATAATGACGGTGGCCCCGGAGGGTGCTCTCCCGCACGGTGCCGGCGGCGTACTCTGCCAGCCAGCGATCCAGCCATTCTCCGAGGGCCATGCCGCCGCTGTCTGCCAGTTCCACGTCCCGGTGGAGTTCCATACTCTGGTGGAGCTTGGCCAGCAGCTCCTTTTGGGTCGGGGCGAGGACGTAGCGGAAGATGGGTTTGCCGTTGTCCTT
>CANQZJ010000098.1 GCA_947628315.1 uncultured Oscillospiraceae bacterium
TCCAGCCGGCCCAGCACCATGGCGAAGGACAGCACCAGCTTGCTCAACATGGACAGATGGGCGAAGTTGCAGGTGGGGCCCACCCGCTCCAGGCCGGGGCCCACGTTGTTCATGCAGGTGACCACGGCGGTGAAGGTGGTGCCGAAGGAGTAGTTGTCCAGCCCCACGATCAGGGCCATGGAGAACACCAGGAAGATGTTGATGATGAAGTAGCTCTGGGTGGTCTGGAGGGTGGGCTCCGACAGGGGGGCGCCCTCCAGCCGGACGACCTCCACGGCCCGGGGGTGGACGATGGAGCGCACCTGCCGCTTGGCGGCGCGGTACAGCACCAGCACCCGGGAGCACTTCATGCCGCCGCCGGTGGAGCCGGCGCAGGCGCCGATAAACATCAGGACGACCAGGATCACCTTGGACAGCTCCGGCCAGCGGTCGAAGTCCGCCGACACGAAGCCGGTGGTGGACACCACCGTGGCCACCTGGAACACGGCGTACCGCAGGCACTCCCAAACGGTGGCGTAGTAGTCCCGCAGGTTCCAGGCGATCATCGCCGTGGCGAAGGCCACCATCCCCAGGAAGAAGCGGAGCTCGTCGCTCTTGAGGGCCTGCTTTGCCTTGCCGGTGAGGATCAGGAAATACACCGCGAAGTTGACGGAGAACAGCAGCATGAACACGGTGCAGACCATCTCGATGGCGGGGCTGTTGAAGGCGGCGATGGAGGCGTTTTTGGTGGAGAAGCCGCCGGTGCCGGCGGTGGCGAAGGCGTGGGTGACGGCGTCGAACCAGCCCATGCCCGCGATCCTGAGAACGATCGCCTCGGCCGCCGTGAGGGCCAGGTAGATGCAGTACAGGATCTTGGAGGACTGGGACGCCCGGGGCACCAGCTTGGACTTCACCGGGCCGGGGCTCTCCGCCCGGATCAGGAAGTTGGAGCTGACCCCCAGGATGGGCAGCAGGGCGGAGGTGAGGATCAGCACCCCCATGCCGCCCAGCCAGTGGGTGAAGGAGCGCCAGAACAGCAGCCCGCGGGGCAGGATCTCGATCTCGCTGAGGATGGTGGAGCCGGTGGTGGTGAAGCCGGAGATGGTCTCGAAAAAGCAGTCCACGAAGGAGGCGAACTGGGGCTGGCCGGAGAACCGGAAGGGCAGCGCCCCGAACACGCCGAACAGCACCCAGATGAGGCCCACGGTGAAGAAGCCCTCCCGGGCGAAGAACTCCGACCGGGGCCGGAGCAGGGTCACCGGGCCGATGGCCACCGCGCAGATGATGAGGATGGCGATCAGAAAGGGGATGGGGCTCTCGTGATAGAGCACGGACACCGCCATGGGCAGCAGCATGGCCGCCGCCTCGATGAGCAGGGTGAAGCCGGTGATGCGCGCGACTAATTTATAATTCATGATCAGTCCCCCGCGGTCACGCGTCGGCGTAGATGTCGTCCAGGTCGGTGATGACGCTGTTCTGGGCCACCACGATCACGTCGTCGTCCACTTCCAGGCAGGTGGAGCCGTCGGGGATGATGACGTTCCCGTCCCGCACGATGACGGCGATCAGCACGCCGGGGCGGAGGTGACGGCTCAGATCCCGCAGGGGGACGCCCAGGTGCCTGTTGTCGGCGCGCACCCGGAACTCCATGGCCTCCGCCTGACCGCCGGCGATGCGGTACAGGGCGGTCATGGTCTCGCCCTTGGAGTTCTGGAGCCCCCGGATCAGCCGCAGGATCTGATAGGCGGTGGTGATCTTGGGGGAGACGACAGACTCCACGCCCGCGGACTGGGCGATGGGGGTGAAGTTTTTGTGGCTGGACTTGGCGATGATCTTGGGCACCCCCGCCTGGTGGGCGTAGAGGGAGATGATGAGGTTGTCCTCGTCCCGGTCAGTGAGGGCGATGAAGGCGTCGGCGGCGGACATCCGCTCCTCGGTGAGCAGTTCGGTGTCGGTGCCGTCCCCGTGGATGATGAGGGACTTCAGGAAGGTCTCGGCCAGCAGGCGGGCCTGGTCGGCGTCCTTCTCCACGACCTTGCAGTACATGCCGATGCGCTCCAGCTGCACCAGCAGATAGTACACGATGCGGCCGCCGCCCACGATGAACACGTTTTTGATCTTGTGGAAGTTGCGGCCCAGCAGCCGGAAGAACTGGAGCAGCCCGGCGGGGGTGCCCGCCATGTGGACGCGATCCCCCTGGCGCAGCACGAAGGCGCCGTTGGGGATGGTCACCTTGTTGTCCCGCTCTACGGCGCAGAACAGGATGGGCAGGCTCTGGATGCGGGAGGACAGGTCAGACAGCGCCTTGTCCACCAGAAAGTCGCTGGCCTGGATCTGGAAGGACACCATCTCCACCCGGCCCCGGGCGAAGGACTCCACGTTGGAGGCGGAGGGGAAGCGGAGAATGCGGGAGATCTCCGTGGCAGCGGCCAGCTCCGGGTTCACCAGCAGGGTGATGCCCAGATCTTCCTTCAGAGCGTCCAAATCCCCCGCGTAGCTGGTGTCGCGGACACGGGCCACCGTGTGGGGGACGCCCAGCCGGTGGGCGGCGTGGCAGCACAGCAGATTGACCTCGTCGGCGTCGGTGGCGGCGATGACGATGTCCGCGTCCCCGGCGCCGGCCTCGATCAGAGTGCCCCGGGCGGCGCAGTTGCCCCTGACGCACATCACGTCCAGCTGGTCGTTCAGCTTATCCAGGATGCCCTGGTTCTGGTCGATGATGATGATATTGTGGCCCTCGGCGGAGAGCTGTTCGGCCAGGGTGCCGCCCACCTTGCCGCCGCCGGCGATGATGATATTCAAGTCGATCAACTCGATTCTCTTGACTTATGCGGGAAAAACTTGCAAACTATTATAATATAGTGAAGGGAAAATTGCAAGCCCCGCGCCCTTGCAATCTTCTCTCCCCACTGGTAGAATCATAGCATCAACACAAAAGAGGTGTTCCTATGGACAAGGAGCTTGTGATCGTGGGCGGAGGCCCGGCGGGGCTGTCCGCCGCCATCTACGCCGCCCGGGCGGGGCTGGATTTTATCGTGCTGGAGCGGGACGGCTTCGGCGGGGGGCAGATCACCTCCTCCCACGAGGTGGAGAACTACCCCGGCGCGGGGATCAGGAGCGGCTTCGACCTGGGCAGCGCCTTTCGGGAGCAGGCCGTCGCCCTGGGCGCGGAGATCAGATACGGCGCGGTATCCTCCGTCAGAGACCTGGGCGATGAAAAAGAGCTGATCCTTGACGGCGGGGAGACGATCAAGGCAAAGGCCGTCATCGCCGCCACCGGGGCGTCGCCCAAAAAGCTGGGCGTCCCAGGGGAAAAGGAGCTCACCGGCAGGGGGGTGTCCTGGTGCGCCACCTGCGACGGGGCCTTTTTCCGGGGAAGGGACACCCTGGTCATCGGCGGCGGCGACACCGCCGTGGAGGACGCGCTGTTCCTGTCCAACCTCTGCAGGAGCGTGACGGTGGCCCTCCGCCGGGACGTGTTCCGGGCGGCCAGACGCCGGGTGGATCTGCTGAAAGCAAAAGACAACGTGACCATCCTGTACAAAACCAACCTGACGGAGATCAGGGGGGAGGACAGGGTGCGGTCTGTGATCCTCTCCGGCCCGGAGGGGGCGGCGGAGCGGCCCGTGGACGGCGTGTTCCTGGCGGTGGGCGTGGAGCCCGCCAGCGGGTGGCTGGAGGGCCTGCCGCTGACCCTTGACGGCGGATATGTGGCCGCGGGGGAGGACTGCCGCACCGGCGTCCCCGGCGTGTTTGCCGCCGGCGATCTGCGGAAGAAGCCGCTGCGCCAGGTGGTCACCGCCGCCGCCGACGGCGCCAACGCGGTCACCTCCGTGATAGAGTATCTGGGGAGGGCCTGAGCGGCCCCCGTCCCACCCGCAGGCGAAAACCCATCAAAAAACAGGGGCCGTCCCGATTTGGGAACGGCCCCTGTATTTTCTGCCCTCAGATGAGGCTGTATTTGTCGCACAGACGGTGGAGCAGGGCGGCCATCTCGCAGCGCTGGGCGGTGCCGGCGGGGTCGATCCTGCCGTCTTTGCCGTTGAGGATGCCGCTGCCGCAGGCCCACTTCACGGCGTCCAGCGCCCAGTCGCTCACGGAGGCGGCGTCGGAGAAGCCGGTGAGGCCGTCGGCGGCGCTGACGTCCTTCTTGCAGTACTTGGCGAAGCGGTGCAGGAAGGTGACCAGCTGCTCCCGGGTGACGTTGGCGTTGGGCTTGAAGAGGCCGTTGTCGTCACCCTTCACGATGTCGTTGTCGCTGGCCCACTTCACCGCCTCGGTGTACCACAGACCGGCGGGGACGTCGGGGAAGGACTGGCCGGATTTTGCCTTGGGCTCGCCGGCGATCCGCCACAGGACGGTGACCACCTGGGCGCGGGAGGCGGTGCTGCCCGGCTCAAAACCCTTGTCGGTGCCGTCCATCAGATCGTGCTGATAGGCGAACTGTACGTCGCCGAAGTACCAGGCGTCCTTGTCCACGTCGGGGAAGGAGAGGGTTTCGGGATCCCTCTGGCCGCACCGGGTGCAGACGCCGTCCTCACCGTAGAGGTGGCCGGCGGGGATGACCCGGATATCCGGCTCGTTGCAGACGGCGCAGAAGCGAACCTCCTCGCCGTCCTCAGTGCAGGTGGCTGCGTGGGTCACCCGGTAGCTGCCGAAGCTGTGCCCGGTGGCGGGGATGACGCGGATGTCCACTCCCTCGGAACAATCGGAGCAGAAGCCGACCTCCTCGCCGTCCGCGGTGCAGGTGGCCGCGTGGGTGACGCGGTAGTGGGCGAAGTGATGGCCGGTGGCGGGCAGGGTCTCCGCGGCCTTGATGTCCTGGCCGCAGTCATTGCAGTGGATGCCGGCCGCGGTGCCGGTCTCCGTGCAGGTGGGGGCCTTGTCCTCGCCGATGGGGACGGTGTTATGGTGGGGGCAGGCCTCGGGGGTCACGGTGGTCTGGCCCGCGCCGCTCTGATCCTTCTGGATGGCGGCGGGGACGAAGGTCACGTTGAGGATGTCGTTCTGATCCACCACGTCCTCGTCGGTCAGGGTAAAGGAGTAGGTGCCGGTGCTCTGATCCAGGGCGATCTCGCTGGCGTCGATGTGCTTCGTGCCGCCGTAGGTGACGGTGTCCAGCACATAGCCGGGCTCGGGCTTCAGAGTGAAGGTGTGGCTGCTGTCGGCGCCGCTGCCGAACTGGACGAGGCCGTTTTCGCCCACGGCCTTTTTGCCGTTTACCAGCACCTCGCCGTTGCCGTCGGTGGCCACCACCACGTTCTTGGTCAGCTCATAGTGGTCGGGCTCCACCATGTCGGGATCCAGGGCCACGATTTCAAAGGGGGAGAAGGAGTCGCACAGGATCACCAGGCCGTAGGGGGTGGGGGTGACCTCCAGCTCCTGCACGTCGATGATCTCGCCGGTGTGCTCGTGGTCGGGGGAGGTGATCTCGCAGGCGCCCTCCTCGTCCCGGGTGAAGTGGTAGGCCCGGATCACGTGGTCTTTCAGGTTCTCATAGGTGATCCCCGCCGGATAGCCGATGGAGACGCGCAGCTTTTGGCCGGGCTCCAGCACCATCATCTTGCAGATGCGGGTGAAGCTGATCTCATACATCAGCTTTTCCTGGATGGCGTCGAGATCCACATTGGCCTTGCTCTCCAGGGCCTCTGTCACCTCCTGGGACTTGGGCCGGCTCTTGCTGATGTCCTCCACGGTGAGGGTCAGCTTGCCGTTGTAGCCGTTCTTGCTCATCTTGTCGTCCAGCTGGGACAGGGACTGCTGGCTGCCGTCGGTGCCCTGAACTTTGATCTTGTCCAGATCCAGGTCGTCGGGGTTGTCCAGCAGGAAGGGCCGGCCCCACAGGTTCCAGTCGATGCCCTGGCTGCGGTAGCAGATGGGGCAGTAGGGGGTGGCCATGACCACGCCCCACTCGTTGGGCCGCTTGCCGGAGCGGCTGCCCACCAGCCCCTCGATCTGGAAGCTGTACAGGGTCAGGTCGTCAGACCAGTCGGTGCTGGCGGCGAAGTCGAAGCTGACGCCGTCCACGGGGCAGGAGCCCAGGGTGTGGATGTGATTTTCCGGGCAGGCCCAGTGCCACTCCAGCAGAGCGGAGTCCACATAGTGCTTCTGCCACTTTCCGTCCGCGCTCTGCACGCAGCCGGTGTGATCCGTGTCGAAGTTCACGGTGCCCGCCAGATCCACCGGGATGGTGTCGTAGTCCTGGTCGGGCTGCCAGGTGGTGTAGCTGACCCGGATGGCCTGGCCGTTGATGTTGTCGGGGGCGCTCCAGTCCTCCGTGGACGGGGCCTTGTCGGGGGCGTACAGCTTATCGTCGTACGTGACCTGCATCCGGTAGGTCTGGCCGATGTGGTTCTGGGTGTTGGCGGCGGGGTACTGGGTCTTCACATAGGGGGGCGCGGCGTAGTCGGACTGGGGATTGTAGAGCATATCGGTCTCGGCGATGATGTCCAGCCCGTCGCCCTGGTAGTAGCCGCATTTGCCCATAGTGGGCTCAAAATGGGAGCTCCAGTTGTCAAAATAATAATCGGGGGCCCGGGTGGTGACGGCAAACTGGGCGTACTCGCAGGTGGCGCTCACCAGCACGACCCCGGACGGGGTGTCCTTGAAGAACTCGTTTCCCTGAGAGCCGATCAGGCCGGCTTCCACATAGTACCACTCGTCGAACTTGTACTCGGTGCCGTCGCCGTAGGTATCCCACATCTTCACCAGGAAGTAGAAGCCGTCCTCGGCGGCCTCCTCCACGCCTTCGCCGCGGAAGTCCACGGTCCATTGGCCGGCGTCCTCGCCCTCCATCTCGCTGGCGGCGGTGTAGGCCACATGCAGGCCAACGGCGTCCTGATAGACGCTGTCGCCGTTATAGGAGCGCAGCTCCACGTCGGGGTATCTGAACTCGGCGCCGTCGATGGACACCACGCCGGAGGGCTGCCAGTTCTGGCCGATCACATCCTGGCCCACCAGCAGGTAGTTGTCGATCTCGCCGCCGTCCTCGCCGGGGATCCCGGTCTTAATGATGGCGCCTTTGCTGTCCAGGCGGACGGGGTCGTCCCAGGTGGCGTCCACGGCGTACCACTTGCCGCCGATCTGCACGGCGTTCCACATATGGGGCTCCGGGTCGCCGCCGGCGGTCTGCATCCCGTGGATCAGCACGCAGGGGATGCCCAGCTTGCCCAGGATCAGCTGCATGGAGCGGGAA
>CANQZJ010000099.1 GCA_947628315.1 uncultured Oscillospiraceae bacterium
CAAGAACTGTGCTTTGACGGCGCAAAGCGTTAAAGCCGGGAACCTGAAATGGAGGAAACTAAAATGAAAAAGTACATCGCACTTCTGCTGGCGTTGATGATGGTCTTCGCCCTGTGCGCCTGCGGCGGCGACAAGACGCCTTCCGCCGGCGGTGATGACGCCTATGTTGTCGGTATCTGCCAGCTGGCGCCCCACCCCGCGCTGGACGCCGCTACCCAGGGCTTTAGGGATGCCCTGACCGAGGCCCTTGGCGACGCCGTCACCTTTGACGAGGGCAACGCCGGCGGCGAGGCCGCCAACTGCACCACCATCATCGACGGCTTTGTCTCTGAGAAGGCCGACCTGATCCTGGCCAATGCCACTGCCTCCCTCACCGCCGCGGCCGCCGCCACCGACACCATTCCCATCCTGGGCACCGCCATCACCAACTACGGCGTGGCGCTGAACCTGGACACCACCGAGGACAAAGTCCTGGGCGGCAACATCTCCGGCACCTCCGATCTGGCTCCGCTGGATCAGCAGGCGGCCATGATCCAGGAGCTGTTCCCCGACGCCAAGAACGTGGGTCTGCTGTACTGCTCCGCCGAGCCCAACTCCGTGTTCCAGGTGGAGACCATCGAGGGCTACCTGAAGGACATGGGCTACACCTGCACCCAGTACGCCTTCACTGACGTGAACGACCTGCCCGCCGTCACCCAGACCGCCGCTGACGCCAGCGACGTGATCTACATCCCCACCGATAACACCGCCGCCAACAACACCGACGCCATCGCCAACATCGTGCTTCCCGCCAAGGTGCCCGTCGTGGCCGGCGAAGAGGGCATCTGCAAGGGCTGCGGCGTGGCCACCCTGTCCATCAGCTACTATGAGCTGGGCCAGATCACCGGTCAGATGGCCGCCGACATCCTCACCGGCAAGACCCCCGTGTCCGAGACCGCCATCGGCTTCGACACCACACTGGATAAGCTGTACAACGCCGCCAACTGCGAGGCGCTGGGCATCACTCCGCCCGACGGCTACACCGCCATCGAGGAGTAACAGACGATAAAAACAGCGGGGAAGGGGCTTCCCTTTCCCGCTGTTTTTTGTTATACAGTCCACAGAATCTATCCGGGAGGGCGTCTTATGAATTTTCTCCAGTCGTTTGTGAATTCCATGCCCAACGCCGTGGGCCAGGGCCTCATCTGGGGCGTTATGGCCATCGGCGTGTACATCACCTATAAGATACTTGACATCGCCGACCTGACGGTGGACGGCTCGCTGACCACCGGGGGCGCGGTGTGCGCGGTGCTGATCACCATGGGCTGGAACCCCTGGCTGGCGCTGCTGATGGCTGTGCTGTCCGGTATGCTGGCGGGCCTGGTCACCGGCATGCTCCACACGGCCTGCGGCATCCCCGCCATTCTGGCCGGCATACTGACCCAGCTGGCGCTCTACTCCCTGAACCTGCGGATCATGGCCATCGGGGATGACGCCGCCACCAAGGCGACCCTGGCCCTCAGCCCGGATCGCAACGATCTGCTGCTGTCCTCCCGGTATATCCGCGAGTTGGGCCTGAACAACCCGCTCCTTCTGCTGGCCGTCGTCATGGTCGTGGTGATCGGCCTGCTGTACTGGTTCTTCGGCACCGAGATGGGCTCCGCCCTCCGGGCCACCGGCGCCAACGACAATATGGCCCGGGCCCAGGGCATCAACACCAACATGACCAAAGTTCTTGGCCTGGTGGTTTCCAACGGCCTGGTGGCCATGTCCGGCGCGCTGCTGGCCCAGTATTCCGGCAGCAACACCATCGACATGGGCCGCGGCGCCATCGTCATCGGCCTGGCCGCCGTGATCATCGGCGAGGTGCTGCTGGATAAGGTGTTCACCAACTTCGCCCTGAAACTGCTCTCCTGCGTGATCGGCGCCATCATCTACTACATCGTCATCACGCTGGTTCTGCGGCTGGGCCTGGAGTCCACCGACCTGAAGCTGCTCACCGCCCTGGTGGTGGCCATCTTCCTCAGCGTGCCCTATTGGAAAGGAAAGTACTTCTCCAAGCCCGTGAAGAGGGGAGGGTCTGTCAATGCTTGACATCAAGAACATCTACAAGACCTTCAACCCCGGCACCGTCAACGAGAAGACCGCGCTGCGGGGCGTGTCCCTCCACCTGGACGACGGGGACTTCGTCACCGTCATCGGCGGCAACGGCGCGGGCAAGTCGACCCTGCTCAACGCCATCGCCGGCACCTGGCTGGTGGACGAGGGCACCATCTCCATCGGCGGGGTGGACGTGACCAAGCTGCCGGAGCACAAGCGGGCCAAATACATCGGCCGGGTGTTCCAGGATCCCATGATGGGCACCGCCGCCACCATGCAGATCGAGGAGAACCTGGCTCTGGCCGCCCGCCGGGGCAAAGCCCGCACCCTCCGCAAGGGCATCACCCGTGACGAGCGGGACAAGTACCGGGAGTATTTGAAGATCCTGGATCTGGGCCTGGAGGATCGGCTGACCGCCAAGGTGGGCCTGCTGTCCGGCGGCCAGCGCCAGGCGCTGACCCTGCTGATGGCCACCCTCCAGCGGCCCAATCTGCTGCTGCTGGACGAGCACACCGCCGCCCTGGATCCCAAGACGGCGGCCAAGGTGCTGGACGCCACCGAGCTGGTGGTGCAGCGGGACAATCTGACCACCCTGATGATCACCCACAACATGAAGGACGCCATCGCCCACGGCAACCGGCTCATCATGATGTACGAGGGCAACATCGTCCTGGACATCTCCGGCGAGGAGAAGAAGAAGCTCACGGTAGAGGATCTGCTGGCCAAGTTCGGCCAGGCCACCGGCTCCGACGAGGCGGACGACAAGCTGCTGCTGGGCTGAGAAATACACAGGAAAAGAGCCTGTTCGTTGACGTCAACGGACAGGCTCTTTATTCGTCCTCTTCGGCAATTTCTTCTTCCGGTTCCTCCCGGCGCCCCGCCCGCCAGAGCAGGATCAGCCGCAGCGCTCGCAGCAGGCTGACAGCGGCGGGGATCAGCAGCCACAGCCCCGCCCGCGCCGGAAGTCCATAGGCCAGCGGCGGATCGAGCGCCGCTAGCGCGGCGGCCGCGCCATAGCAGAGACAGGCCGCCAGATCCATCCCGAACAGGCCGGACTCCAGGGCATTGAAAAGCCCGCCGGCGATCAGCGCCGCCAGGCAGCCGTCCTGCCGGAGAGAGGGCACGGGGCCGAAGGAATGAAATCCGGCCAGCGCCACGGCGGCGGCCAGGGCGATCAAGATCCCCACCCAGCGGATGAACATCGACCGGCAGGGAGGATAGGGCAGGCCGTCCTCCGGCCATAGGAGGACGCCGGTGCTCTCCGCCAGCTCCTCCGCCGCCGGGGTGAAGGTGCTGTTGGTGAGCACCACCGCGTAGTCGCATCCGTAATACGCCGCCCCGGTGTACGCCTCCTGGACAGCGTGGTTGCCCACGGGCCGCCGGTAGTACTTGCACTGGACGGCGTATCGCACCCCCTTGCGCTTACAGAGGATGTCTACCCCCTGGTCGCCGCTGCCTCCGGTGAGGGTCACCCCTGAGAAGCCGCACCGCCGGAGCCTTCTGGCGCACCGCTCCTCATATTCCAGCCCGGTCATTTCAGCCGTTGGCAATGGCGGCGATGCGCTCCACCGCGCTCTGGATCAGGGCGGACATGGGCAGATCGGGCACGGCGGCCACCACGGTGTCGCAGTGGCTCACCGGCACCAGCACCCGGGTGGCGCTGCTGCTGCCCACGGCGGCGGCCATGGCTGGGGTGATCTCCCCCAGCAGGGCGTCGGCCACCACGATGCCGATGGGCCCGGTGATGATGTCGGCGCGGCGGGAATTGACCACCACGGCGTTTTCCCCGGTAGCCGCCCTGTCCGCGCCGGCCTTCAGCATGGCGGAGGTGGCGGCGCTGTTGGTGCCCACGGCGGTGAGGTTGGCCTCCGGCACCGCCTGCTTGATGGCGGACACCAGCTGGCGCCCCATGCCGCCCCCCTGGGCGTCGATGACGACAATGTTCATGGCTTCCTCCTGTAAACCGTACTTTTGTTCTATTTTAACAGAGGGCCAAACAGCCGTCAAGAGGCGGCGCATAAAACCTTGTCCACCGTCATAAGGTATGGAGTAAAATTCCCGGACAAGGGGGGGATGGGTGTGAAGAGCGCGCCCCGTGAGCGGAACCGGAACCAAGGGAGGCGGCCTGCCTCCGGGCAGAAGCACGCCCCGAAAAAGTGGGGGACAGGCCGTGACATGAGCCGCCTGATCCGTCTGGCGGTGAGCCTGTGCCTGTTCCTGCTGGTGTATTTCGGCCGCGGGATCCTCCCCGGCCAGGTGGAGATGTGGCGGACGGCCCTCACCTCCAACGTGGACTTCCAGGGCGCGTTCCAGGAGTTCGGCCGGTCGGTGTCGGACGGCGAGCCGGTGCGGGACGCCCTCCAGCAGCTGTGCCTGGCCGTGTTCGGCGCCGACGGCGGGGAGAAAGAGACACAGCCTCCACCGGCGGAGACGCCCGGCGTCCACATCGTACCGCTGTCGGAGACGGATCGGATGGGCCTGACCTGGCTGGCGGAGCACGGCCCGCTGGCAAATCAGAGCGACCCGCCTGCCGAGACGGCTGGATCCGCCCCCACCGAGACCCCCGCGCCGTCCCCGGAGCCGGAGGAGACCCCCTCCAACGCCGCCGCGGTGACCGCCGTGGCCCAGGACGTGGACGACCAGGGCCGCAAGCTGCCCTCCAACGTCAGCTTTGTCAACTACGATCTGGGGCTGGACAAGACCGTCAACCCGGTGAACGGCGTCATCACCTCAAAATTCGGTTTCCGCGACGACCCCATCGACGGCAACTACGAGTTCCACCTGGCGCTGGACATCGGCGTGGCGGAGGGGACGGAGATCGGCGCCTTTGCCGACGGCACCGTCCGCTACACCGGCCAGAGCGACGAATTCGGCAACTATTTTATGATCGACCACGCCAACGGCGTCAGCACCTTCTATGCCCACTGCTCCAAGGTGCTGGTGACCAAGGGGCAGACCGTGTCCTGCGGCGATACAGTGGCCCTGGTGGGCCACACCGGCCACGCCACCGGGCCCCATCTGCACCTGACCATCCTGAAGGACGATATTCGGCTGGATCCGGCCTACTATGTGGATCTGTGAGCGGCCAAGGCTGGAGATCAGCCCCGGTTTTCTGCTGTTACTGGCGGCGCTGTTCTGGCTGGACGACGGCGTGGGGCTGCTGCCATGGGGCCTGCTGGCATGTGCGATCCACGAGCTGGGCCATGTATTTGCCGCCCGGATGATGGGGGGCGGGGTGGAGCGCCTGTCGCTGACAGCCATCGGGGCGGAGTTGTCCTTCGACTATCTGAGGCCGCTGTCCTATGGCCGGGACAGTCTGGTGGCCCTGGCGGGGCCGGCGGCCAACCTGATCACCGGAGCCTTTGCCATGGGGATGAGATGGTACCTGCCGGCGGCGCTGAGCCTGGGGGTGGGTGCCTTCAATCTGCTCCCGGTGCGGCCACTGGACGGCGGCCGGGCGCTGTACGATATGCTGGCGGGCACCCTGGACGCCGACTGGGCGGAGCGGATCTCCACCGCCGCGGCGGGGTGCGTGGTGGGCGTGCTGGTGGGGGCGGGGGCCGTCGCCGCCGCGAAATTTGCCAACGTGACGCTGCTTCTCACCGCCCTGTGGCTGCTGGTCAAGACCTTTCGGGCTTAAGGGCGGAAAAAACAGAAAAAAGTGCTTGCAATCCCGGTTCCGTTATGGTATACTACCCCAGTCTGAAAAAGGGCGGTCCTCTGCGCGGCCACAGGGCATGGACGCATGAACGCCTGTAATTAGGAGGAAAAAGACATGAATCTGTTGCAGCAGTTCAGCGACAAGTACACCAAGGACGAGGCCCCCGAGGTCAACGTCGGCGACACCGTCCGGGTACACATCCGCGTCAAGGAAGGCAGCCGCGAGCGTATCCAGGTGTTTGAAGGCACCGTCATCGCCAAGAAGCACGGCGGTGTGGAGGAGAGCTTCACCGTCCGCCGCATCAGCTACGGCGTGGGCGTTGAAAAGGTGTTCCCCCTGCACGCCCCCACCATCGAGAAGGTAGAGACCGTCCGCAAGGGCAAGGTTCGCCGCGCCAAGCTGTACTACCTGCGCGACCGCGTGGGTAAGGCCGCCAAGGTCAAGGAAGACCTGTAAAACAGCGCGTTCAAACACAGGAGGAGCGGAATTTCCGCTCCTTTTGTGCTATATGAGAGAGGGGGCGTTCCCGTGAACATCCAGTGGTATCCCGGCCACATGACCAGGACCCGGCGCAAAATGGAAGAGGATCTCAAGCTGGTGGATCTGCTGGCCGAGGTGGTGGACGCCCGCATCCCGTCCTCCAGCCGCAACCCGGATATCGACGCCATGGCCGGGAACAAGCCCCGGCTCATCATCTTCAACCGGGCGGATCAGGCCGACCCGGCCATGACGGCGAAGTGGATCGCCGGCTATAAGGCCCGCGGCTTCGGCGTGCTGGAGACCGACGCGAAACAGGGGAAAGGGGTCAACCAGTTTTCCCCCGCCATCCGCGCCATCCTGGCGGACAAGCTGGAGGCGTGGAGGGCAAAAGGCCAGGTGGGCCGCCCCATCCGCGCCATGGTGGTGGGGGTGCCCAACGTGGGCAAGTCCACCTTTATCAATAAAGTGGCGGGCCGCAAGTCCGCCAGGGCCTCCGACCGCCCCGGCGTCACTCGGGGCAAGCAGTGGGTGACCATCGACAATGGCCTGGAGCTGCTGGACACCCCCGGCATCCTCTGGCCCAAGTTCGAGGACGAGACCACCGGCCTCCACCTGGCCTTTACCGGCGCGGTGAAGGACGAGATCATGGACACCGAGACCCTGGGCTGCCACCTGATGGCCCTGCTGGGGGAGCGCTATCCCCAGTCCCTGCTGGAGGGCTATAAGCTGAAGGAGCTGCCCGCCAGGGAGGGCGGGGAGAACGACGTGGCCTAGGGCTACCGCCTGCTGGAGACAGCCGCCGTCCGCCGGGGCATGAAGATCTCCGGCGGCGAGGCGGACACCGAGCGGATGGCGAAGGTGCTGCTGGACGAGTTCCGCTCCGGAAAGCT
>CANQZJ010000100.1 GCA_947628315.1 uncultured Oscillospiraceae bacterium
TTTCGATGGACTTTGCTTTTGTCGTCACATCATGCGCAGAATCTCCTTTTTCAGCCGGTTGATGATCCGTTTCTCCAGCCTGCTGATGTAAGACTGTGAAATGCCCAGCAGGTCGGCTACCTCCTTCTGGGTGCGCTCCCGCCTGCCGTCCAGGCCGAACCGCATGATGATGATGGAGCGCTCCCGCTGGCTCAAACGCCCCACGGCGGTGAGGAGCAAGTCCCGATCCACGTCGTCCTCGATGGGCTTCTCGATGGCGTCCCCCTCGGTGCCCAGCACGTCGGACAGCAGCAGCTCGTTGCCGTCCCAGTCGGTGTTCAGCGGCTCGTCCAGGGACACCTCCACCCGGCGGCCGGCGTTTTTGCGCAGGTACATCAATATCTCGTTCTCGATGCACCTTGAGGCGTAGGTGGCCAGCTTGATCTTCTTCTCGGGCTGATAGGTCTCCACCGCCTTGATGAGGCCGATGGTGCCGATGGAAATCAGATCCTCCAGCCCCACCCCGGTGTTCTCGAACCGCCGGGCGATGTACACCACCAGCCGCAGATTGTGCTCGATGAGCTTTGAGCGGGCCTCCTGCCTCGTGTCCTCCGCGGCCAGGGCGTCCAGGCAGGCGGACTCCTCCTCCCTTGTCAGGGGCGGCGGGAGGGTGTCGCTGCCGCCGATGTAATAGACCGTTCCGCCCAGATCGACGCCCAGCTTTGCCAGCAGCCTGCACAGCCGGGTATATGTATCCGTGAGTATCATGTCAGATTCCTCCGATCAGCGCCTGAAAGCCCTCTCCCAGCGAGGTGGGAGACAGCGCCACCAGCAGGCCGCCAAGTGTTTTCCCTTTACATTGGATGGACGCCGCCCGCACCGCCAGCAGCATCCCGCAGTCCACCCCCACCGCCCGGTAGGGGATGAGCCGCGCGCCCCGCTGACCCATCTTCTGGCAGCGCTCCACCGAGCCCACCGGGTCGGAGGGCTCCGCCCACGCCGGCAGCAGTCCCGCCAGTCTCGACGCCTCCGCCACGACGACGGGCCGCCCGTCCGCCGGGTCGGCGAGGGAGTGGCCGGTGTCCACCAGGGCGGTGAGCGCGGCAGAGCCGCCGTCAAAGGTGACGGTCAGCTCCACCAGCTCTCTCCCGCCCCTCTGCCCCACCCGCCGGAAGAACAGGGACAGCACGAAGTAGCACCCCACGAACACCAGCAGCAGGAGCCGCAAGTCCACCCGGGAGTAGAACACCCCCCGCTCCAGGGTGAGGGAGAAGCCGCCGAACATCTCCAGGGCCAGCACCGCCCCGGCCAGCCCCGCCGACGCCCCGAAGAACAGCACCGTGGGCCGCAGCAGATGGCGCTCCCCGCCGTAGGCGACGGCGGCCATCCCCACGCCGCAGGCGATGCGGCAGGGCCACGCCGCCAGCCAGCCCAGCCCCGGCAGAAACAACAGGACGGCATAAAAAGCGCCCGCGGCGGCCCCCAGCCCGATCCGCACGCGGTACAGCGCGACGCCCGCCATACGCCCCGCACCCAGCAGGAGCAGATAGTTGGCCGCCAGGTTCAGCAGAAACAGCAGATCCACATAAACCACCGTCACGCCGCCGCCCCCTTTGTCCGTCCTGTCCATTATAGCGGGGCCCGGCCTCAAAAAAGGTCAAAAGCAAGTACCGGCGAGAAAAGCTTGCGCCGGCCGGACTTTCGTACTATACTGAACATTACGGAGGCCTGTGCGCCATTGGGCCCGCATTTTCCGCAGGGAGAGATGCAGTATGAAAAAGACGTTCTCATTGGCACTGGCTGTGATCCTGCTCCTGGGGCTGGCGCAGCCGGCGGCGGCCGTGTGGGCCGCGGACGCGGAGGTGCTCGCGGAGGAGACGGTCTTCCCCGGGGATGAGCTGTCCGGGCCGGACGATCCCCAGTTCTACTCCCCCGCGGACGGACTGGTGGACGTGAACGGCGGCGAGCATGTGAGATGGATCGACCGCATCTCCGTTCCGAAGGACGTGCGGACGCTGTACGATGTGCTGGAAGAGGCCACCGATCACGACGGCGCCAGGGATTACCTGATCGACGACAGATATTTCTCCCTGCAGGATCCGGGCAGCGACTATAAGGGGGAGCCGGGGGAGTTCGTGTCTGTCCGCCTCAAATTCTCCGACAATACGACGGCGGAGTTTACCGCCATCTGTGTGACAAAGCTGACAAGCCCCACCGAAAATGAGAGATTGTACACCCAGCGCTGTATCAACAACGCGTCTTACGCGTTTGACCGGGATCATCCCGAGGTGTTCTGGATCAACAATACAAACAGATGCTACTCCTTCAGTTCCACCAGCGGCGGCGTGTCCACATACTATTATTTCTATCCGCTGATGTGGGTCAAGATGGACAGCGCCGGCCGGATAACCGATACCTATGACCGCCGCAAGAGCTGTTTCTCCGGCCTGTGGAGCCCGGAGAGCGGGATCGAGGAGCAGATCGATACCCTTCAGAGCAACGTCGGCGCGATCCTGTCCGGCGCCCCATCCGGCACCCGGTATGACAAAGTCAGGTATTTCGACAACTGGCTCACCATGCACAACGGGTACAATACCGACCTGGATCACGGCCCGTGGGATATGCGCGAGGCCACCAACGCCCTCCAGGGGAACGACGGGCCGTCGGGCCCCGTCTGCGAGAGCTATGCCCTGGCGTTCAAGGTGCTCTGCGACCGGGTGGATATCCCCTGCGTGGTGGTGACCGGCGCGAATCACGCGTGGAACTTTGTCCAGATGGAGGACGGCAAATGGTACGCCGTGGACGTGACCTGGGACGATCCCTCCGGCGGCTCCGGCAAAATATCCGGGTATGAGAACACCAACTGGCTCCTGGTGGGGGCATATTCACAGATCCATTCGGGCAAGACCTTTCTCGAGGAGCATCCCGCCGAAAATCACAGCTTTTCCGGCGCAGACGGCGCGAGCCTTTCCAACGGCCCCAGGCTGAGCAGCACCGCCTACGCGCAGATACGCTACAGCGGTATGCCCTCCGCCCCGCTCAAGGGGAGCGAGTCGCTGCGGCTGACCGCCGGCCTCAGCCCGACGCGCCCGGACGAATACACCGGCCGCAACACCAACCGCTATGCCGTCACCTCGGGCGCCCTGCCCGCCGGACTCTCTCTGGATCCCGGCACCGGCGACATCACCGGCCGGCTGCAGGGCCCCGGAGACGTCCTCACCCAGACGGTCACCGTGACCATGTATGAGAACGGATACGCGGCAGCCTCCTGCGACGTCACGTTCCGCTGGGCGGGCAGCTATTTCTCCGACGTGCCCGACGGCGCCTGGTACGGCGGCGCGGTGGCCTGGGCCGTGGAGAACGACATCGCCAGCGGAACCGGCGGCGGGAAGTTCTCCCCCGACAAAGCCTGCTCCCGCGCGGAGATCGTCACCTTCCTGTGGCGCGCCTATGACAAGCCGGAGCCCGAGTCTACGGTCAGCCCCTTTGTCGACGTGACCGACCCCGACGCCTATTATTACAAGGCGGTCCTCTGGGCCGTGGAGAACGGTATCACCGGCGGAACCGGCGGCGGAAAGTTCTCCCCCGAGGCGCCCTGCACCCGCGCCCAGGCGGTGACCTTCCTGTGGCGCGCGGAGGGCGAGCCCCTCATCTTCGGCGGCAGCGCCTTCCCCGATGTGCCGTCCGGCGCGTACTACAACGGCGCGGTGAGATGGGCGGTGTACAAGGGCGTCACCAACGGCACGGGCGACGGTAAGTTCGCCCCCGATAAGACCTGCTCCCGCAGTCAGATCGTCACCTTCCTCCATCGGGTGTGAGGATGACCCGGCTCCCATGACAAAAGCGGCCAGCCTTTCGGCTGGCCGCTTTTCATTTCGCCCATCCGCCAAAGCTCCGATCCGGAGCGCTCGCGGACAGGGGAATATATGTAGCGGCCTGTTTTCAGGCCGCCCGCAGAGCGGCAGCGCTCCGCGGCTCATTGGCAGCAGGGATTGGCCGCCGCCGCGACCTCGTAGAAGTAACGGTTTCCCGCCGGCACGTCGGCAAAGAGCCGCAGCTCCGCCGGATGGCTGTCGATCCATCCCTTGTCCGGGACGCGGCCGGTCACGCGGTTCAGAAAGGTCAACGCCTCGCCGCGGCTCACCACACCGCCGGCGATCGTATCCGCCCCGCCGAACGCCCGGGTGACGATGGCGGTCAGCTCCGCCCCCGTGACGGGGTCGTCCGGGCAGAACAGCCCGTTTCCGCGCCCCAGGACGACGCCGCGCTCCGCCAGATAACGCACCGCGTCGCAGTACCAGGCGCCGCCGCTCACATCCGCAAAGGCCGGAGTGCCGGCGGGGATGGTCTCCCCCCTGCTCTGAGCCAGCAGGCGGGCCGCCATGGCGGCGGCCTCCGCCCGGGTCGCGGGGCGGTCAGGCTCAAAGAAGCCCGTGCCCGTGCCCAGCACATAGGGCGGCAGGATCACCGGCTCGGGCGTGGGCGTCGGCTCCGGCGTCGGTTCCGGAGTCGGCTCCGGCGTGAGCTCAGGCGTGGGTTCAGGTGTAGGCGTCGGTTCAGGCGTGGGCGTCGGCGTCGGTTCTGGTGTGGGCGTCGGTTCCGGGATCGGTTCGGGCGTGGGTTCAGGTGTGGGCGTCGGCTCCGGCGTTGGTGTTGGCGTGGGCGTCGGCGTCGGGGTCGGTTCGAGCGTGGGTTCAGGTGTGGGTTCAGGCGTGGGCTCGGGCGTGGGTGTCGGCTCCGGGGTCGGTTCAGGCGTCGGTTCAGGTGTGAGCGTCGGCTCCGGGGTCGGTTTGGGCGTAGGTTCCGGTGTAGGCGTCGGCGTCGGTTCTGGCGTGGGCGTCGGCTCCGGCGTGGGCTCGATTGTTGGCGTCGGCTCCGGCTCCGGTTGGGGGATGATCTCCCAGTGCTCCAGCCCGCAGTAGCGGCACGTGCGGCGCAGCATGCCCTGATGCTCCGCCGTGGGCTCCCGCATGACCTCATCGGTAAAGACGTGATCCTCCAGCCGGAATAAGTTCTCCCCCCGCCGGCTGTCCGTGAGGGGCAGGTCGACGTTGAAGTGGCCGCAGGTGAGGCACATGGTCTCGATCCAGTGCTGCCCCGTGTCCCGCCCGGTGTCCTCGTCCCGCCGGGGCTTGGTCATCATCCAAAAATTGCTGAGGGATCCGCACTCGGTACACCAGCGGAGCTCATAGATCATGGTGTATTCCTCCAGAAAGCCGTCGGAATTGACGGGCGGCTGATCCTCCGCGGTCGGGGCGTCCCCCTTCAGGGTCAGGAAGACGGCCGCGGCCAGTATCAACGCCGCCGCTCCGCGCAGCGGCGCCGCCATTCGTTTCACAGATATCCCTCCATCATCGGATTGGAGGGCTGTGCCCATGGGGGCATCAGCCCCCTGGGATACTCTATGCGAGCGCGCCCTCCAGTGTGAGGAGGGCCCGCTTGACCGCCACCCCGCCGGCATACCCGGTGAGGGAGCCGTCCGCCCCCACCACCCGGTGGCAGGGGATGATGATGGAGATGGGGTTGTGCCCCACGGCGCCCCCCACCGCCCGGGCGGAGCTGTGGAGCCCGGCGGCGATCTGCCCGTAGGCGATCGTCTCGCCATAGGGGATGGCGGCCAGCCGCCGCCAGACCTTTTGGCGGAAGGGCGTGCCAAAGGGCGCCAGGGGCAGCTCCCCCGGCGCGGGCCGCTCCCCGGCGAAGTAGCGCGTGAGCCATGCCCGGGCGGCGTCAAACACCGGGAGATCATCCCGGCGGACAGGGGTCTCAGGCAAAGAGGCCATAAAATACTTCTGCCCCGCGATCCACAGGCCGCAGAGGGCGTCATCCATCCCGGCCAAGGTCAGCGTCCCCACCGGGGAGGGATATTCGGTGTACCAGAGCATGCCGCCGCCTCCTTTTTCTCCATTATAACCGGGAAAGACAGCCGCCGCAAGCCCGCTTGCAATTTGAAGGATTTTGCAGAGCGGCTTGCAAAAATAATTTGTATCTCTCCCCAGTTCGCCCTTGACTTGCACAAGATATAGGGGTAAAATGGGGTGGATTTGTAGTTTGGCGGGCAATGACGTCCGTCCGACGCGGGAGGAATGAATATGACCACTGGTACAAAATTCATTTTCGTCACCGGCGGCGTGGTGTCCGGACTGGGCAAGGGCATCACGGCGGCGTCTCTGGGGCGGCTGCTGAAGCAGCGGGGCCTGAAGGTGCGGGTGCAGAAGCTGGATCCCTACCTCAACGTGGATCCCGGCACCATGTCCCCCTACCAGCACGGCGAGGTGTTCGTCACCGACGACGGCGCCGAGACCGACCTGGATTTGGGCCACTATGAGCGGTTCATCGACGAAAATCTCACCGCCAACTCCTCCGTGTCCTCCGGCAAGGTCTACTGGAACGTGCTGAACAGGGAGCGCCGGGGCGACTTTTTGGGCGGCACGGTGCAGATCATTCCCCACATCACCAACGAGATCAAGCGGAACATCTACTCCCTGGAGGGCGAGGGCGCCGACGTGGCCATCGTGGAGATCGGCGGCACCGTGGGCGATATCGAGTCCCAGCCCTTCCTGGAGGCCATCCGGCAGGTGGCGGCGGAGCGGGGCCGCCAGAACGTGATGTTCGTCCACGTGTCGCTGATCGTGTCCATCCCCGGCTCCGGCGAGCTGAAGTCCAAGCCCACCCAGCACTCCGCCAAGGAACTGCTGAGCCTGGGCATCCAGCCCGACGTGATCATGTGCCGGAGCGACTACCCCATCCCCAAGGACATTCTGGAGAAGATCTCCCTGTTCTGCAACATCCCGGTGGATCACGCCATCCCCAACCTGACGGCCGATCTGCTGTATGAAGTCCCGCTGATGCTGGAGCGGGAGGGGCTGGCCGACGTGGTGGTGCGGCGGCTGGGGCTCATCTGCCACGCCCCCGACCTCACCGAGTGGGCCACCATGGTCTACAACGCCAAGAACGTGAAGGGCCACGTGACCATCGCCCTGGTGGGCAAATATGTGGCGCTCCACGACGCGTACCTGTCCGTGGTGGAGGCCCTGACCCACGGCGGCATCGAGAACGGCGTCCA
>CANQZJ010000101.1 GCA_947628315.1 uncultured Oscillospiraceae bacterium
GGCCGCGCCACCCAGGGCGTCATCGTCATGCGCTTCAAGGAGGACGCCGACCGGGTCATCGCCATGTCCCTGGCCGAGCGGGAGGATCAGGAGGAGGATACCGGCGCGGCCGGGGCTCCGGAAAATCCCGCTGAGGAGTGAGCGCCATGAAACGCCACATCAAATACCGGCCCAACAAGGCCGCCGGGGCCGCCGGCATCGCCTTTGGCGTGGTTTTCATCCTGATCGGGCTGTTCGTAGTGATTCCCGCCTTTGGCCCCTTCGGGGTGCTGTGGACGCTGCTGGCCGTGGTCATCACCGCGCTCAACGCCTACCAGGCGTTCGGCAAAAAATACATTGGCCCGGAGATCACCATTGAGGACGAGGAGACGAAGCCCGCCCGGCCCGACGCCTCCTTCGATCCCCAGGCCGCCGACCATGAGCACATCACCGCCGCCTCCTACGGCCACACGCCCCAGAAGCGGCTGGAGCAGCTGGAGACCCTGAAGGAGGCCGGCCTCATCACCGAGGAGGAGTACCAGGAGAAGCGGAAAGAGATTTTGGGCGACCTGTGATTCTGCCGGAATGACAAGAAACATTTGACATTTCGTCCATTTTCATGTACCTTAATAACAGGAAAAGGAAACACTGATGAAGACAGTTACGCTCTACACCGACGGCGCCTGCTCCGGCAACCCCGGCCCCGGCGGCTGGGGGGCCATCCTGATATACGGCAGCCACAAAAAGGAGCTGTCCGGCGGGGAGGCGTCCACCACCAACAACCGCATGGAGCTCACCGCCGTCATCCGCGGGCTGGAGGCCCTCAACGAACCCTGTACGGTGGATCTCTGGTCGGACAGCAAGTACGTCATCGACGCCCTGGACAAGGGCTGGGCCAGGGGCTGGCAGGCCAAAGGCTGGGTGAAGGCGGACAGGAAGCCCGCCCTGAACCCCGACCTGTGGGCGCGGCTGCTGGAGCTGTGCGAAACGCACACCGTCCGCCTCCATTGGGTCAAGGGCCACGCCGAGAACCCCTATAACAACCGCTGTGACGAAATGGCCGTCGGCGAGTGGCAAAAGCTGAAAGGCGAATGATCCCGTATCTCAACCGCCTGGGGCGGAACAGATAGAAAAATGACAGAAAGAGGGCTATTTATCATGGGCAAGTTCGAGATCAAGCCGGCGAAGAACGGCGAGTACGTATTCAACCTGAAGGCCGGCAACGGCGAGGTCATCCTCTCCGGCGGCGAGACCTACACCTCCGTCGACAGCGCCAAGAAAGGCTGCGAGTCTGTCAAGACCAACGCCAAGGCCCCCGTGGAGGATCAGACTGTTGAGAATTACGAGAAGCTGGGCAACCCCAAGTATGAGCTGTACAAGGACAACGGCGGCGAGTTCCGCTTCCGCCTGAAGGCCGGCAACGGGGTCAACATCGGCCGCAGCGAGGGCTACAAGGCCAAGGCCAGCGCCCAGAACGGCATCGAGTCCATCGGCAAGAACGCCCCCGACGCCCCCATCGTGGTCGTTGAGGAGTAATTTAGATCCATAGACGCGCAAGAAGGGCGCCGGCTCACGCCGGCGCCCTTCTCTTATGCGCAAACATCCTCTGTAGGGGCCGCCCCATGTGGCGGCCCGGCGGTTTCAGTGTGGGGCGGCACATGGGCCGCCCCCTACGGCCGTCTATGGTTCATCCTCTTGCGCGGTCACCGCGATATTCAGCTCATCCAGCTGGGCCTGGGTGACGGTGCCGGGGGCGCCCATCATCACGTCCTGGGCGTTCTTGTTCATGGGGAAGGGGATGACCTCCCGGATGGTCTCCGCGCCGCACAGCAGCATCACCATGCGATCCACGCCCGGGGCGATACCCGCGTGGGGCGGCGCGCCGTAGCAGAAGGCGTTGTACATGGCGGGGAACTTGGCCTTCACGTCGTCCTCGCCCAGCCGCACCAGCCGGAACGCCTCGATCATGATCTCCGGGTCGTGGTTCCGCACCGCCCCGGAGGACAGTTCCACGCCGTTGCACACCAGATCGTACTGGTAGGCGGTGATGGTCAGCGGATCCACCTGGCCGGCGGCGGCCTTTTTCAGCACTTCCAGACCGCCGTTGGGCATGGAGAAGGGGTTGTGGCAGAACTCCAGCTCCCCGCTCTCCTCGCCGATCTCGTACATGGGGAAGTCCACGATCCAGCAGAACTCATAGCGCTCCCTGTCCATGTGGGCGGGGCAGAAGGCGCCAAGCTTGTTGCGGAGGACGCCGGCGGTCTTTTGGGCGGTGAGCAGATTCCCGGCGGTGAGGCCCACGAAGCAGCCGGGGGTCAGCCCCAGGGCGGAGACCACCTGCTCCTTGATGGGCTGCACGAATTTGGCGATGCCGCCCACGATCTCGCCGTTCTCGTCATACCGGAACCAGTAGGCCTTCTGGCCGGCCTGTACCTCCACATCGGCACACAGCTGGTCGATCTGCTTCCGGGTGCCCTCGAAGCCGGTGACGACGATAGCCTTCACGGTGTTTCCCTCAAAGGGCGGGAAACCGCAGCCGGACAGCAGTTCGGTGGCGTCGGTGAGCTCCAGGTCGATGCGCAGGTCGGGCTTGTCGGAGCCGTACCTGTCCATGGCCTCCAGATAGGGGATGCGCTTAAAGGGCGCCTCGGAGGCGATGTTATAAGTCCCGTATTTGGCGAAGATGGGGGGCAGCACCCGCTCCAGCACGGCGAACACGTCCTCCTGGTCGGCAAAGGCCATCTCCATGTCCAGCTGGTAGAACTCGCCGGGGGAGCGGTCGCCCCGGGCGTCCTCGTCCCGGAAGCAGGGGGCGATCTGGAAATAGCGGTCGAAGCCGGAGGTCATCAGCAGCTGCTTGAACTGCTGGGGGGCCTGGGGCAGGGCGTAGAAGTGGCCGGGGTGCTTGCGGGAGGGAACCAGGTAGTCCCGGGCGCCCTCGGGGGAGGAGGCGGTGAGGATGGGGGTGGTGATCTCCAGAAAGCCCTCGTCGATCATGGCGGAGCGGAGGGCCGCCACCACCTGGCACCGCAGGACGATGTTCTTCTTCACGTCCGGGTTGCGCAGGTCGAGGTAGCGGTACTTCAGCCGGATGGCCTCGTCCGCCTCCCGGGAGCGGTTGATCTGGAAGGGCAGCTCGTTATAGCGGCAGCGGCCCAGCACCTGGATCTTTTCCGGGGAAATTTCAATGTCGCCGGTGGGCAGCTTGGGATTCTTGCTGTCCCGCTCCCGGACGACGCCCTCCACGGAGATGGTGGACTCCTTGTTGGTGCCCTTCACCAGGTCGTACATCTCCGCGGTCTCCACCACCACCTGGGTGGTGCCGTAGAAGTCCCGCAGCACCATAAAGGCGAAATTCTGTCCCACCTCGCGGACGTTCTCCATCCAGCCCACCAGCTTGACGTGCTGGCCCACGTGCTCCATGCGGAGCTCGCCGCAGGTGTGAGTTCTCATTTGAACCATGAAAATCAACTCCAATTTGTATTATCGGACGGACGATTTACCATTTGTATTACTTGCCGGGCTCCCGGATGGGCTTTTCCTCCCTGCCCCTGTCCAGCCCGCTCAGCACCCGCTTGACGGCCTCGTCCGCGGGAAGGGTGGCCTGCTCCCCCGCGGCCATGTCCTTGACGGACACCGCGCCTTTGGCGATCTCGTCCTCGCCGAGGATGGCCACGAAAGGCACGTTCAGCTTATCGGCGTAGGACATCTTCTGCTTGAACTTCTTCTGTTCGGTGTAGAGCTGGGTGCGGACGCCCTCCCACCGCAGGGCGGTGGCAAAGGCGATGGCGGGGGCCAGATCGTCGGTCATGGGCAGCACCAGCACGTCCGCCGGGGCGGTGTTCAGCGCCTCGTTCAGGTAGCCCTGTTCCTCCAGAATGTAGAACAGCCGGGTCAAACCGATGGAGATCCCCACTCCGGGGAGTTGTTTATCGGTGTAATATTCCGCTAAGTTATCGTATCTGCCCCCGGAGCAGATGGAGCCGATCTCCGGGTGATCCACCATAGCGGTCTCATAGACGGTGCCGGTGTAGTAGTCCAGCCCCCGGGCGATAGTCAGATCCACAGCGAACTTGTCCTCCGGCACCCCGAAGGCGGACAGGTATTTCACCACGGTGGTCAACTCGTCCAGGCCGGCGTCAAAGACCTCGCTCCTTCCCCGGTAGCCTTCCAGCGCCGCAAGGACTTCCCCTTGACTGCCCTTGATGGCGATGAAGTCCAAAATCTCCTGGGCCTGTTCATCGGTCAGGCCCATCTCCTCGTCGGTGAGGAGCTCCTTCACCTTGTCCGCGCCGATCTTGTCCAGCTTGTCCACGGTGCGCATGATGTCGCCGGACTTCTCCGTCAGGCCCAGCATGGCGTAGAAGCCGTTCAAAATCTTGCGGTTGTTCACCCGGATCTGGAACCGCTCCAGCCCCAGCGACGTGAACGTCTGGTAGATGATGGCAGGGATCTCCGCCTCGTTGGCGATGTCCAGCTTCCCGTCGCCGATCACGTCGATGTCCGCCTGGTAGAACTCCCGGAAGCGCCCCCGCTGGGCCCGCTCTCCGCGGTACACCTTGCCGATCTGGAACCGGCGGAAGGGGAAGGTCAGCTCCCCGTAGTGGAGCGCCACATATTTCGCCAGCGGAACGGTCAGGTCGAACCGGAGGGACAGATCGCTGTCCCCCTTGGTGAAGCGGTAGATCTGCTTTTCCGTCTCGCCGCCGGCCTTGGCCAGCAGTACCTCGCTGGCCTCGATGATGGGGGTGTCCAGGGGGGTGAAGCCGTAAAGGGAATAGGCTTTCCGCAGCAGCTCCGCCATCTTCTCAAACTGCGCCTGCTTCTCCGGCAGCAGCTCCATAAAGCCGGAGAGGGTGCGGGGTTTCAGTTTCGCCATGGTGATTCTCCTTTGCGCCGCGGACAAAACAGATGCCCTCATCCCACAGCCCTGGGACGAGAGCACTGCTGTGCGCGGCAATTTCTGATAGCTAATAGTATAATCAGGGCTTGATATTGCGATTCGTTTACACGCGCAGAGGCGTCGTGGGCTTGATTAGCTCGCGCCAGTCCAGATCGCCCCGGGCCAGGCCGTGCATGAGCATCTCGGCGGTGGCGGCGTTGGTGGCGATGGGCACGTTGTGCTGGTCGCACAGGCGGGTGATGTAGTGCAGATCCTGATCCAGCTCGTCGGAGTTGGGATCGTTGAAGAACAGCACCATGTCGATCTCATCATAGGCGATGCGGGCGCCGATCTGCTGGCAGCCGCCGTGGGCGTGGGCAAGGAAGAGCTGGACGGGCAATCCGGTGGCGTCGGCCACCAGGCGGCCGGTGCGGCTGGTGGCGCACACCGTGTGCTTGGACATGATGCCGCAGTACGCGATGCAGAACTGCACCATCAGTTCCTTCTTGTTGTCGTGGCTCATCAGCGCGATATTCATGGGATCGTCCCTTTCTATATGATGTCAGCGGATGCGCAGCAGGGGGATTCGCTGGCCGAGCAGTCGTTTTGCGACGTTGAGATACGCGGGGGAGGCGCCCTTGCCGGTGGCGAGCACCACCGGCTCGCCGGCGGCGGCGGCCACGGTCACGTTGGGATCCTCCGGGATGACGCCCAGCAGGGGCAGTCCGGCGGTGTCCATGGCGTCGTCCAGAGAGGTGCGCAGGGTGCGGATCAGGGACGGCCGCACCCGGTTCATCACCAGCTGGATCTCGTCCACCCTGCCCATCAGTTCGGTGACGGTGCGCTGGGCGTCCCGCAGGGCGGCGGCATCCACAGCGGACACCACGATGGCCCGGTCGGCGGCGGCCATAGCCAGCCGGAAACCCACACCCAGTCCGGCGGGGGAGTCCATCAGCACATAGTCGAAGCAGTCCTTCGCGTCCTCGATCATGGCGCAGAACCAGCCCTCGTCCAGGCCCTCCTCGGAGAGCGGGGCGGTGAGCAAGTACAGCCCCCGGATGTCGGGGTGCTCCACCGCCGCGTTCAGCAGGGAGCAGCGGCGCGCCATCACGTCGGAGAAGTCCATCGCCGCCCGGTCGGACAGCCCCAGCACCAGATCCAGGTTGCGCAGGCCGATGTCCACGTCCACGCACAGCACCCGGCTGCCCAGAGCCGCCAGGCAGCCCGCCACCCCGGCCGTGACCGAGGTTTTGCCGGTGCCGCCCTTGCCGGATGTGACCATAATGGCGGTGCCCATAGGCGTTCCTCCTCCCGATGATAGCATAATTTTTAACACATGGCAACCAAAACTTCAAAATGCGGGGCAAAAAGGAAAATTTTTCAGAAAATACGCGGGAAAATGTGTCACAGCGGGCAGTTCTGCATCTTTTTCCACCGGCGGGGATACCGCTCCGGGGTGGGGGCGGTCTTTTCGATGACGACCACCTGCCGCTCCACGTCCCGGCCGGGGATGGCGTAGCGGTACAGCCGGACGGCCTTTCCGCCCAGCTCCGCGATGGCGTTTTGGGCGGCGTTCAGCTCGGACCCCGCCTCCGGCCCCTTCATGGCCAGGAAGCGCCCGCCCACCTTGACAAAGGGCAGACACAGCTCGCACAGCGTCCGCAGATCGGCCACGGCCCGGGCGGCGGCAAGGTCGAACCCCTCCCGGAGGGCGGGGTCGTGTCCCGCCTCCTCCGCCCTGGCATGGAGGGTGGTCACCCCCCGGAGGGACAGCGCCTCAGCCGTCTCATCCAACCAGTCCAGCCGCTTCTGCAGGCTGTCCAGCAGGGTGACGGACAACGACGGGACAAGGATCTTCAACGCAAGGCCGGGGAATCCCGCCCCGGTGCCCACGTCGATGAGGGATCTGCCCCCGAAGGACGCGCACCCCAGCAGGGCGGCGCAGTCCAGCATGTGGAGGGCGGCCACGTCCTCCGGCTCCGTGATGGCGGTCAGGTTCATCACCTGATTCTTCTCGATGAGCCGCCGGCCGTACTCCGCCAGCAGGGCGGGGGCGTTTTCCGGGACGGACAGGCCCATCTCCTCCAGCCCCGCGCGGATGATGTTCTCCATGGGATTCACCCGGCAAAGGCGGCGATCAGGGCGGGGACGCCCATGACCAGCCCATAGGCGATCCCGGCGGC
>CANQZJ010000102.1 GCA_947628315.1 uncultured Oscillospiraceae bacterium
CGACGTGACGCGTCGCTAGTATCAAAGGGCTATGCCCGTCTATGAAAATCCCCCGGCTTCGCCGGGGGATCATTAATCGGTACTTTTTCGGCGGGATGGTTTCCGGCAGACCGAGTCCGATGCTTTTTTGACGCTCAAATCGTGCTGTCTGGCGCCAATGATCCCACCCCGTTCCGTCGGGTACAGCACCAAAATAGCATCAAAGTTTCGCTCCCCAGGCTGGTGGCTGTGCCAGCTTGGGGAGCGTTTTCTTTGATCATGTGTCTCACTTTTTGGGCTGCTGTGTGGGCCCTGCTTGTTTTATGCATGGTACTTTTTGCAACGGCCAAATGATTAGGGCCCCATCGTGGTTCCGACCAGACGGGCGGTGTCCTTCTTTACATATTGGAGTTCTGCAAGTGTATTATTCAGTGCAGCAGAAGACGCCGTATTCCGTATGTAAAAAGGAGGACAGCAAAATGTATCGCGTAATCAAATTGGGTTGTGTTCTGCCAGAGAATCAAAAAAAGTTGAATCGAATAACACAAAAGAATTTTTTAGATGATATAATCAATGCGTTGGATGGCTTTGAGCCTAACTCACATCGTATAGCATTCGATGGTTAAACTGGATTGCGGAACAGGATCTGCGGACTTGTTTTTGTATCATACGATCATTATGAAACATTTTGGGAAGTTGTATAAAGGAGATAGCAATATGTCAGAAGAGATTATACCCAAAGAAAGGAATCTTGATTTTTACTCGTGCTCATATATAGGCGAAATATATAGAGTCATAAAGAGCGAATTAGAGTTGCCGGCTTGGTGCGGAGAAAATCTGGACGCACTATGGGATGCTATAACTGGAATCATGTATACACCGGCAAAGATCACAATTAAGAGAATTATAAGGCGTACAGAATTGCAGAGCAGTGTTGACGAAATCATAGCGGTATTTCAGGAGGCAGAAAAGAGATTTCGTGAGATAACCGTTATTGTTAAGTAGAGTTGGCAAATAGATACTATAGATGCAGTGAGCGGATGCTCGAAGTCCGCAATGTACTCAGTGCTCTTGGCCTTGACCTCCGGCTTGGACGTTCCGCAGAAGGATTTGCGCTTCCGTTCCCCCTGCTCGTCCAGGTACCAGACCACGCCGTTCCAACGCCCGTCGGTGCGCTTGAAGACGTTGCCATTGGTCAGGAGTTTCTTTTGCATGATGCTTCACCTCTTTCAGCGACACACAATACCACCCCCGGCCGTGAATAGCCAGGGGTGGCTGGCAGAATTAGCAAACTGTTATCATTTGCCGGGTAGCCTTTCCTTGTTTGTTTCGACGCTAAATCTTGCTCCCTGATATACGGCCCGCAAATCTGGCAACACTTCCATCAAAGGGCGCTTAATGCGGACAATTTCAAGCGATTCCTGTGGAGTCCTTTTGCCTTGACCACATGGATGCCCACAGACAGGGAAAACGCCCACCGGGGTTCTGTCCCCGGCGGGCGCTGTCGCTATTCTCAATGAGCCGTTCTTTGCCACCTCTTTCTGGCCTGGAAGGTGGTCATGGCGCGCTCCTTGGTTTTTCCTTCGACCCTTGCCACCGGTTCCGCCTTGGCTATGCCAGAATCGATTTTGGCCGCCGCTGTCCGGCGCATCTCGTCCGTCACATGGGCGTATACGTTCAGCGTGGTGGCGGAGGAGACGTGACCCAGAATGGTGGAGAGGGTCTTGACATCCATCCCGTATTCCAGACAGTGCGTTGCGAAGGTATGCCGGAGGTCATGGAAGCGTACTTGCTTGCAGCCCGCATGGTCCAGGAGCAGGTGCAGTCTCTGTCGGATCGTCGCGGGGTCTATAGGAGCGTCCTTCTTCTTGCTGGAAGGAAACATCCATCTGGAATTGATTCTGTCCTTGTATCTCTTTAGGACCTCTGCCACCATAGGCGGCAGGACCAGGGTGCGGACGCTGTGTATGGTTTTCGGCTCGGAGATCACGATTCCACTGCCGATCACTCTGCCGGCTTGCCTGCTGACCCGCAGTTCCCCGGTCTGGAAGTTCAGGTCATCCCATTGGAGGGCAGCTAACTCGCCTTCCCGCAGCCCAGTGGCGAATTCCAGCAGGAAGACCTCATAATAACCTTCCTCCTTCGCTTGGATGAGCGTCTTTTGCATCTCCTCTCTGGTGAGGATCCGCATTTCGGCACGGGTCATCGAGGGCAGCTTGCAATGGGCGGTGGGGTCTTGGTGGATCAGCCCCTCCGCCACGGCCTTTTCAAGCACCCTGCGGCAGAGGTAGTGGCAGTTTTGAAGCAAATTGTCGGACAAGCCCTCCCCCCTGCTGTCCCGCTCCCGTGTCCTGCCGTCGTTTTTCATCCAGACGTAGAACTGCTGGAGGTCGTTGGCGGTCAGTTTATTCAGAGGGATATGCCCCAGCCGGGGTTTGAGGTACAGGCGGATGAAGCCCTCAAAGATCCGCTGCGTACTTGGTTTGACATTCGGCTTGTAATATGTTTCAAACCAGAGATCCGCCCATGCCCCGAAGGGCATATCGGGCCTGGCTTTGCCGGGGGTTGGGGCGCCAACGCTTGCTTTCAGGGCGGCCAGTTTCTCAACACACTCGCCCTTGGTCTTAGCCAGTACGTTTTTCGTCTTGGGCAGGCCCTTTTCATCGTAACCGACGACCACCCTGCCCTCCCAGCGGCCGTCTTTTCTCAGGCGGACTGTGCCTTCGCCGTTTTTGCGCTTTCTTCCCATGGCCTCAGCTCCTCTCCAAAGATATCTGTCAGAAACGTCCCGACGATCTCCGCCGCCCGCTTTTGCATATCTCCCGTGGTATGGGTGTAGGTATCCAGTGTGAACGCCGCTCTGCTGTGGCCCAGGATGCCGGACAGGGTCTTTACATCTACCCCCGACGTCAGAGCGTGGGTGGCGAAGGTGTGCCGAAGGTCGTGAAATCTGATGCTGGGCAGGTCGGCCTGTTCAAGCAACGTCTTCAGGTGTTTGTACGCTGAATCAGGGCTGACAGGCCGCTCTGGCTTCAGCGGGTCCGGGAAGATCCACTCGGTCAGAGCGGACTTGCTTCTTGCCCTGAGCAGCTCCACAGTGCTGGCGGGCAGGACGATCTCCCTCCGGCTCCTGGCGGTCTTCGTTTCACCCGCTGTGAGTTTTCCGCCCTTTTCTTTATAGAGCGTCCGCCTGATTTTGAGGACACCTTTATCCCCGTCGAAGTCCTCCCACTTGAGGCCGCAGAGCTCACCCCGCCGGAGGCCGGTGGTCAGTTCGGTGTAGAATAAGTCGTGCCACACTTCATCATTCTGAATGGCTGCCATAAAGCGGTCCAGCTGTTCCTCGGTCAGTATCTGCTTGGGCTTCGCGCTTAATTTCGGTGGCGTAAGGCCCTCGGTGGGATTTCGGATCATGAGATGAGCAGCCTCCGCCGCCGCCAAAGCCTCGTGGAGCATATTATGGATGCCTCGGATGGTGCCGCTGGACAGCCCTGCGCCTGTGGTGATGTTGCCGCTCCGAGCCAACCGGTCATACAGTTTCTGTATATCCTTTGGCGTGACACGGGAGATGATCCTATCTCCGATCTGTGGCTTGATATGGTTTGTCACAGCGCCACGGTATCGGGCAAGGGTCGTAGGCCGGATCGTACCTGCGATGTCCTCCAGCCATTGATCCAGCCACTCAGCCAGGGTCATGCCGCTCCGCTCCGTCAGGTCAGCGCCTTGATAGGCGTCGATCTGGCGGCGAAGCTTTGCGGTCAGCTCCTTTTGGGTGTCGGCGTAGACATAGCGGAAGATGGGGTCACCGTTCTCTTTGTGTCCGACGACGATCCTGCCTTCCCAGCGGCCGTCGTCCCTCTTTCGCACCATGCCATCGCCGGATGGTCTGCGCTTTGGCATGGCCGGTCACCTCCCTTCGTTTAGTTTTCGTGCCCGCTCCTCATCTTCACTGTCGAAGGAGTAGGACGGGATCTCGCTCAGTTCCTGTTCGACCCCTCTGGCCAGCCGCATGCCGGCGATGAAGCTGTCCAGTGAGGTCTGGTCCCGCAGGTCGTCCTCCAGATCCAGCAGGTGGAGCAGCAGGACTCTCTGGCTCCTGCCCAGCTGTCCCCGCAGGCGGGCGAGGATTCTGTCTCGTTCACGCTGTATCCTCATCGCTTCAGATGACACTGTGGTGAACCGTTCGTGCAGGGCTCTCAGATATTCGGGCATGGCGGTCGCCTCCTTTTCCAGCGACACACAATACCAGTAAACAGAGAGAATAGCCAGGGGTTAGGCGCACAATTATCAAACTGTTATCATTTGCCGTGGGGTATGTCTCTTGTTTCAGGCATGGTACTTTTTGCACTGATCGGCGGGCCGTAGTGTCACGCTTTGGGGTTCCACAGCCCTTGACTTTCTAAGGCTCAAAACCGCGAAACGATAGGGGCCTGTGTAGTTACCTTACCGCCCTGAAAAACGGACTTACAAGCGTGACATGAGTTTTCTGCTTTCTACGCATTTCGGGGCTTCGCAGCCCTTGAAACCAGGGACTTCACAGGGCCCGTCAGAGGGGGGCCTGTGTACCTGCTCTTGCAAGCGGTTTCTATATGCGTAGAAAACCTTTTTCCAAAAGGCAGGGCCGCTCCATTTGCGGAAGGAGCGGCTCCCGATTCCTTGCGAGGTCAGGTCACATAGACCCGGTACTCCGTGTGATTATACACGCCATCCTTGTACAGATCCCACGCCTCCACCGAGTAGGTCCCCGGCGGGCAGGAGTTGAACAGCTTGGTCAGTTCGCTGTCCCGCCACGGCCAGAAGGACCAGGCCCCGGCGCTGTCCGGGATGGTCAGGCTGATGCGGACGTAAGGTGTGCCCCTGGAACCGTAGCGCAATTTGCCCCCGCTGCTGGTTTCAGGGTTTGTCCCTGCCAGATTCATCAGCGTGTACTGCATCCGGCGGGTCTCGTAGAGGTTGCGGACGTAGAGGTAGTCACCGTTGGCCTTCTGGTAGTGCCTTGCCTCCGGCGCGGGCAACTCCACCGCTGGGAAGCTGGACCAATCACAGGAGGGAGTAGGCAGAGGTGGCAGCGGCCCCTCGGAGAACATGTTGGCGTCCCAGCGGCTCACGTCGGTGATGGTGTAGTGGGTGCCATCATCGCACGGGATCACGTCGCCCGCCTTGGGGATGTACTGGCTGCCGTCTGCCGGCAGAGTCACCGTGCCGCTGGGCTTGGACTCCGCCGGCGCCACGCCGGTGTAGGGCTTGTCCGATTCGATCTGGACCGTGCCGTCCCAATAGACGTTGAACCCGACCTTGGCTCCAATGTCACGGAGCCTCACATAGTTCTCGTCGTTGATCATGTAGGCGGTGAGTTCCGTTCGCTGGCCGTCGATGTAGACGGCGCAGTTGCTCCGGGTGGCGGTGAGCCGCGCGGCGGCCGCCTGGGCCCCGCTGGTGAGCGTTATCCCGGCGAGGATGCCGGCGACTACGAGCAGCAGATTTCTGATAGGTTTTTTCATTGGATTGACCTCCTTTGCAGATTCGGTTGGTGCTTTCGTAAACCAAACATATCGAATTAAGCGAGGGAAGTCTATCAGAACCGTGTTGGCAAAACGGAGAAAGAACGGGCGGGAAACGCGGCAGATCACCAAGACCTTTTCTTTGATCAGGCGGGTCATTTTTTAACCTTACATGGACATCGTCGGCCCCTGGTACTCCTCATGGTCGTCTGCCTTGTGGCCCATGGCCATCTTCTTCTCTCTGATCCTCTGCCGCAGCTTGCGGTCGATGTTCTGGATCATACTGGCGGTGTCCCTGGACTGGACGTTGTCTCGGAACATCCGGCTCAGATGATGAAGCAGGCGGACGACGGACAGCATCACAGACGGCTTTCCCATGCTGGCCCAGCGGTCCAGGAAGAACCGCGCGTACTCGTTCCCCTGGGCCGCGGACACCGTCAGCCAGTACCGGGCCTCCTCCCGGTCCTGGGGCACCTCCTGACCCATCAGATACAACTTGCCGAGGGCATACTGCGCGTACTGGTTTCCGGCCTCGGCGGAAGCGGTCAGGTATTCTACCGCCCGCTCTACATCCTTGGGCACCTCCTTGCCGGCGAGATACAGCTTCCCCAGCCGGTAGGCGGCGTACTGATTGCCCTGGGCCGAGGCTTTGTCAAACCAACTGACGGCTTCCGCGATCCGCCCCCGCTCCTGGAGCAACTTGCCTAGGGCGTACTGGGAGAAGTCGTTCCCGGTGTCGGCGGAGCGTGTGAACCACGCCTCCGCCATTTCGTCGTCCGGGATGACGCCCAGCCCGTCCCGCCTGCACTTCCCCAGCTGTTGGGCCGCCACCGTTAGGCCCTCGTCCCAGAGTTTTTCCAGTGTGCGGACCGCCTCCTCCTTCTCAGACCACTGGGCATCGTCGTCACTGAGGACGGCCTTGGCCTCCTGGTAGGCACTGAGCAGTTCCCGCTTTGTCTGTGGCGCGGTGTACTCCTCTCCGTCGAACTCATCCCTCTGGTCACGATCTTCGAAGGTGAACTCACCCAGCCGCACACGCTCTGCCTCCCGGATGACCATGTTCTTGATGGAGCGGAACTCTTTTTGCCGGGACAGCGGCAGGTGTTCCCGCTGCTTGTCCTTGTAGTAGCTCTCCACCTGGTCCCGCAGGACGTTCCACGCCTCGTAGCATTTTGCCACCGATGGCACCTTCGCCAGCTCGTCCACGATGGCGTCCACCTTTTCCTTCAGAGACTTTTTGAGGTAGCCGTAGACCTTCTTCCCTTTGACGCCGCCCAGCTCGGCGGCCAGGCCGGAGATCATTTCCTCGATGACAGGCGAGGCCGTCAGGCTGGAACCCATCTCCCCGATGAGTTGGCGCATGGACCGCTGGGCTTCCTCCACCACCTCCTTGTACGAGACGTCCTTCGCCTGATAGAGCTCCAGCAGTTCGTCCTGGAAGATCTCATTGGTCACGGCAGAGCGCATCTTCTCGATGCCCTGCTTGGTGAGATGGCCCTCCTTCGGGTCGGCGGACCAGATCATCATGTGGACGTGAGGGTGGGTGGCCTCGTCGTGGAAGGC
>CANQZJ010000103.1 GCA_947628315.1 uncultured Oscillospiraceae bacterium
GCCGCCCTTGACCCGAACCTCGTTCCACAGGTAGTCCAGGGTGACGAACTGGCAGGCCACCAGCGCGGTGCCGGTGGTTTTCTCCCCCATAGCGTTGAGATTGCCGCACCGGGCGGCGAAGCCGGTGTCCGCCGGGATGGCGAGGCCCACGGCGCTCTTTCCCGCCGGCAGATAGACGGCGGGGACGCCCATGGGGGCGGAGGGCAGGTCGGACAGCACATCCTTCAGCCAGTCCTTGTCCATCTTGCCGGTGAGGCTAACGGTGACCCGCTCCCGGACGAACAGCTTTTCGCACAGGGCGGCCAGTTTCCCGCAGAGAGCGCTGCCGTCGGTCTCGAAGTCCTTCTCGGTCTTTTGCAGCCAGCGGAGCTGGCCGATGCCGTTGAGGGCGTTGTCCACCGCGCCCTTGGCAGACCAGGCGGCGGAGCCGCACGCGGCGGCGAACATATCGCCCCGGCCCAGCACCATCTGTTCCCGGGCGAGACGCATCTGGCGGAGCAGATTATACACCTGGGCGGGATCGAATTTCGTGTGGTGGAGCACCTCCGCGATGAGCTCCCGGGCTTCGCCCTTGCGGTGCTCCAGCAGGGCGGCGCTGACGGTGAGCAGCGGGGTCGTGGTCTCGGTCTGGCCCAGTCTGGCATAGTCGGCGGGGGCCACGCCCAACCGCCCCAGATCGCCCTCGATGCGGCTGCGCAGCTCCAGGGCGGAGTACTTCTCCGTGGCCAGCTGGCCCAGCAGGCCCGCCAGCAGAGGCAGGGGCCGCAGCTCGTCCAGGGTCAGGTCAGACACGTCGAAATGCAGATCCAGATAGAGGATGCCGTCGGCGTCCACGTTCTGGTGCAGGAGGGTGTTCCCCTCCAGCTCGCCCACCCAGTGGGGCAGGGGCCTGCACTCGGTGGGGATGTCGCTCAGCGCCAGTTTGGGCAGGGTACCCAGCTCCTCCGGCGAGTCGGGCCGCTCCTGGCGGGCACGGAGGGTCTTGAAGTCGTCAATGACCTTCCGGATCTCCTCCGCGCTCCAGCCAGCCTTGACCTTGGCCAGGCGGGCCTGCTCGGCCTCCCGCTTCTCCTGGCCGATGGTCTTGGAGGGCACCAGGCACAGCCTTGCCTGGTGGGGGTTGTCCAAAAAGACTTCCCGCAGGAAGGTCTCAAACCAGCCCTGATCCACCTTCTCCCGGAGGGAGGCAAACAGCTCGCCGTCCCGGAGGGGCAGGGCGGGATCGCCGCCGTACAGCCAGGTGCTGAAGGAGTTGAGGGCGTAGATGAGGCCGCGGGGCGCGGAGCCGAAGTCCTTCTCCCGGACGGAGAACTCCTGCCGGTTCAGCAGGGCGTGGAGCCGGGCATGATCCAGGCCGCCCGCCTGTTCGGTGAGCACCTTCTCCACGGTGGCCCACACCTGGTCTTTTTTGTCCAGCCCGGTGTTGCGGACGATGAGCTGGATGAAGTTCTGCTGGATGCCGTCCATGCAGCTCAGGGACACGTCCTGGCACAGGCCCGCCTCCAGCAGGGCTTTTTTCAGCGGCGCCTCGTTGGAGCCGCACAGAAGATCTGCCAGCGCGTCGGCGGCGTAGACCTTCTCCCGCTCCGACCAGTCGCCGAACACCCAGCCGGCGGACAGGAGGACTTTATCCTCTCCGTCCTCGTCGGGGCCAATCTCATAGTAGTCGGTGCGCTCCCCGGGGCGGACGGCGGCCTGCATGGGGATATCCGCGTCGGGGTCGATGCGGTCGAAGTCCCTCAAAAATTCGTCCAGCCTGCCCAGCACGGCGTCCAGATCCATCTCGCCGTCCAGGAAGATGCGGGAGTTGGAGGGGTGGTAGAACCGGTGATAGTTGGCCTGGTAGCCCTCATAGGTCAGCTCGGTGATGTGGTCGGGGTGGCCGCCGGACTCATAGCCGTAGCAGTTGTCCGGGAACAGCAGGTTGCACATGCCGGACTCCACGGAGGTGTCCGGGTCGGCGTAGGCGCCCTTCATCTCGTTGAACACCACGCCGTTGCAGGTCAGTTCCCCCTCGGGGGAGTCCAGCTCGTAGTGCCAGCCCTCCTGCCGGTAGGCATGGGGGTCGGCGGCACAGAGGGGGTGGAGCACCGCGTCCAGGTACACGTCCATCAGGTTCAGGAAGTCCTGGTCGTTCCGGGAGCACACCGGGTACACCGTCTTGTCGGGATAGGTCATGGCGTTGAGGAAGGTCTGGAGGGAGCTTTTCAGCAGCTCCACAAAGGGCTCCTTCACCGGGTACTTCCGGGAGCCGTTCAGCACCGAGTGCTCCAGGATGTGGAACACGCCGGTGTCATCCTGGGGAATGGTCTTGAAGCCGATGCAGAACGTCTTGTTGTCGTCCGGCCTGTCCAGCCACACCAGATCGGCGCCGTTTTTGTCGTACTCCATGCGGTAGAGGGTGGCCTTGATCTCGGGCAGTTCCTGGCTGTAGCGCACGGTGAACCCGTGGATCTTTGTCCCGGCCTGTAATTTCATACGAATATCCGTCCTTTCGTTCCTTGCGGCAAATTTTACATATCGGCTACAGTTTACCACAGAATGTGGACAAACACAACGGATTCCTCCGCCCTGTTTAAATTTTTTCAAGCGGCGCTCCAGGACTTGCAGGTCGAAAAAAATGGGTCTATAATAATTCCGCGAAAAAATTTTCCTTCCACGCGATAAAACCCATTGCCCGCGCATTTCTTTTACGACAGGAGGTGACGGCGATATGTCCAACACAGCGGCCACAAGCGCGGAATACGAGCAGCTCTCCAACCGCGCTGAGCTGGATCGTCTGCTGACCGCCATCGCCGGCGGAGACAAGGACGCCCTGGGGCAGCTCTATCATCTCACCCGGGGCGCGGTGTACGCCATGGCGCTGTCCGTGCTGAAAAACGCCCACGACGCCCAGGACGCCACCCAGGACACCTTCGTCCGGGTCTGGCAGAGGGCGGAGGTCTACCGGAGCCAGGGCTCTCCCATGGCCTGGCTGCTCACGGTGGCGCGGAACCTGGCCAGGATGAGGCTGCGGCAGTCCGCCCGCCAGGGTGAGCTGTCCGAAGAGGAGTGGAACGCCATCCCCGCGTCCGCCCCGGCCGTCACCGCGGAGGATAAGGCGGTGCTGCAGGACGCTCTGGCGACGCTGTCCGACGAGGAGCGGCAGATCGTGCTGCTCCACGCGGCCTCCGGCCTGAAGCACCGGGAGATCGCCTCCATGCTGAAGCTGCCCCTGTCGACGGTGTTGTCCAAGTACCAGCGGGCGCTGGGCAAACTGAAATCGCAACTGGAAGGAGAGGATCGGTCATGACCGAACGGGAATTGGAACAGATGCTGGCGCAGGCCATCGACCACGCCGCCCCCGACGATCTGGAGGGCGTGTTCTCCCGCTGTCAGCCGCAGAGCGATAATGTGATCGCGCTGAACCCGGAGGCCGCCAACAGCGCGCCTCAGGAACCCGCCGCTGCCAACACGGTGGAGGAACCCGCCGCCATCTCCCAGGCCCCCGCTAAAAAGCGCGCCTGGTGGAAGGGACTGATTGCCGCCGTCCTCGCCCTGGCGTTAGTGGGCGCTGGGGCCGCCGGCGGCGTGTGGTACCAGAACAATCTGGCGGTGGCCAGCGTGGTATCGCTGGACGTGAACCCCAGCATTGAGCTGAAAGTAAATCAGAACGAGAAGGTGCTCACCTGCGACCCCCTCAACGACGAGGCCAGAGAGGTACTGGCCGAGATGGCCGGCGGCAGGGATCTGGAGGGCGCCAAGCTGGATGTGGCGGTGAACGCCATCGTGGGCGCGCTGCTCCGCCATGGCTACCTGGAGGACATCTCCTCCGCCATTTTGATCTCTGTTGAGGACAACAATGCCGACCGGGGCGCACGGCTCCAGCGGCAGCTCACCGCCACCGTGGACGGCGTGCTCCAGAACGCCTCCAGCCAGGCCTCCGTCCTCAGCCAGAACATGACCGTGGACGCCGGACTGGACAGTCAGGCGCAGCAGAACAGCATCTCCGCCGGCAAGGCCGCCCTGGTGAACCGGGTCATCGCCCTTAACCCCGCCCTGCCCTTTGACAAGCTGGCCGCCCTGTCCGTGGAGGAGCTGCGGGATCTCATCGAGATCGGCGCCCCCGCCCTGCCCATCGGCAAGGAAGCCGCCCGCATCGCCGCGGAGACCTACGCCGGAACCCTGTCTGTGGATTGCGTCACCGTGGAGGTGGATCCGGAACTGGACGATCCCACGCCCCACTATGAGGTGGAGCTGGGCGGGCACCACAGTTCCGACACCTTCGACTGCATCGTGGACGCCTTTACCGGCGATATCCTCCGCACCACCGGCCTTCCCTCCGCCGCCGGAGGGCACCACGACACCCAGTCCCCCGCGCCGCAGACCACCACACCAGCCACGGCCGACCCCGCGCCGGCGGTCAGCGCCGCGCCCCAGACCACGCCTGCCCCGCAGAGTACCCCCGCGCCTCAGACCACGCCCGCTCCGCAGAGCACGCCTGCACCCCAGACCACCACCGCCCCTGCTGTCACCGACATCGGCGTGGACGCCGCCAAGAGCGCCGCGCTGAACCACGCGGGGCTGTCCGGCAGCCAGGTCACCTGGGTCAAGGCGGAGCGGGACTACGATGACGGCCGGCTGGAGTATGAGCTGGAGTTCATCTATAACAACACCGAGTACGAGTACACCGTGCTGGCCTCCAACGGCTCCGTCATCAAGTACGAGACCGAGCCCGTCCGGGGCGGCGGCACCCAGTCCAACCCCGCACCCCAGAACACGCCGGCGCCCGCCACGCAGCCGCCGGTACAGGCGCCCACGCCTCCCACTCAGGCTCCCGCGGCCCAGGCGCCCGCCGACATCGGGGCCGAGGCCGCCACGGCCGCCGCCCTGGCCCACGCGGGCCTGTCCGCCGGCCAGGTCACCGGACTGAAGTGCGAGCGGGACTGGGAGGACGACCACCACAGCGGCGGCCACCACGGCCGGCTGGAGTACGAGATCGAGTTCAAGTGCAACGGCTACGAGTACGAGTACACCATCGACGGAGCCACCGGCGCCATCCTGGATCATGAGTGCGACTGGGACGATTAAACCCAAAATAACCGCAAAAGCCGCCTGGCGCATGAAGCGCCGGGCGGCTTTTTGACGTTTCTGGAATGGCGTTACGGGCGCAGGCCCATGCCGCCCTCCAGGGTGAGAGTCTCGCCGGTGAGGTACTTGAAATCGGGGTGGGCCAGCTGGACGCACACCCGGCCGATCTCGGTCTCCGGGTCGCCGTAGTGGCCCATGGGGGGCATCTTCACGTTGGCCTTGAAGGCGTCGGGATAATTGTTCTGGAAGTTCTCCAGCTGGGCGGTCCAGGCGATGGGGCAGATGATGTTGACGTTGATGCCGTCGGGGCCCCACTCAGTGGCGGCCACGCGGGTCAGGCCGCGGATGCCTTCCTTGGCGGCGGCGTAGGCGCACTGGCCGTAGTTGCCGAACAGGCCCGCGCCGGAGGCGAAGTTGATGACGGAGCCCTTGGTCTCCTTCAGGTAGGGATAGCAGGCCTTCATGTAATAGAAGACAGCGTACAGCCCGGAGTACAGGGCCAGGTTGAACTGGTCGGTGGTGTGCTCGGCCAGGGGCACGCCGGAGGCGCTGGCCTGGGCGTTGTTGATGAGCACGTCGATGTGGCCGAAGGTCTTGATGGTCTCGTCCACAACCTTCTGGGCCACGGCCTCGTTGTCGGCCTCGGCGTTGATGTCGGCCTGGAGGATGAGCACCTTGACGCCGTAGAGCCGCTCCAGCTCCTCCTTGGCGGACTCCAGCTTTTTCACGTTGCGTCCGGTGATGACGATGTTGGCCCCCTCCTTGGCGTAGGCGGTGGCGATGCCGTAGCCGATGGAGCCGCAGCGTCCGTCGCTGAGGACGGCCCGCCCGGCACCGGTGATAATGGCGGTTTTACCAGTTAAGAATCCCATGATAAATTCCCCCTATGTTATAATATCCGAAACCGGGATGAAATCATTATATCACTTTGTGGAAAAAATACAACATATCGGCGGAAATTTTACCGCGGAAAAGGAAAAATATCCAGCAATTTCACCTGCATACCCTTCCAAAACCTGCGGATAATACCCATCGAGAAATAAAAACCGCAGGAGGAATTTCCATGAAAGCAACCGGAATCGTGCGCCGCATCGACGATCTCGGCCGGGTGGTGATTCCCAAGGAGATCCGCCGGACTATGCGTATCCGCGAGGGCGATCCCCTGGAGATCTACACCGACCGGGAGGGCGGCGTGATTTTCAAAAAATATTCCCAATTAGGCGACGTGTCCGACTTCGCCGCCCAGCTCTGCGACACCATTAGCCGGGTAGCGGGCATCCCCGCCGTCATCACCGACCGGGACAGTTGCATCGCCGCCGGCGGCATGCCCCGCCGCGAGGTGGTGGACAAGCGGATCTCCCCCCAGATCGAGCAGATCATGGAGGAACGCAGCGGCGTCCGCCTGGAGCAGCCCGTGCCCATGTGCGACGGCATCGACAAGTACCAGGCGTTCATCGTGGTGCCCATCCTGTCCGAGGGCGACGTGCTGGGCTGCGTGGCCTTCGTCAGCGACGGCGGCGCCCCTGCCCTGAGCGAGACGGAACTGAAGCTGGCCCAGACGGTGGCCGGATTTCTGGGCCGCCATATGGAGGCGTGACCGGGAGAGTAAGCCCCTCAGATGACGCAAAAGCATCCCTCCGCGAAAAACGGAGGGATGCTTTTACTGTTTTTTCGGTTTGAGGTCACAGCCGGAGCAGCCCTCACAGCCGCACCCGCAGCCGCCGGACTTGCGCTTCCTCCACAGTGAGCGCACCACCAGCGCCACGGCAGCCAGCAGTATGGCGACGACGATAACGGTTCCCACGGAAA
>CANQZJ010000104.1 GCA_947628315.1 uncultured Oscillospiraceae bacterium
CTCATGTCATCATCGCAGATCGCCCCGGACAGTCCCGCCCTCCACGGTGAGGACGCCGTAGCCCGCCCGGTTGTAGACGCCGCCGGCAGTACCGGGATTGAACAGCCAGATCCCCTCCTCCGGCTGGTTCAGCGCCTCGTGGGTGTGGCCGAAGCACACCATCCCGGCGCCCGCTTTTTTTGCGGCCTCCGGCAGCCGCCAGGTGCCGCTCTTCACGTAATACTTATGGCCGTGGGTCAGCAGGAACTTGACGCCCTCCACCTCCACCACCAGCTCGTCGGGGCCCCTGCAGAAGTCGCAGTTGCCCTTGACCATATCCATGGGCACCTCCGGGTAACAGCCCGCCAGCAGCTCGCCGTCGCGGTAGTTGTCCCCCAGGAAGAACACCCGCTGGGGACGCTCTTTCTCCATGGCGTCCACCATGGTGCCCAGCCTTCCGTGGGAATCGGAAAACACCAGGATCTTCATCAGGTCACCCTCCCCCGCTCCCCGCATATACTGGGATAGTCCCAGAAATGGAGGGGAACCTTTATGCCGAAATTTGACGAGCTTTTGAACGATAAACGGGCCTCGGGCCTGCTGAAGGACGCCAAAAAGCTGGAACAGCTCCGGGACGCGCCGGAGACCCAAAAGATCTTCTCGATGCTGAGCCGCTCCACCGGCGGCGACCTGGAGGGCGCCGCGGAACGGGCCGCCGGCGGGGACGCCGCACAGCTCACCGAGGCCATCCGCAAGGTGATGAGCTCTCCGGAGGGCGCCCAGCTCCTGCAAAAGATGAAACAGACGCTGGAGTAAATCGTCATTTGCGGGAGGTGATCGCGCCGTGGGAGAGCTGGAGGAAAAACTGGAGAGCGTCCTGAACGACCCGGACGCCATGGCGCAGATCATGTCGCTGGCCCGGTCGCTGAACCTGGGGGACGGTCAAAAAAAAGAACCGTCCCAGGAGAGCGCCCCCGCGTCTCCCCCGTCCGCGCCCTCCGCCCCGAAGCAGGCCGGCGGTCTGCTGGACAGCCTGGGCTCGCTGGATCCCAGGCTGCTGTCCGCGGCGGCGGGCCTGTTCGCCCAGTACCAGAACGGCGAGGACGACAGGCGGGTGGCCCTGCTCACCGCCCTGCGGCCCTTCGTCCGGGAGGAGCGGTACGCGAAGTTGGATAAAGCCATCCAGATCGCAAAGCTGTCCCGGGTGATCCGCTCCGCGTTGGAGCTGTTCCGGGCGGCAAAGGAGGATGGCCATGTATAATCAGTATCTCAATGGGGACGATCTGATCCCGCTGGACGACGAACCGGAAGAGCGCCGGCGGGAGCCGGATCAGCGGCGTCAACCACAGGGCCGCCCACAGCCCCAACACGCTCAAGCGCCGCAGAGCAGGCCGGGAAAAGACCTGGCGGGCGAGGTGGCCGGCGGGCTGTCCCGCCTGCTGGAAGGGGTAATGGGGCACTTTTCCCTGGAAAAGGTGGACGCCGGGGACATCCTGCTGGTGTTGATCATCCTGTTCCTCTATCTGGAGGGGGACGATCTGGAGCTGGTCATCACCCTGGGGCTGCTGCTCCTGCTGGGCCTGGGGGACGACGGGGATAAGAGGGACTAACCGCCCAGGGTGTGGAGCACGGTGCCGTCGGGCAGCGCAAAGGCGCCGGCGGCGTCGCTGAGGGGGCTGACCACCTCGTTGGAGGTCATGGAGTAAACGACCACGCCGTCCTTCACCGTCTCGCCCGCCATGAGCAGGCCGCCCGCCTCGGAGATCCAGTAGCGCTCCAGGTCGCCGGTCAGGCGGTTTTTAGCCTCCACATAGACGCAGGGGACGCCGTTCCGCTCCACGTAGTCGGCGTCGGTGATGTCCGCCTTGTCCAGCTTGAGCACATCCTCATAGGTGGGGATATGCTGGATCAGATCGGTGGAGAGATGTTCGGCAGTCCCGGTGTAAAGGGGCTCCCCTTCACCGTACCAGAGCCACAAATTGTTGTCGCCGATGATGGCGTTCTCCGTCATGCCGGAAGCCAACGCCGCGGTGGAGCGCAGCCAGCCGCCGTCCGCCCACACCTGGATGGACGTGACGCCCAGGGACTTCCCATCGCCGTCGAAGTACTCGACCTCCATGGCGCGGCTGTAGCTCTCGTGCCGCTCCAGCCCAGCGATGATGCCCTGCACCGTCTGGGGGCCGATGGCCACCACGACCCCCTGGGGGTCGGTGGTCTCCTCCGCCTCGGCGGGCGCGCTCTCGGTGGCGTCGGGGTCGGCCACAATGACCTCCGGCGGCTTGAAGAAGATGTTGGGGAGGAAGCTGGACAGCACCGCCAGCAGCACCACGCCCACGATGGCCACGGTCAGAATGATCTTGCGCTTGTCGTCCATATCGCCTCTCCCCTTTCTGTCTGTTTTGCGTTACCGGCCGGCAAAGGGCTCCGGCGGCCGCTCCGCCCGGCCGAACTGGAACAGGATCGCGTCGGCGATCCGGCGGCAGGCCTGTCCGTCCCCGTAGGGGTTGACGGCGTGGGCCATGGTCTCATAGGCGGCGGGGGATTCGATCAGCTCCGCCGTCATGGCCACGATGTCCTCTTTCCGGGTGCCGGCGATGCGCACCGTGCCGGCCTCCACCGCCTCGGGCCGCTCGGTCTCCCGGCGGAGGACAAGCACCGGCTTGCCCAGGGCGGGGGCCTCCTCCTGGAGGCCGCCGGAGTCGGTGAGCACCAGATAGCTGCGGGCCATCAGATTGTGCATCTCGTCGGCGGGCAAGGGCTCGATCAGGCGGACGTTGTTCAGCCCGTCCAGGTGGCGGTGGGCCACCTCCTGCACCACCGGGGACAGGTGCACCGGGTAGACCAGCTCCACCTGTCCGGCGTACCGCTCCGCGATGGCGCGCAGGGCGGACATGATCTGCTCCATGGGGTCGCCGTAGTTCTCCCGCCGGTGGCAGGTGACCAGGATCAATTTCCTGCCGGTACAGTCCAGATCGTTGAGCCTGTCAGATGTAAAGCGATGTTCCTTGCGTACTGTTGTGTTCAGCGCGTCGATCACCGTATTGCCGGTGACGTAGACCCCCTTGGTGATGCCCTCCGCCGCCAGGTTGCGGCGGTTGGCCTCGGTGGGGCAGAAATGCAGATCGGCAAGCCTCCCCACCAGGGAGCGGTTCATCTCCTCCGGGAAGGGGGAGTATTTGTCCCAGGTGCGCAGGCCCGCCTCCACGTGACCCACGGCGATCTGCTGATAGTAGGCCGCCAGCGCGCCGGCAAAGGTGGTGGAGGTGTCCCCGTGCACCAGCACCAGGTCGGGCCGCACCTCCTGAAACACCTTTTCCAGGCCCATCAGGCACTTGCTGGTGATGGTGGACAGGGTCTGCCGGGGCTCCATGATGTCCAGGTCGAATTGAGGTTTCAGGTGGAAGATCTCCAGCACGCCGTCCAGCATCTGGCGGTGCTGGGCGGTGACGCAGCAGAGGCTCTCGATCTCGGGCCGGCGCTCCAGTTCCATCACCAGCGGCGCCATCTTGATGGCCTCCGGCCGGGTGCCGAAAATGGTCATCACCTTCAGCTTATCCATCGCGCTTCTCCTCCCCCTTGGCGGAGTCCTCCGGAGGATGGGCGTCCTCCTTCTGCTTCTCATGGCGCTCGTGGCTGAGGAACACCTGCCAGGCAACCAGCGCCGCCACCACAACAGCGAACAGCACCAGCGCCGTCCGGGTGGCCCTCGTCGCGGTCAGCACCACGGCACACAGGCCCAGGAGGCCCGAGACCAGATACAAAACCCCCACCGCCTGCTTCTGGGAAAAGCCCATGTCGATGAGCCGGTGGTGGATGTGGCCCCGGTCGGGGGTCATGGGGCTCTGCCCGTGGGCGAGGCGGCGGAACACGGCAAAGGTCACGTCAAAAATGGGCAGACCCAGCACGATGAACGGCACCACGAAGGAGATCATGCTGTACATCTTGAACATCCCCTGCGCCGACATGGTGGCCATGATGAACCCCAGGAAGGTGGCGCCGGTGTCCCCCATGAATATCTTGGCGGGGTTGAAATTGTAGGGCAGAAAGCCCATGCAGGCTCCCGCCAGGGCCGCCATGACAACGGCCACGTCCGTCTCGGTGACCAGCAGGGCGATGACCAGCATGGAGGCGGAGCCGATGGTGGACACCCCGCAGGCCAGGCCGTCCAGGCCGTCGATCAGGTTGACGGCGTTGGTCACCGCCACGATCCAGATGATGGTCACCGGCCAGCTCAGCCAGCCCAGCTGCCAATAGGGGTTGTCGCTGAAAATATTGGGGTTGGACAGCACCGTGATCCGGTTTCCGGCCAGGGCCGCGATGAGGGCGGCCACGATCTGCACCACGAATTTCAGCCTGGCGGGCAGGGCGTATTTGTCATCGAACACGCCAAGGATCACGATGATGACGGAGCCCAGCAGCATGCCCTTCCGGGCGTCGTCCAGGGGGACAAGCAGGACGGCGGCCACCATAAAGCCGAAGAAGATGGCCAGACCGCCCATCCGGGGGATGGGGTGGTCGTGCATCCGGCGGTCGTCCCTGGGCACGTCGATGGCGCCCCACTTGACCGACAGCATCTTGACCAGCGGGGTCGTGGCGAAAGCCACCACACCCGCGATGACCAGCGCCAGCAGCACGCGCCAGATCCCGAGGCTCTGCAGCTGCCCGATGACGCCCCGTTCCTCCGCAATTGCGGCAAATAATTGATTCAATGGAAACGCGCTCCTTTGGCACGGTTTTATCTCTGGACAAAACCGACCTTTTTATATACTTTGCGCAGTGTTTTCTCCGCGATGTACGACGCCTTCTCCGCGCCGGCGCGGTAAACGCTCTCCAGATAGGCCTTGTCCTTCAGCAGGCGCTCGGTCTCCTCCCGGATGGGGCGCAGGGTCTCTATGACCGCCTCGCCCACGGCGGGCTTGAAGGCGCCGTAGCCCTTGCCGTCGAACTCCTGTTCAACTTCCTCATAGGTCTTGCCGGTGGCGGCGGCGTAGATCTGGATCAGATTCGCCACGCCGGGCTTGCGCTCCGGGTCGTAGCGGACGCACCGCTCGGTGTCGCTGTCGGTGACGGCCCGCTTGAACTTCCGGGCGATGTCCTCCGGCCTGTCCAGCAGATAGACGCAGCCCTCGGGGATGGACTTGGACATTTTGGTGTCCGGCATGTTCAGGCTCCTGATCCGGGCGCCCACCTTGGCGATATAGGGCTCCGGCACCCGGAGCACATCGCCGTAGACGCCGTTGAAGCGGTTTGCCACATCCCGGCACAGCTCCACGTGCTGCTTCTGGTCGTCTCCCACCGGCACATAGTCCGGCTGGTAAAGCAGGATATCCGACGCCATCAGCACCGGGTAGGTAAACAGGCCGGCGTTGACGTTCTCCGCGTGCTTGGCGGCTTTGTCCTTGAACTGGGTCATGCGGGACAGTTCACCGAACATGGTGTAGCAGTTCAGCACCCAGGCCAGCTCCGCGTGCTGGTGGACGTGGGACTGGATGAACAGCGTGCACTTCTCCGGATCCAGGCCGCAGGCGATATAGCTGGCCAGCAGCTCCAGGGTCTGCCGGCGCAGATCCGCGGGCTCCTGCCGCACGGTGATGGTGTGCAGATCCGCCAGGAAAAAGTAGCAGTCGAAGTCCTCGATCATCCTGGGCCAGTGCTGGAGGGGGCCCAGATAGTTGCCCAGATGCAGCTTACCGCTGGGCTGGATGCCGGAGAGCATCACTTTTTTGGTCTCTTGTCCTTCCATATGGGAAAACCTCTTTCCGGTTTACTCCTGAGTCAGGTACGCGCTGACGTCCACGGGGGCCGCGTCAGACCACAGCCGCTCCAGGGAGTAGAACTCCCGGGCCTCCTCGGTGAAGACGTGCACCACCACGGCGGAGTAGTCCAGAAGCGTCCACTGGCCGCCCCGGTGCCCCTCGATGTGGTGGGGCTCCTCCCCCGCTTTGGACAGGGCCTCCTCCACCGCGTCGGACAGCGCCCGCACCTGGGTGCTGGATGTGCCCGTGCAGATCACAAAGTAGTCCGCCAGGGTGGTCTGGTCGGCGGTGTACAGCACCTTGATGTCCTTACCTTTTTTGTCGTCCAGCGCCTTGACGGCCAGGCCGATCATCGTTTTCGCTTCCAGCATAATACCACGTTCTCCTTTCGAATGCAATCGTCACTCTGCCGGTTTATCCGCAGGTGGGGTCTTTCAGGTGCCCTGTGCTGGAGGACAGGTGGTTTCCGTCCGCGCTCACCGACATCAGATCCAGCTGGTCGATGGTGACGTCCTCCACATAGGGGTTCAGCGACTCGTTGATGAGGGGGATCAGCTCGCTCTGCAGGGGGAACAGCCGGTAGAGATAGACGGCGCCCGGCTTGTCTACGCCGTAGTAGGGCATGGTGGTAAAGTTCACGTCATCCACGCCCAGGCCGCCCAGAACGGCCGCCTGGCCGAACCAAAGCATCTCCTCCATCTTCAGGTCGCTCTCCACGTTTTCGTCAAAAAGCCTGACCAGCTCCGGCACCTTCACGATGTTCTGGGGCTTGAGGGTCTGCTTCAGCACCGCCGCCAGGAAATCGTGCTGGAGCTGGAGGCGGGTGATATCGCTGGAGTCCACGGACTGGCTCCCGTCGTTGTTCTTCCGCCAGCGCACCAGATTCATGGCCTCCTGGCCGTTCAGGTGGCACATCCCCTCCTCGAACTCGATGTGGAGGTTCTGGTCGTCGTCCTCATACCACATGTGCCAGGGGATATAGAAGTCCACGCCGTCGATGGCTTCCACCATCTTGCCCACGATCTCCCAGTTGATCTGCACATAGTAGTCGGGCACAAAGCCCACCAGCTTGGACACCTCGGTCTTCAGCGCCTCCGCGCCGG
>CANQZJ010000105.1 GCA_947628315.1 uncultured Oscillospiraceae bacterium
GATCACATCGGCGACGCGGAGGAAAAGCTGATCGAGTGCATCAGCCAGCAGAAAAAGGCGCTGGGCGTCCCGGCGGCGCTGGTCATCAACAAGATCGACACGGTGGAGAAGGAGAAGCTGCTGTCCGTCATCGCCGTGTACGCCGCCGCCCTGGACTGGGACGTGGTCATGCCCATCTGCGCCCAGTCCGGCGAGGGGGTGGAGGAGCTGCTGACCGAGCTGGCGAACTGGCTCCCCGAGGGGCCCCGGCTGTTCCCCGACGGCATGGCCAGCGACCAGACCGAGCGGCAGATGATGGCGGAGATCGTCCGGGAGAAGCTCCTGCGCTGCTTGGACAAGGAGATCCCCCACGGCACCGCCGTGGAGGTGACCAAATTCTCCCAGCGGGACAACGACATCATCGACTGCTCCGTCACCATCTATTGCGAAAAAGAGAGCCATAAGGGCATCATCATCGGCAAAAAGGGCGCGATGCTGAAAAAAATATCCTCCCAGGCCAGGGCAGATATGGAGCGCTTCATGGGCGAAAAGGTGTATCTGGAGACCTGGGTGAAGGTGAAGGAGAACTGGCGGGACGACCCGGCGGCCATCCGGAATTTCGGGTACACGGAGGATTAGCGCAGGGCCAGCGCGGACAGGTACAGGCCCAAAGCCAGCCCCCGGCGGAACAGGGCCCGTTCCAGATAGTTCTCCCGTTCCGCCCGCAGATCGGTGTACCATTCCAGACGCTTCCTGCCGAGGGTTTCGGCCAGTTTGCGCTCCTGGGCGGCCAGACGTTCCCCGCACTCCCGATAGGCGCGGAGCTCGTCCGGATCCATCATGCGCAGGAGTTCGTTGAAGTTTTCCATGTAATTGTTGTATAATAGGTCGAGTGGTTTATCCATAATAGGTACCCTCCGCAAGTGTCCAGAAATGGACTTTATAACGCTATTATAATAGTCCAAATTCGGACTGTCAAGGGGGAATTTGAAAAATGGCCGCTTTTTCGGAAAATCTTCGTCAACTCCGGGAAAAGGCGGGGCTGACGCAGCGGCAGATGGCGGCGGAGTTGGGGCTGGCGTTTCGCTCCTACCGCCGCTATGAGAGCGGCGAGACCGAGCCCACGCTGTCGTCTCTGCTGACCATGACCGACTATTTCCACGTCTCGCTGGACTACTTAGCGGGGCGGACGGACGGCTGACCCCACAACTTACCGCTCATACCCGCATTCTCTCCCGCCAAACTAAGGGCAGGAGGGATGCGGAATGAATCACTATTGGAATCTGTTTCTGGCCACCGGCATGCCGGAGGCCTGGGTGATGAGCCGCCGGGCGGGGGACGACCCCATGGAGGACATGGCCGAGCAGGCCTGGCCGCTGGCGGCGGTGGGCGACCCGGTGCGGCCCTCCGCGGTGAAGGCGGCGGGGGACGCCTCCATGGCCGCCAATCTGGAGGCCATGGGCGGCGCCCATTGACCAGGGGGCGGCGGTTCGCCGCCCCTACATAGGAGAACGTTATGCACATGACCACCAAGGCCCTCGTTCTGCGGGAGGTCAACTACAAGGAATCGGATAAGGTGCTCACCGTCCTGACGGAGCAGGAGGGCAGGCTGACCCTGTCCGCCCGGGGGTGCCGGAAGAAGGGCAGCCCCATCGCGGCGGCCTGCCAGCTGCTGGCCTGGGGGGAGTTCACCCTCTACGAGTACAAGGGCCGCTGGTCGGTGAAGGAGACCGCCGCCGAGCGGCTGTTCGAGGGCATCCGGGCCGACCTGGAGAAGCTGTCCCTGGCCAGCTTTTTCTGCGAGGTGACGGAGCTGCTGGCCGAAGAGGGGCAGCCGGAGCCGGAGCTGCTGGCCCTGACGCTGAACTGCCTCCACGCGTTGGACAGGCTGGACATCCCCCCCGCCCAGGTGAAGACCGCCTTCGAGTGGCGGGCCATGGCCCTGGCGGGGTACGAGCCCCAGCTGGAGGGCTGCGCCGTCTGTGGGAAAGAGGAGCTGGAGGAGCCCCGTATCCACCTGGGAGAGGGGCTGCTGTGCTGCGCCGGGTGCCGGGAGGCCCTGGGGGAGGGCGTGTCCATGCCCCTGACCCCGGCGGCGCTGGCCGCCCTGCGGCACATCGTGTGGAGCGAGCGCAAAAAGTTCCTCTCCTTCCGGCTGGAGGGGGAGGGGCTCCGCCTGCTGGGGGACGCCTCCGAGGCGTATTTGCTGACCCGGCTGGAGCGGGGGTTCCGCACGCTGGACTTCTATAAGAGTTTGACGACATAAGGAAAACGCCTCATCCGTCACCGCCCTGCGGCGGCGCCACCTTCCCCATCTATGGGGAAGGCTTGAAAGGAAGAACATATGACTGAACTGTTTGAAAAATCCATCGAGACGCTGGAGCTGCCCAAGGTGCTGGCCATGCTGGCCGGTGAGGCCGGAACCGACGAGGGCCGGGAGGCCTGCCTGGCCCTGCGCCCCGCCGTGGTGAAAAGCGACGTCCAGCGCCTGCAAAAGCAGACCTCCGCCGCCTTCGACCTGTTGGTGAAGCACGGCTCGCCGGGGCTGGCGGGCATCCACCCCGTGGAGCTGCCTTTGAGCCGGGCCGACCGGGGCGGCGCCATGAACACCAAAGAGCTGCTGGACGTGGCCCTGGTGCTCCGCTGCGCCCGGAATGTGAAGGAGTACGGCGCGGGCCGCTCCTCCGACGGGGAGAAGAACGCCCTGGACGGCTACTTCGACTCCCTCACCGCCAACCGCTTTCTGGAGGAGAAGATCACCAACTCCATTTTGAGCGAGGAGGAGATCGCCGACGCCGCCTCCCCGGAGCTGGCGGACATCCGCCGGCACATCCGGGCCGCCGCCGGCAAGGTGCGGGACGTGCTGAACCGGCTGATCTCGTCCAGCCAGGCCAAATACCTGCGGGAGGCCATCATCACCATGCGGGGCGGACGCTTCGTGGTGCCCGTGAAGAGCGAGCACAAGAACGACATCCCGGGCCTCGTCCACGACGTGTCCGGCTCCGGCTCCACCTTCTTCATCGAGCCCATGGGGGTGGTCAACGCCAACAACGAGCTGCGGGAGCTCCAGGCCAAGGAGCAGAAGGAGATCGAGCGTATCCTGGCGGAGCTGTCCGCCGACTGCGCCAACTTCAAGGCGGACATCGAGGATGACTACCGCACGCTGATCGCCCTGGACTGCATCTTCGCCCGGGCCAAACTGTCCTCGGTGATGGGCTGCATGGAGCCGGTGCTGGGGGATCACATCGAGCTCATCAAAGCGCGGCACCCCCTGCTGGATCCAAAGACCGCCGTCCGCAACGACCTGACCCTGGGCAAGACCTTCGACACCCTGGTGATCACCGGCCCCAACACCGGCGGCAAGACGGTGACCCTCAAGACCCTGGGCCTGCTGACCCTCATGGCCCAGTGCGGCCTGCACATCCCCGCCGGCGACGGCTCCGTCATCAAGGTGTGTACCGCCGTGCTGGCCGACATCGGCGACGAGCAGTCCATCGACCAGTCCCTGTCCACCTTCTCCTCCCACATGACCAACATCGTGGCCATCCTGGAACAGGCGGACGACGGCGCCCTCATCCTGTTTGACGAGCTGGGGGCGGGCACCGACCCGGTGGAGGGGGCCGCGCTGGCCGCCGCCATCATCGAGTCCGCCCGGGGCCTGGGGGCCGCCGTGGCCGCCACCACCCACTACGCCGAGCTGAAGGTCTACGCCATGACCACCCCCGGCGTCCAGAACGCCTCCTGCGAGTTCGACGTGGAGACCCTGGCCCCCACCTACCGGGTGCTGACCGGCATCCCCGGCAAGTCCAACGCCTTCGCCATCTCCAGGCGGCTGGGCCTGCCCGACTATATCATCCAGAAGGCCGCCGACCGGGTGGACGCGGAGAACGTCCGCTTTGAGGACGTGCTCTCCCAGTTGGACGTCCAGCGCCAGCAGATGGAGAAGGAGAAGGACGCCGCCGCACGCCTCCGCCGGGAGATGGAGGAGGCCCGGGCCCAGGCGGAGGAGTACCGCGCCCGCATCGAGGAGGAGCGGCGCAAGGCCACCGAGCGGGCCCAGGCGGAGGCCAGGGCCATCCTCAACGAGGCCCGGGGCACCGCCGACGCGGTGTTCAGGGAGCTGAACGAGATGCGCCGCCGCCAGGAGCAGGCGAATGCCTGGGTGGACGACAACGACCAGCGGGCGGAGCTCCGCCACAAGATCAACGAGGCGGAGGACAACCTGGGCATCAGGCCGGAGGAGCTGCCCGCCCCGCCGCCCACACGGGACGCCGTTGTGGGGGACACGGTGGAGCTGGTCAAGATGGGCACCCAGGCGGAGGTAGTGGCCGTCAACAAGGACGGCACCCTCCAGCTCCAGGCCGGTATCCTGAAAATGAAAGCAAAGCAGGACGAGGTGCGGGTGCTGGAGGACGTCACCGCCCGGAAGAAGCAGAGCCAGCGGGACAGAGCCCGCGCCGCCGCCGTGACCCACGAGTTCCGGGCGGCTGCCGCCAAGGCGGAGCTGGACATCCGGGGCATGACCGCCGGGGAGGCCCTGGCGGAGGTGGACAACTTCCTGGACGCCGCCCTCATGGGCAAGCTGGAGACCGCCCGCATCATCCACGGCAAGGGCACCGGAGCGCTCCGCAAGGCGGTGCGGGAACACCTGAAAAAGAGCCGCTATGTGAAGGAATTCCGCCCCGGCGTCTACGGCGAGGGGGAGGATGGCGTGACCATCGTAACGCTGAAATGAGGGAAAAGTGTCTCACATTCCCCATTTCCAGCGGAACAATTCACTAACTTGGCTGTTATATTTGTGCAAACTGCCGTTGACGGTGCGGTGCAAATCTGATATCCTTACGTTGCGAAGGTTCAATGAGGGGTTCGGTTCCACCCCAATTTGGCAGTATGGAGGATACGCTCATGTTTATGAAAGAGACTACGGTCACCAACCAGGTCGGTCTCCACGCCCGCCCCGCCACGTTCTTTATCCAGAAGGCCAACGAGTACAAGAGCTCCGTCTGGGTGGAGAAGGACGAGCGCCGGGTCAACGCCAAGAGTCTTCTGGGCGTCCTTTCCCTCGGCATCGTGAAGGGCACCGTCATCAACCTGATCGCCGACGGCCCCGATGAGGAGGCCGCCGTCGACGCGCTGGTGGAGCTCATCAACTCCGATTTCTCCGAGTAAGCGACTGACTGACAGAGAGCGGGACTTGGGTCATCCAGGTTCCGCTCTTTTCTTTTGCCGGGGGGCGCAGAATCCGGTTGACGGGGGAGCGCCCCATCTGGTATGCTAATGAAAAAGCGGGGGAGGCGAGGACGTGACCTTTGAGGAACTGCGGGACAAGGCCCACGCCCTGCCCCTGAAACCCGGCGTCTACATCATGCAGAACGCCAAAAGCGAAGTCATCTACGTGGGCAAGGCCAAGGCCCTGAAAAACCGGGTGAGCCAGTACTTCCAGGATCAGTCCCGCCACAACGAGAAGACCCGGGCCATGGTGTCCCAGATCGACCACTTCGACGTCATCGTGGTCCAGTCGGAGTTCGAGGCGCTGGTGCTGGAGTGCGCCATGATCAAGCGGCACATGCCGCGCTACAATATCCTGCTCAAGGACAGCAAGGGCTTCCCCTTCATCCGCCTGTCCGTCCAGGACGAGTACCCCAGGTTCTCCCTGGCGGCCAGGGAGGCCCGGGACGGCGCCCGGTATTTCGGCCCCTACGGCAGCCGCTCCGCCAGCCACGACGTCATCGACGCGCTTTTGACCGCGTTGAAGCTGCCCTCCTGCCACCGGAAATTCCCCAGGGACATCGGCAAAGAGCGGCCCTGTCTGGACTACCACACGGGCCTGTGCGACGGCTACTGCCGCCCCCAGATGGATCAGAGCCAGTACCGGGTGGGCATCGACCAGGCCATCCGCCTGCTGGAGGGCCGGCTGGACGACGTGGTGGGGGAGCTCACCGCCCGGATGGAACAGGCGGCGGAAAACCTGCAGTTTGAAAAAGCCGCCCAGATCAGAGACAGGATCCGTGATCTGCAAATACTGTCCACCAAACAGAAGGCGGTGGCCGGCGCCTTTGCCGACACCGACGTGGTGGGCTGGCACCGGGGGGAGGCCAAGAGCTGCTTCGTGGTGCTCCACTATATGCGGGGGGAGCTGGCCGCCAAGGACTGGGAGCTGCTGTCTGTCCCCCTGGAGGAGGACGAGCCGGAGACGGTGGCGACCCTCACTGCCCAGTATTACACCGTCCGGGGCCATCTGCCCCGGCAGATCCTGCTGCCCGTGGACTTTGAGGGCAGGGAAGACCTGGCCCGGATGCTCGCCGAAAACGCGGGCCGCAAGGTGGAGCTCCTGGTTCCCCAGCGGGGGGAGAAGGCGGAGCTCACCCGCATGGCCTGCGAGAACGCCCAGGAGGAGGTCATCCGGGCCACCACCGCCGAGGAGCGCCGCTCTAAATTGACCGAGGCGCTGGGGAATCTCCTGGGGCTGGAAAACCCGCCCCACCGCATCGAGGCCTTCGACATTTCCAACACCGGCAGCGCCGATATCGTGGCGTCCATGACCGTCCATATCGACGGCAGGCCGCTGAAGCGGGACTACCGCCTGTTCAAATTAAAGGATATGGCCCACGCCGACGACTACGCCTCCATGAAGCAGGTGGTGGAGCGCCGGTTCCGCCGCTATCTGGACGGCGACGAGAAGTTTGCCGACCTGCCCGACCTGCTGCTGATGGACGGCGGCGCGGGCCAGGTGACCATGGCCGAGGAGGCTATGACGGAGCTGGATATCCATGTGCCGGTGTTCGGCATGGTGAAGGACGACCGCCACCGCACCCGCGCCCTGGTGGCCGGGGACGGCCGGGAG
>CANQZJ010000106.1 GCA_947628315.1 uncultured Oscillospiraceae bacterium
GGGAAGAGAGTTACCAAGGAACCCCCTGGTAACTCTCTTCTCTTTTTGGTATAATTGTTGTGATGAAAAACCATACCACGACACATTATAGCTCATCGCAGGGAAGATTTCCAGAGTTTTTTGAAGAAAGTTTGGAAATCGGCGACGTGGTATTCGAGTTTGACCGGATCATGGAGGAGATCGGAATAGGGCGGTATCTCAAGCCTGTGGAGGTGGTCAGCCTCCGGGGACGGCCGGGATACAATGAGGTCAAACTGCTGAAGACTGTGTTGTTTGGAGCGATGGACATGGGCGGCGTACCGTCGGTCAGAGCGCTGGAGGACCGGTGCAAGGTCGATCTAAGGTACAGATACCTGATGGACAGGGAAACGCCTAGCTACCACACATTTTCAAGTTTCATAGCAAACAGGCTCTCCGAGAGCATAGAGGACATCTTCAAGGCCATAATAAATTACATATGTGAAAAGGACCATGTGGACCTGCAGCATGTGTACATAGACGGCTCGAAGTTCGAGGCCAACGCCAACAAATACAGTTTCGTCTGGAAGAAGGGGACGGAGAAACAGCGGTATAAGCTGTACGGCAAGATCACAGCGCTGCTGGAGGAAATGAACGAGACTCTCCAATACGCCGGCGTGCATATCCCGGTGAGCACAGAGTACAGCCCGGAGGGATTGGACGTGACTCTGAGACGTTATCTGGAGGTGACGGGGCTTGATGAAAGCACATTCGTAAAGGGGCGCGGCCATCACAAGAGCCAGGAGCAGCGGCTGTATGAAAAGCTCAGGTCGTACCGGGCGAGATTAGCTGGATATGTAGAAAAGCTGAAAATCTGCGGCCCCAACAGAAATAGTTACTCCAAGACAGACCACGATGCCACGTTCATGCGCATGAAGAGAGACTATATGGGCAACGACCAGCTCCTACCGGCGTACAATGTGCAGATCGCTGTGGCGGACGAATATATCGTTCTGCCAATGGTCATGCAGTACAGGTCGGATTCGGACTGTTTCATACCGATCATGGAGAGGTTCAAGGAGCTGTACGGATTCTACCCCAAGTACCCGGTGGCGGACGCGGGATACGGCAGTTACAACAACTACGTCTTCTGCCACATGATGGGGATGGAGAAGTTCATGAAGTTCACCATGTACCAGAGGGAGACGAAGGACGAGCGTTACCGAAACGACCCATTCCGGGCGGTGAACTTCAAGACGGACGAGGATGGAGATCTAATCTGCCCCAACGGCAGGAAGTTCAAGTTGGCGTACCGGCAGGGCGTGAAGGGTAACAGGTTTGGACGGCAGGAGGAGGTCTACAGGTGCGAGGACTGTTCGGGCTGTCCATACGCGGAGAGGTGCAAGAAGACGGATAAGGAGCGGACAGTGAGGCTCAACCGAGAGCTGACGGCAATGCACGAGGAAGTTCTCCACAATCTCAACAGCATCCACGGGGCGCTGTTGCGGATGAACCGCTCCATCCAGGCGGAGGGGGCCTTCGGGGTCCTGAAACAGGACCTTGGATACCGGAGGATCCGGCGCAGAGGGCTAAAAATGGTCGAGCTCGAGGTCATACTTGCGTCTATAGGTTTTGACCTCTACAAATTTCACAACAAGCGCAGGCGTCTCCTGGAAACGGCGTAAGAAAAAGCCAATCAAGTTTCACGGGGGTAAGGGGGAGGTGTGCCATTTTTTTCTCAAAAAACTGTGTTTTTTCCACAAAAAAAGCGGGGCTGCGAAAATCCACGTCTCAGTCGGCGTGTTTTTTCACAGCCCCGTATGTAAGGTGCGGAGATTATCCTCTGCGGGCAATCTCACCTTCCGGCGTCCTGCTGAAAGCGATACTTCCGAACTCCGAGCAATCCGGATACTGGTAGTTGACGGTGTAGGTCAGGGCGTAGCCAGCCTTCAGATCTTCGTGCTCCATTGGCCATTCTTCTTCATACTGGCTGACATAGAAAAGAGAGTCCATGACGCAGAATCCGAGATCGGCGCGAACCACCAGAAAGACCAGTGCATCGTGTTCCCGCTCGAAACGGCGGATCATAGCCATGTCCTTGGCTGTGAGCTCCGGCAGCGTCCCATCTCCCGCAGAGAGATGAATTTTGCCGTTCTGCTCAAAGTCCCGGATATACTCCTCACGGAGTCCCATCAGGCGCATCCGTTGCAGAGCTTCCGCTTTCTTTTGTTCCTGTAGAGTAACGCTCATTTTCATTTCCTCCATAATCAGATTGCCTTGTGAATGTCTGTGATCGTGATCGTCTGCATCGCAAGATCCACCGGGTAGGTGTGGATCAGTAGCACGGAGCCGTCTGTAAGCTCGGCCCGAAACACGAAGTTGCCAATGTGTTTCAGACTCTTAATTTGGTAATGTTCCTCCAGAGCCTTTTTCAGCCCTGAGCCATCGTTTGCGACCTTTCGCCCAATCAGGTCGTGGTTGTCCATTGGCAGTAAGCCTCCCTTCGTTTAGATTGATATTTCTGGCACCCCATACGGGGCATAATGGTTGTTTTGAGGGGACGGCGTATGTAAACGGAACCGCCGTCTACATACACCGATCCATCACTGGTCTCACATATCCTGTCCCTCCATCTAGCAAAGCTCCTTTGCATCGATAAACTGCCGAAGCATTTTCTCTATCTGATCCGGGGTGATCACAAGGAACATCTTGGGGTGACCCTTGACGTGCTCCGAGATGTACTCCTTAAGCCGCTGTTTCCGGGCCTCATCTGTAGTGATCCAGACCACCAGCGGAAACATCTGCGTTTCCCGCTGCTCAATCTCGGTGTAGAAGTATCGGAGATAGGCATCGCACTTTTCAACCACATCTGTGGGGGACTCGGTGCCGAGGTCCATCTCGATGAACCAGCGATCCTCATAGTTGTCGTAGTTTGTGATAACGAAAAGGTCCGGTTTGAGGTAGCAGAGATGCCCGTCCGCATACCGGTAACACCGCCAGCAGGCTGGCTCGGAGTCCACTTGTTCAAGGTCGATGTCGTAGCTGTTGCGGGAGATACAGGTCATCTGTATCGCGCACTCCGCCACCGCAAGGGTGTGGTTTAAGAACATGGCGGATGGCTCCTTGGTACGCTTGCGCGGACCGGCATCTGGATCATTGAGTGTCAGCAGACGGTAACCAGCTTCGGTAAGATGCCAAACTTGTAGGGATGAGCCGCCGCCCTCGCCACCAACCCGCCGCTCTAAAGGCCGGATCAGTCCGTAATCAGAGAGCCGCTTCAAAAGCAGGTTCCGGTGGCGGGTCTGAGATGTCTTGGTGCTGCAGTTCGTCACATAGAGCGTTCCGATCTGTGCCGAGGTGAGAAAACGGTATTTGCGGATGGCCTGCAGGACGGCGTGGTCGCGGGCAGTAAGGCGGGACTCGATCTGCTCCAGCTGCGCCCTGCTCAGGCGGGTGTTTTTGTAGTGGACGTCCCGCGCCGTCTTGGGTGAAGCTATCCCCGTCAAGGGGATAGAGCCGTATCCCTTAGTAGCCGAAACCGTGCCAGGTTCCGCCGCTTCCGGGCTTTCAAAGTCCGGGCGGCTGGATGGGCGATGGGATGGGTCATTTTCAGGGGTGGCGGCTTGCTTTTCGCCGTCTTTATGGTATTTGTTCTCTGATTTTTCAGAGTCATAGGATGGGGTCATAGTAGTTCTCCTTGTTTAACTTTTCTTCTTTCGCCCGATAGGGGCATCATTTATGAGTGAGTCCGGTGGTGGGGTGGGCGGCATCATCAGTTGGATGAGTGACTGCTCTGTCTTAGCTGCCGGGACGCCATACCGCTGCATACTCTCGGCCTTGAGCTCCGCTGCCATACGGACAGGTTCCGGAGGCGGCAGGGTCCGGGCGCTGATCCAACCCGTAGCACTGCCATCAGACTGAAAGGCAGTGTAGATTTCGTAGCGGGGCAGCGTCATGAAGTCCAGCGGCTCCAGCTCCTGTGCCTGGGATGCCAACGCTTTGGCATCGTCGCTGTTCAGGCCGAAGATGATCTTGTTTCGGCAGTTAGCATCCACTCCGGCCAGAATGTCCGGCGGGAGCTGGCCACGGTACTGGTGAGCCACGGTATAGGCAACACCCAGCCCTCTGGCCTGTGACAGAGCGTCACTAAACGAGGTGGGCAGAGCAAGATAGTCTTGGAGTTCATCGATAAAAAATGGACACCATGTGCCGTTTCTCCGGTGCGATTTTTGCTCTGGACAGAGCAAGACTCCAAGTAAGGCTTACAATGAGGCTCCCTAAGAGCCGTGCGCTCTCTGCGCCGATCATCCCCCGGTTGAGCGGTACCAACACGATCCGGCGTTTGAGAAACAGATCGGTGAGTGAAAATCTCGGCTCGGACTGGCCGAGGGCACTGCGGAGGCCGGGACGGAAGGTGATCTGCCGGAGCTTATTGAGCACCGGCGCGATTTCGGTGCGGCGCTCACTGTCCCGCATGGCCTCGAAGTTCCTCCAGAACGGCTCCAGCACGATGGGGTCCTTTACCTACGATGTAATCTTTTTGCGGAAGCTCTCATCGGTGAGCAGAAACGGTAGCCAGAGCAGATTTGCCCCTTTGATCTGGGCAAGGGTCAACAGTGCCCCGGACAGAATGTCCGCGCTGCGGATGCCCCAGTTTTGAGAGAACAGTTCCTGAAACACCGCCAGCACCGCATCCGCTGTAAGAGCGGGGTCCTGGTGATATGCCAGCGGGTTAAATCCTACTGGACAGGGGTCCGAAGGGTCCAGCACGACCACATCGTCTTTGCGGCTGTCTGGAATGCGTTCCAAGATGTCTGTGACAAGGTCTGCTTTGGGGTCGATCACCAGAACGCTGCGCCCGGCCCGGATATCTGCAAGGATCAGGTGGAGCATGGCAGTGCTTTTGCCGGAACCGGTAGGCCCTAAGAGCACCGTGTGCTCTAATGCGTCCTTGGGGGCAATGCTGAGTGGCTTTTGGGCACTATCTAAGGCTACTGCAAAGGTACGCTTTGCGGCCTGTGCCTTTGGCTCCCGGTACCACTTCGGCGGCAGGAGCAGCTTGGGGTGGAGCCCCGGCGTTCCCGGCAGTTCTTCCTCCCCGGCGGGGAGAAGCATAAAGCAGGCTGTTTCCTTAACAGACAAGCGGTTCGGCATTCGCCACGGCAGGGCGGCCAGATTCAGATGGCTGGGCAGATCCCGCTCCGCGTGGATATGTACACCCGCACTCTCCAGAGTCCGGAGGGTGGAGATGATGTTGTTGATCCGGGTCTCCGAATGGCCCCCTGAAACACCCACCCGGACGACGGCATCAAAGCGGTACTGGCTGGCCTTATCCCGTGCAGACTTCTGCTGATCCGCTGTGGCATTATAGACATTGCCGAAAACCGCTCTAAACCATGATGCAGTGGGGTCCGGCATATTCTTGGGGATACTGCTGGGGGCGTAGGCCGCCCCCAGCGTCACCTGTACCACGGTTTCCACATCCGATCCCGCACCGGTCATGGCGGCGAGAGCGGCGCGAACAGTGGCCGCCGCCACATCTGTGTTAAGCTGCAGGACCGGCTTTGAGATTTTCAGCTTTCTCGCCACCGATACTTTCTCACGGGGAGACCCCTCTATGAACTGCACACTGGTATGGGCCCGCAGGACTTCCTGCACCCGGCTGACGCTTTTCTTGGGCGTCCCAATGAGATACCGCATCTGCCCATTCCGGCAGCGGGCCTCCCAAACGATCTCCCCACGGGAAGTCAAAGCCGCGATGTGGGTAAGGACCGCTTGGATCGTCTCCATCTCATAGGGGCGCTGGATCAACACCTCGCGCCAGATCAGTGCGTTAGTAGTCATCATGATGTTTTCTCCATCTGTACACGCGATAGGAAATAATGGCCACGCCTACCGTCACCGCGATGACAAGCAGCGGTATTTTTACGGACAGTAGCCAGCAGACGCCCAAACGGAGGAGGAAACAGCAGATGGCGAATGTAATGACTCCCTCCGTGAGCCTTGTAAACAGGCTGCGGGTATCTGGATCGTCCTCGTCCCACAGATCGTTTTTTCGAGACATCGTGCATCACACCTCCTCCTCGGTATCTGGCTTCACCTCCGGCGCAGAATTGGCAGGTTCTTTATCAGACTGTTCAAAGGAATATTTTGGAACAGGGTATCCTGGAATAAAGATATCCGCGCCGCCCTCAGTCTCATTGCCCCAGCAGTGCCAGTTCTCACGGCTGGCTGGCCGCCTGCGGCAGAACAGCTCCAAATACGGCCCCGGCGAGATCCGCTCCACAATACTGATCACCTCTCGCGGTTTTTGGGAATGACTGGTAGGGTAGCTGATCAGCCAATTGATCTGGCTGCGAAATTTGGGCGGCAGCTTACCGCGCACTGCGAACAGACAGGTTTAGCTGGCGTTGCGGAAATAATTACCAACTCCCATTTTGGGCTTGATCCAATGGAACATCGTAATGTAACGAAAGCCCCATGCCTTGATCACTTCCAGTCCTTCGTCTATGTTCGAGTTGGTCACCCAGAGATAGAGATGGGCATCGTCGGCGGCCAAGTCAGACACCGGGAGCTTTTTAATGAGGTCGAGCTTCATGAGGGGGTAGTGATTGATAGTGCCCCCATACTTGCTGTCTCCGGACGTTTGATTCTTGGTTCAGGGCGGGTCTGCGACGATTGTGTGGTACTTGATAGCGGGCGGAATATTCTCAGGCACCCGATAGTTCACCGGAGCCGTCCTTGTATTATAGAGTAGTAGTTTTTAATGACCCTCTCCAAGGTCGTGTGCTACAATGTAAGGGATGCTGTG
>CANQZJ010000107.1 GCA_947628315.1 uncultured Oscillospiraceae bacterium
GACGAGGGCATCAGCGGCACTTCGATGAAGAAACGCAAGCAATTCAACCAACTTATGAAGGATGCTGAAAAAGGCAAGATCGACCTTGTGGTCACAAAATCGGTATCCCGCTTTGGACGGAATACTCTGGATGGACTGACCTGTGTGCGCCGGCTCCGGCAGCATGGGGTTGGGGTACTGTTTGAGAAGGAAAACGTGAACACGCTGTACATGGACAACGAAATGATCCTCACCTTCATGATGAGCCAGGCGCAGGAGGAGAGCGCGTCCATGAGCAAAATCATACGTTGGGGCCAGGTCAGAAGATTTGAGAAGGGAAAGGTCAGCTATCACTACGACAGCTTCCTCGGCTATAAGAAGGGCGCCGACGGGGAACCGGAGATCGACGAGGGACAGGCTGCTGTGGTCCGCCGCATCTTCGCCCGGTATCTGATGGGCCACAGCACCTACAGGATCAGCAAAGATCTGATGGCGGATGGCATTGAAACCGCGAGGGGGAACTCCGTATGGAGCAGCAACGCCGTGAGAGCAATCCTCCAGAATGAGAAATACATGGGCGACGCTCTGTTGCAAAAGACCTACTGCTCAGACTTCTTCACGCACCAACGCCGGATGAACAACGGAGAACTCCCAAAATACTATGTTCATGACTGCCATCCCGCCATTATAGACCGAGCCACCTTCCAAAAGACTCAGGAGGAAATGGCCCGACGAGCCAGCCTGCGGAAAACCAGCTCCAGGACGAAGACAGAACTGGGTAAGTTCTCTGGCAAGTACGCCTTCACAGAATTGCTGGTCTGCGGAGAGTGTGGCAGCCCATACCGCCGTGTGCTGTGGATGCCCAACGGGAAGCGCCGCTACGTCTGGCGCTGCATCAATCGGCTGGAACACGGCAAGCGGATCTGCAAAGCCTCCCCGGCACTGGAGGAACCAGAGCTGCAGGCCGCTGTGACCGCGGCCATGAACGAGATGTTCCATCAGCGGGATGCCAGACGGATCACGATGGACTGCGTCGCCCAGGCCCTTGCCTCTCAGGAGGGGCAGGAACTCTCCCTGCCGGTGGCGAAAGCCAGACTGCAGGCAATCGAGGAGAGGCAAAACGAGCTGCTGTCTCTGGTGCTGGACGCTTCGGAAAGCTGTACCGATTATGACAAGGAACTCATGCGCCTGGTTGACGCCAAGACAGCCCTGACAGCGAAGATCGAGGAACTGGACCAGATGAATACGACTGATTCGGAGATCTCCAAGCGGGTGGATGCCATCGCCGCCGCCACGGAACAGGAGGACGGCGCGCTGGACAGCTTCAACGACAGTGTCGCCCGACAACTTATCAGCTGTATCCGTGTGGTGAGTCGGGATCAGCTTATGATACGCTTCAAGGACGGCTCGGAAGTACAGCAGGCCATTGAACACAATAAGGAGGGGAAAACCGCATGAACAAAATCTTTGTGACTGGCGATACGCACGGAGGCTTTGGCCGATTCTCCGCCAAGCATCTCCCGCAGTTGAAGATCATGGACAGGAATGACTACATGATCATCACCGGTGACTTCGGCGGTGTCTGGAGCGGTACACAGGCGGAGAACAGCCGGCTGAAATGGCTGGAGGACAAGCCCTTCACGACGCTGTTCGTGGACGGGAACCACGAAAATTTCGACAGCCTCAACGCGCTGCCCGTGGAGGAATGGCACGGAGGCAAGATCCACCGGGTCACCGACCACATCATCCACCTGATGCGCGGTCAGGTCTTTGAGATCGGCGGGCTCACCTTCTTCACCATGGGCGGCGCAGCCTCACACGACATCGACGACGGCATCCTTGATCCCGCCGAGCCGGACTTCGAGAGGAGGTACTGGCAGTTTCGGCGGAGGGGAGCGTATTTCCGGGTGCTGGGATATTCCTGGTGGCCGGAAGAGATGCCCAGCGAGGCGGAGTATGAGGAAGCCTTCGCAAATCTGGATCGAGTCGGCTGGTGTGTGGACTGCGTCCTCACCCACAGCGCGCCCAGCGGGATCCTCCCACAAATATCGCCAGACTATAAACCTGACCGCCTGACCGACTTTCTGGAAACTGTGCGGCAACTATGCCTGTTCAGCAAATGGTTCTTCGGTCACTACCATACAAATATGGACGTGGATGAGAGGTTCACTCTCCAATGGGAACAGATATCGCAACTTAGTGTGAATTGAAAATGAGCAGAGTCCGGCACCGCCACCTTGACGGTATCGGACTCTGCTCATTATCAGGATAAGCAGGTGCGGACACTTTTTCCTAAAATATGCTGCTCAACAGTGAAACAAAAAGTAGTGTTTTCGGGAAATTACTACACCGGAACCCCCGGAGTTCTAAGGCTCCGGGGGTTTTTTATATCCGTTTGACCCTTACGCTGACCCTTATGAAATATTTTACAGCCTCTCGATGTACTTCTGCATGCGGTTCGCGCTGTCCTCTTTCATGCGCTCCGAGATGTGTCCGTAGACATCCAGCGTGAAGGACGCTGTGGCGTGACCCAGGTTGCCCTGGATCGTCTTTACGTCGTCGCCGTTTTGCAGGGACAGCACGGCGTAGGTGTGGCTAAGCTCGTGGAAGCGGAAAATGAGGTCATCCTCGTGGAAGTGGAAAACAGAACATGATATAATCCCCTCAAGGGCTATGGTTTACGCCATAGCCCTTTTTGATAAAGGAGATGTTATTGTGGCGCGAAAAAGCAGAAAACACCCTGAATTGGCTGCTCCAGTCAGTAAAAATACTGTAGGCTATATCCGATTATCCGTTCTTAACAGAGATCACCACGGGTCTGTAGAAAATCAGAGGCTTATGATTGAAGAATGGGGACACCAACATCAAATTCCCATTACGTGTTACTATATCGACAACGGTTTCAGCGGTAAACGCTTTGACCGGCCAGCATTTCAAGAGATGCTCCATGATATACAGAAGGGTAAAATTGACTGCGTCGTTGTAAAAGACCTCTCTCGTTTAGGGCGGGATTACATCACTGTGGGTTACTACCTTGAAGTGTTCTTTCCAAGCAATAACGTTCGATTTGTCTCAATCAACGACCAGTTCGATACCACCGATGGCATAACTAACAGAGATAAATCTGCATGTATCCAATCCAGTATACGTATACCGCTTATTAATTTGTTCAATGAGCAGGCATCCATTGAAACAAAAATGAAAGTTGAGGTTGTTTTAGATATGAAAGCACAGCGTGGTGAGTTCATTGGACCAAAAGCTCCTTTCGGTTACCAGAAATCCAATGAGAATCCCAACCAACTTGTTCCTGACCCGGTAGCAGCGGTCATCGTTCGGAAGATTTTTGAAATGTCAGCAAGCGGCATTGGGGTGACCGGTATTGTTCGGTATTTGAATGAGAGAGGCATCCCCACACCGATCCAGTACGCTAGGGCCCAAGGTTTAGCTGGAAACTTTGCCGATGGTAATGGCAGTTGGAACAGCAGGTCTGTGAAGTACATCCTTACCAATCGCACATATACGGGAATGCTGGTACAGGGGAAAGAAAAGCGAACGGTGGAGGCCACCCATGAACCGCTGGTTGAATCCAGCACATTTGATGCCATTCAAAAGGTCTTCCAGGCTAGGGCATACAATGTAGTGCCACAGTGGCAGTCGGCAGACAACATTCTAAAAGGCAAGGTAATATGCGGGTGCTGCGGCGGAAAAATGCAACGCAAACGTGGCACTAATCATGCCGATTGGCACTTCTTCACCTGCATCACCAAGAATCGTTTGGGAGTTGGCAAATGCAGTGGGATGTATATCCGAGAGGAAGATGTTTTCCGTGCTATCTATCGCCAGTTGAAAGATTATGTAAATGAACACTATATTACAAATTCAGCATATAAACAGAAGATCCAAGAGTACACAGAACAAATTGCAAATCTTGCGCAGCGTAAGACGATGGCTTGGATCAACGCAATGGAGCACTACGAACAGTATGTACAAGGAGAAATCAGTAAAGAAGAATTTCGCGTAGTACAGGATATTGCAAACCAGGCAAAAGAAGCTCTTATTCAGGCTACAGAGGACAAGGATGCCTATGAAGATCAATACGCTAGGTTCCGCAAGCTTCTTTCCGCCAGTGGCAGGGATATTCCACTCAGTGAAATCGTGGACTGTATTGAAAAAGTGGTAGTAGACGGCGGAGGGAAGATTGTGGTAAAATGGAATATAGATTAGGTTATTGTCGAATTGCGTGGTTTTAATCGGCTGCCTTCGCTCGATAGCCATAATAAAGAGTTTAATATTATAGGGAGGGTGGAAATATGGGCAAGCGGGTTTATATTAGTGCAGACTATTCTGTGGTAAGCGGGGATCGTGATGTTGTAGAAGAACTTCATAAATGGGGAAGTGATAATCTTCATAAGGTAGATTATGTTGACACTGCCGAAGTAGTTTCTGGTAGCATCTCAAAAGATCCCGATTGTCGGCCTTGCGATTTAAAAAAAGAGTTTAATAGTCAAATTAAGGCGTCTTCGGCTGTAATTATCATTATTGGCGATAAAACAGCTCTGCGGACTGCAGGAAGTGTATGCAGGCGTTTCAACGGTGAGGCGGGGTGTGAGTGTACACCCTATAAGAAAAATGCAAACGGAACGAGTGTTTGTAAATGGGACACGGTTTTAACTCCTGGACCAAACGATGACTTGGGTAATATCAACTCATATTCCTACCTTGAACATGAATTTCGCCAAGCTGAAAGAAAGGGAAAAACTATTATTATAATATACAATTCTCTAAATAAGCAGCCCAGTTGGCTTCCCTCTTACATGAAAGCCTATGAGGCGGAGGCTTATCCCTTCTGGACAAAGAATGCCCTTGGTAGCAAAGTAGGAAACTATTCCTATATTAAGAAGGCATTAGGATATGATTAATCAGATAAAAATCTTTTGGAAATCGCTTACAGGAGAAGTGAATACGCTAAAAGCTGTATGGAAGTTAATCTGCACAGGTATCGCCTATATATCATCATTTTTTTCGGTAGCAGTTTTACTTAATGATTTAGCGGAATGGGGTAAATTGGAGGCATGGACAAAAGGTCATTGGCAGATGATTGTAGTTGTTGGTTTCCTCACCTCGTGGATACGTAATCGTAAAAGGATCAATTTCTGTAGAATTGTATCCAATCGTGATATGCAAATCGCAATTAGTGTCAAGGACATCTTCTCAAATAGAACTGCTAATAGTTTTGTAATTCCAACCAATACCTTTTTCCGCACCAAAATGGACAACGAATATATTAGTCCACAAAGTGTTCAGGGGAGGTTCCAGTTAAAATATTTCAAAAAACATGTCCAAGATTTAGACAAAATGATTTGCGAAAGTCTAAAGGGGCAAGGAGTTGTCGGGAAGGACACTATCGACTGCTTTGGTCCAGTCAAGAAATATCCGATTGGCACAGTAGCAAAAGTTGACTACAAGAGGAAGCACTTTTACTTCGTTGCTATAAATGATGTTAACAAATATGGAAAACCTATGGAACAGACAATTAAGAATATTGCTCTTTCCCTATCTGCCGTAGTTGGTGCAATTTTGAAGATGGGGCATTGCGATACACTTTGCGTTCCACTCATTGGTTCAGGGAGAGCTGCAATCCAAGAAGCAACTAAAGATATTGTGTATCAAAAGATAGTTGATTGCTTCATTCAATCAAAAAATAAAGTTGTCGGTAAATTGATTATTTCTATAAATCCCAAAGATTACCTTGATGGAGAAGTTGATTTGAAGCGAATGGAAAATTATCTCGATTATAAATGCGAATTCGGGTAAAAATAATATCCTACTTTCAGTTTCACACAAATTTCATTATCCTAATCTGCTGAACGTTTTTTCTTGTAAAAACCATAAAGTTAGAAATGTACTTCTCTCTACAGGTTCAAAATTAGAATAAATATTAGGATGGCCCAAACCATCCTAATATTTTTTGTTTTTAGCTTGACATTCTGGTGCCGGAGGTCATGCACTCTGGCGTCAGGCGCGCCCACCTGTGCGGCGGCCTTTTTGAAGTGGAGGTAGGTGGTCTGGGGATAGAGGTGATCTCCCATCTCGCTGGTGAACACAAAGGAGGTCTGACGCTCCTGTTCGTTCTTCCAGCCCTTCCACTCCCAGCCCGCTTTCAGGCGTTCCTCCGCTTGCCTCTGCCGCCAAGTCTTCAGCACGTCAAGCACGAATGGGGCGGGAGCAATGACGCGGGATCGGTCATTCTTCAGGGATGTAAAGGTAAATCCCCCTTCAGACAAGGGCCGCTGTTGGAGTTGTTTGCTGATGATCAGCCTCCGCTTTTCAAAGTCCACGCAGTCCCAGGTGAGGCCGATGGCCTCCGCCAGCCGAAGCCCTGTGAACAGCACTACTTTGATCAGCGTGCCATAGCCGTCGTCACCGACCACGGCCAACAACGCGCTGACCTGGGCGTCGGTCAAGGGCCGGATCTCCTTGCGTTCCACGCGGGGCAGAGTGACCATCTCCGCCGGGTTGCGGCGCAGGTATTCTAACTTTACAGCGACTGAGAGACACTTGCTCAGGATGCCATGCACGTTTCGGACGCTCTTGGGGTTCAGTGAATTTTTTCCGCCGTTCCCCCGCAGAAGTGAGTTGTAAAAGGACTGGATGCGGTGGGGATCCAGCTGAGAGAGCTGGTAGCGGCCCAGTGCGGGGACGATGTGAGATTCAACCTCGTACTTGTAATGGTTGACGGTGGACCACTT
>CANQZJ010000108.1 GCA_947628315.1 uncultured Oscillospiraceae bacterium
GTCAACAAGACCAGCTCCGCCGTCCGCCTGACCCACCTGCCCACCGGCATCGTGGTCAGCAGCCAGGTGGAGCGCAGCCACTTCCAGAACCTGGAAAACTGTAAGGAGATGCTCCGTGCCAAGCTGGCGGAGATCAAGGAGCGGGAGCACCTGGAGAAGATCGAAGACATCAAGGGCGTGCAGATGAAGATCGAGTGGGGCAGTCAGATCCGGTCCTATGTGTTCATGCCCTACACCCTGGCCAAGGACACCCGCACCGGCTTTGAAAACAGCAACATCCAGGCGGTGATGGACGGGGATATCGACGGGTTCATCAACGCCTTCCTGGCCATGAAGGCGGGCTGAGGGACTTGATTTCCGATCGGTAACCATGTATAATGTTCCGGTAACGCCGGTGTGATGGAATTGGCAGACGTACCGGACTCAAAATCCGGCGGTGGCGACACCGTGCGGGTTCGACCCCCGCCACCGGCACCAAACCAACATAATCCGAACCCGAACCACCTGGGACCCTTCCCAGTAGGCGATGGGTTCGGATTTGTGTTTTGGTTTGAGCCCTATGAGGCGACACATTTCAGGAATGGGGTCGTCAAGAGGGCGACATCGAAGCCAAGAGGACCAAAGAAGAAATAACAATATTATTAGAAGAAAGCACAAGTGGATAACGGGCAACACACTAGGAACAGACCAGCGTGTGCGCTCCTAACCTCAATCTCTGTGTATGTTTTTGATGGAAATCTTGCAGCCGTATGCTCTTAATCTCCTTGACGCATATCTTAACGCAATTTTGCTAAAAAACGGTATTGGCGGCCGTTCTTCATTGGATTTGGAGATTATAGCAAGTATTACAGTTGGGTGAACATTGGCTGAGATTAAGAAGTTACTATTATCAGATTCACGTTTAATTCTCTCGTTTGCTTTTGACCGAAACTCGCTATCGCTCATAACAGATTCGGCAGACACCACTGCTTGATTAAATAAATGACTAAGTGTAGAGGAGCCAGAATACGGCTTAATGTGGATATATGTATCATCAGTCGTAAGGACATCACACAGTTCGATTCTGCTATGTCCGCTCCCATGAGCGATAAGCTTCATATCCATACATAGAAGGTGATTAGGATCTGAGTTGACAAATGCATCGGTGTATTCACTTTCCCGTTTAAATCCTGGTTGATGCGATAAAAAGGGAAATTCTGATACTGGGAGGCGATCATACTCTGCATTGACTGAATCAACAAAATCTTTGTCAACACAAAACCATCTGCCATTATTAATGCAGTATGTTGATCCATTATGTTCGATTTCTCCATAGATGCACTTGTAAGCCGACCAAGAAGAATATTCTGCGCCATTATCCGCCCGAATGGCATAGATTCTTTTGCTCTTCAGTTGATCAATATGTGTAAGGCCGGTTTTAAATCCCTCTAGTACAATGTCGAGGTTAATGTCGTCATGGAGTTCTTTACCACAGTACCTGAATCCTTGTATATCCTCCCAATTGATTACGTCTGGAACAGCCATCCACACACTAGGAGATTTATTAATAATTTGGATAAGCATTTCTGTATCAAGTGCAGATATTAATGAGCGGTTCTTAACCTTTCGGATATGATCAACCCAGCCAAAGTTTTCTTTGTATGCATTGGATATATAACGAGAATAGAGAGATTTTAAAAAGTCAACCAGATTATTGATATCAACCTCTGTGGTTAAACTGAACATATCACTTCCAGTCAAGATGCCTTTAACAAATTCTTGATCATCAGAGTAACCAGTGATTGTTCCAATAAGATCGCGGTCAATATCAAACCCAAAACCGTCTATGTCTGACTTGAGGGGTAGCTGTTCGTTGCTGGTTTTTTGGTTGCCGCCAACATTAACCCTGTTGATTCGTCTTAGACTTGTTGGCTCGATTGTATTCATAACGACCCTAAGTCCAAAATCCTCTTCATACACACTGTCTGCAAGCATATTCTTTCCATAGCCTAAAGTGACAGCGAAAGTCTTTGTGATCCCATCAGTGATAACAACCCTACTGATCAAGACAGCACGAGAGTTGGCGGTAAATAGGGGGACGTCTCCAAGTTCGTTGCAGAAGAAAGTGCTTACCCAAGATGGAACATTGAATCGAGAAGGTATAATATATGCCTTCCCAACATTTTTTACATCAATACAGAGCCCATCGGGTGACTTAAGGATTTGTTGATCAGAATCTGAATACTCATCTTTGATTAGATATATTGATAGCTTGTTCTTTTCGGCCACTCTGTTACTCCTTATTTCTTTCAGTAAACCAATATGCAAATATGTATTCTTGTAGTTGAGAGGTGAACCCACCTCTCAACTACAGATGAATGCTAGTTTTCTTTACGAACGCCCTTAAATGGTGTGCCATCCTGTTTGACATCCATAAAGCGACCAGTATCCGTGTCACGTTTCACCCATTGCTGTGTAACAGGGTTGAATGTCTGCGAACGATGCCTGACTGCACCGTTTCTATGTCCGTCACCCTTCGGGGGATTTGTTGCCATGGTTTTCACCTCCTTTTCAGAACTGATAAGAGTATAACACAAAGCTTGTTTGAAAGTCAATATATTTAGTAAATAATTTTCCAATATAATTAATTTAGTAAACTTATTGACATTGTTGCTAGCCCGTGATATAATATTAATCCATTAAATTAGGAGGTGCTGAAATGCCTCGTGCAATCGTTACATCTGAGTTAGCAGAGACGTTACGGAGTATTCGTTTGCAAAACAAAATAACAGCAAAGAGTCTTGCTGAACATATAAATAAAAGCCCTGCTTTTATATCAAAACTGGAAAATGGTAATGTTCTCTCTGTTGATACTGGTGAATTATATTCTATACTTCAATTCATATCAAAAGAGAGTGATACGACTGAGTTGGCAGACCAAATATACAAATCTCTAAAACTCAAGTACTCTACAAAAGAGATAGAAGAGCAGCTTTGGTTTGTCAATTATGAAACTGTTGAATGTTTGTTGCCAATTCCAGTTTCACTAATTGATGAAATTAATTCAAGGATTTCTTCATTAAATATCACTAGGCAGTATTTAAATTCTAGAATTAATGCAAACGAAGCGTTATCGCAAGAGGATATAAGCGACCAATCTATACCTTACAATCAATGGTACCACGAGAAACGCCTTGGCGGAAACGCTCATAGTATAAAGATTAGACTATATGAGAATCAAATGAACGCACTTCTAGATGGAGAATATGACCTTGCCCCGTATGTCTTTGTTTTTTGTATATTGTATTATCTTGTTAAGATTGAGCAGTATGACACACAGGTTACATTATCAGATGAGCAAAATAATGCTCTTATGCAGGAAACTACATGCATACTCAATTCACATAAGTTTTATTCAATTTCAGAAAGGAATGCCCTTATTGCTGAGAAACAATCCTTAGAAGAAATAAATGACTTGTTAAGTTCCTTTGATACGGCCAATATGGAGCTTCTTAGTGACATTATTTCAGGTTTTAGGGTTGCTTCTGAGCATAATATCAAATCTACAAATGAACAGTTAAGTTTGTTTGCTAAAAACATGCATTGGGATTTGGGTTTCATGCTTCGCATTATCAGTTTTGATTATACAATTCTGGATAAAACAAGCGTTAGCAACAGAAGAAATCTACTAACAGAGTTGGAAAAGGTGATTTTAAGATACGCAGAGTTGTCAGATGAACAAAATAGGATAGAAGAGTATTGATAGCTGTATAGCGGCGGCAGTCAGATGACTGCCGCCGCTGGCGTTATTTACTCCTTGATGTCTTGGAGGTGTCTTTCTGCCTCCCGCTGGGCTTTCCACGCCGCAAATTCCCGCTGGCCCTCCTCGCTCTCATAGAACGCTAGGATGTCCGGCAGGAAGCACCGGGCGAGCTTTTCGATCTCATGCTGCGGGATGTTGGTGTCGTTTAAGAGTTTTTTCTTACGACCCAATGTTTACCTCCATTTATTATTCAGTTGCGGATACCTGCTGGGTGGTATCTTTAGGTTCACCTCCCTATCGTTCGTATTTGTCCCGGTGCGGGACAGGAGTTTCAATATTCTTCTGTTCCAGCGCCACATTGATGTGATGCCGGACCTGCAGCAGCTTTGTGAGATTGTCCCGCAGAGGCTTGTACTTGGTATAGGCGGCCTCGTGATCCCGTGCCAGCGTTTCCATCTCCTTCCGCAAAGCGGAGATGGGCAGCTGGCCGTCCGGCGTGAAGGAATCCTTCAGCTTGCGCCGGGCCATGTAAAACTGCCGCAGCTCGCGTTCATGCTCCTGCCTGTACTTCTCCCGCTGGCCCTTCCACCGAATGCCGTTCATCTCATCAAATATGGGCTTTAGCAGGGCGTAGTTCTCCGCTTGCTGCAACAGGTCCTTCAGTTCCTTCCGGCGTTTGTCGGAGGCATCCATCTCCGATTTCAGCCTGGATACTTGGCTGTTGAGATCAGCAACACGTTCTTCCAGCGCCTCCACCGTGAACAGTCTGTTCTCCATGATGTAGTTATAGGCTTCCACAAACTGCTTCAGATTGCCCCGCTTTGCCTTCTGGCTCCATGCTCCGGCGTTTCGTATGGCGATGTAATCGCCCAGCAGCTCACCCAGGTTGGGCGGCTGGGGCTGGGACAGCTCCTGCCTGACATCCTTCAGCCAGTCCAGCAACGTGGCGATCTTCTCCCGCAGACTGCGGATGGCGGCGTTGGTAGAGCGTATCCAGTGGTTGAGGTCGCCCTTGTCGGTAGGGATGCCCTTTGCCTCCATCTGCCGGACGGCGGGGCCCTCATGGACCGTCGGTATCTGGTCGATGCCTTGGCGTTCATAGGAACGGTGATCTATCCGGCAATCCAGGCCCTTTTCCTCAAACTTGGCGTTGCACAGCGCGGCCCATGCTTCCCGCCAGGATTCCAGCCGCTCCGGGCTGCCCCAATCGGTAGTTGGTACGGCGTCAAAGGTCGCTTTGCCATTCTCGTCAAGGATGCGGTTGCCCTGTTCGTCCAGGTGGTAGACGCGGTGCTGTTTGTATCCCCATTTCCCATTTTCCTTCAATGGCCGGATGGGACAGAGGATGTGGAAGTGGGGATTTTGTATCTCCTTGTCCGGCATATGGATGGCAAAGTCCGCAATCATCCCCCGGCTGACAAGCTGTTCCGATACAAATTGCCTTGCGAGAGCGATGTTCTCCTCCAGGGAAAACTCGTTCTGCAAGGCAATGTCAAAGCTATATGCAAGCTGGGCGTCTTTGTTCCGCTCCACCTGCTCCAAGGCGTTCCATAGGGTCTGCCGGTCAGCATATTCCTGCGGTGCATTTGCCGGGAGAAGTATCTCTGAGCGTATCACGCCCTTCTTTTTACTGTAGTCGCTGGTCTCGCCATAGTATTCGCTGTATAACTTTTCGCCTGACCGGTAGGCGGCGGAGGCGATGGCGGACTGACCGGCGCTGCGCTTGATCTGGGTGACATGAAAATGGTAGAGGGCCATTTACAAATCCTCCCCGTGCAGCGTCCCATGGATAACGGCCTGGGCTTCTGGCAGAGAAAGTATCTGCTCCATGAGGGAGTAAAATGGCACTTCAGCCATTGTCTTGACCTCCGGGACGATGCTCTCCACGGCGGCCCCGCGGGTGATGAGCCGGTGCGTCCGTGCGGTCCGCTCGGCCTTGCTCAAATACTTTGCCCGGTTCTCCAGCCGTTCCAGCCGGTGTTGGTACTGTTCCAATCGGATGATGTCTTTTTCTTGTTCGGCCAGTAATTGCTCTCTGGTTTTCTCCATAGAATTCCTCCTAAATCAATAATTCCCGCCGCCAGCAGGCAGCGGGGGGATAGGCGCGCAAGCGTCACAAGGGGGCCGCCCCTTGTACGGAGCAGCAGCGACGCAAAAACAGCCCGGACATTCGTGCGTCCGGGCTGCTGCCTCGCAGAGCGCACATACATGGCCGTCAGGCCATGTATAGAAGTGCGCCCTTTGTTTCAAGGGATGATTATTGTTCCTCAAAGCACTGATCCACCAGCGCCTGCAGTGTGCCGCTCTTGGCCGCCTCCGCCGCGTCGGCCTGGGCGAAGTGGGTCGCAGCCTTTTTCATATCCTCGTCAAATCCCAGTATGTAGTTCGTGGCAATCAGGTAGATGATTCGCGTCGGCGCCATGCCGTAGACCTGCCTTTCCAGGATGTGACGGATGCGTTCCCTGTCGTCCGGGAAGAGCTGGCACATCTTCTCGCTCCGGTAGAGCCGCTTGACGATCTCGGTGATGTAGAGGCCGGACTTCATATAGAGATCGGCGAAGGTGTTGTCCGGGTCGTCGAAGCAACCTGGGTTTTCCGCCTTCAGCTCATCCACCATCTTGACCACCACCCACCGGGGCGTGAAGATCTGATTGGTCTTTTGGGGCGGGATGTAGTCGAATATGTCCTCCTCCCGGCTCTCATCGAAATAGTCGGCCAGCTCCCGCTTCTTTTTCAGAAATTCCCGGATAGAATCGTTGAACACCACCTCGTCAAAAAGGTGTCCGGCAAAATGCTCTGTCACACCAGTCTCCGGGTCCGTATAATCTCCGCCGTCCCGCAGGAAGCGGAAATCGTCCTCAGTGATACCGGTCACGTCCAGGAAGACGTCCTCCTCCGTGTAGTCGTCGAAGTTGGCCAGGGTGAGTTCGTCGTCTCC
>CANQZJ010000109.1 GCA_947628315.1 uncultured Oscillospiraceae bacterium
TAGTTCAGGGCGTTGCGCAGCTCGTCCAGCTTGCCCCGGTTGTTCTGGGTGACGGACTCGGAGGCGAAGGGGGGCAGCAGCAGCAGGCCGCCGTTCTTACGGTTCAGATCCCACTCCTGGTTGTTGGCCAGGTGATCCATCAGAGAGTGGTAGTGCTGCTTGGCCAGCAGGCCCACGTTGTTGATGCCGGAGTTGACCATGTTGGACAGCACAAAGTCCACCAGGCGGTAACGACCGCCAAACGGGATGGCCGCCAGGTTGCGGTCGTGGGTGAAGACGCCCAGATCCTCACCGTACATCTCGGAGAAAATGATACCAGTCATATTCATGATGTGCGCCCCCCTTTAAACGATTTCCTTGGGTTTGACCACGGCGCCAGCGGCGATGGTCTTTCTGTGGCCGACCACGGCGATGCCGTTGTGGGCAAAGGGATCGCCGCCCTCGGGCTTCTCGCCGATGGTGGCGCCCTCCTCAATGGAGCAGCGCTCGCCGATGATGGCGTAGTTCACATCGGCGCCCTTCTTCACCACGGTGTTGGGCATGACCACGGCGCCGGTGACGGTAGCGCCCTCCTCCACCACGCAACCGGTGTACAGCACGGAGTGCTCCACCTTGCCGCGGACGATGCAGCCCTCGCCGATGAGGGAGTTGTGCACGGTGGCGCCCGGATCGATGCGGGCGGCGGGGTTGGCATAGTTCCGGGCGTAGATCTTCCAGTTGGGATCCTGGATGTTCAGGGGGTTGGTGGGATCCAGCAGATCCATGTTGGCCTGCCAGAGGCTGTCCAGAGTCCCCACGTCCTTCCAGTAGCCCTCGAAGGGATAGGCGAACAGCTTGCAGCCGTCGTTCAGCATGGCGGGGATGATGTTCTTGCCGAAGTCGTTCTCGGAGTTGGGATCCTCCTCGTCGGCGATCAGGTACCGGCGGAGGACTTCCCAGGTGAACACGTACACGCCCATGGAGGCGTGGTTGCTCTTCGGGTGCTTGGGCTTCTCCTCGAAGTCGATGATAGCCATGTTCTCATCGGTGTTCATGATGCCCATGCGGGTGGCCTCGGCGTCGCTGACGTCGATGACGGCGATGGTGCACTCGGAGCCCTTCTCCTTGTGGAACTCCAGCATCTTGTGGTAGTCCATCTTATAGATGTGGTCGCCGGAGAGCATCACCACATACTTGGGGTTGTAGCGATCCACAAAGGCGATGTTCTGGTAGATGGCGCTGGCGGTGCCCTTGTACCAGTCGCTGTGCTTGGCCCGGGTGTAGGGCGGCAGCACGTGGGCGCCGCCAAAGTTCCGGTTCAGATCCCAGGGCTGGCCGTTGCCGATGTAGTCGTTCAGCTCCAGGGGCTGATACTGGGTCAGGATGCCTACGGTGTCGATGCCGGAGTTGACGCAGTTGGACAGGGAAAAGTCGATGATGCGGTACTTGCCGCCGAACGGGACCGCGGGCTTGGCGGTGTCCTCGGTCAGCACGTACAGCCGGCTGCCCTGGCCGCCGGCCAGAAGCATGGCGATACACTCTTTTTTACGTTCAATCACGGTTGTCGTCCCCCTCTTATTTTACTTTTTTGCGGTTTTGGTTTTGGTGGCTGCGGTCTTTGCGGTGGTCTTGCGGGCGCTGGGTTTCTTTTCTGTCTTGGCGGGGGCGGCCTCGCCGGCCTCCGCCTTGGTAGACCTGGTGGTTTTGCGCTCATAGAACACGGTGGCCATGGCGGGCAGGGTCAGCTCCAGGGAATAGTCCAGCCCGTGAGACGGCTCTTTCCTGGCCTTGACGGGGGCCAGGGGCGTGCCATGGCCGCCGTACTTCTCGTCGTCACTGGACAGCACCGGCACATAGGTGCCCGCCTTGGGCGCGCCGATGACGTAGCCGTCACGCTGGACGGGGCAGAAGTTGCACACCACGATGATCTCTTTCCCCTTGGGGTCGATGCGGCGGAAGGAGATGACGCTCTGGTCGGCGTCGTCGCAGGCAATCCACTGGAAGCCCTGCCAGTCGGTGTCGTTGGCCCAGAGGGCGGGGTGATCCAGATAGAAGTGGTTCAGATCCTTCACGTACTGCCGGAGCTGACGGTGCTTGTCATAGTCCAGCAGGAACCAGTCCAGCGGCTTCTTCTCGTCCCACTCGATGAACTGGCCGAACTCGCTGCCCATGAACAGCAGCTTCTTGCCGGGGTGGGTCATCATGTAGCCGTAGAAGGTGCGCAGGTTCTGGAACTTGTCGTCGTACTCGCCGGGCATCTTGTTGATGAGGGAGCACTTGCCGTGAACCACCTCGTCGTGGGAGAGGGGCAGGATAAAGTTCTCCGAGAAGGCGTAGGTCAGGGAGAAGGTGATGTTGTTGTGGATCCCCTTGCGGAACAGGGGGTCGGTGGACATATAGCTGACCATGTCGTGCATCCAGCCCATGTTCCACTTGAAATTGAAGCCCAGCCCTCCGTCGTACCCCGGCTTGGTGACCATGGGGAAGGCGGTGGACTCCTCGGCGATCATCATCACGTTGGGGTCGTAGCTGAGCACGGCAGCGTTGGCGTCCCGAAGGAACTGCACCGCGTCCAGGTTGATGTTGCCGCCGTCCTTGTTGGGGTGCCACTCCCGATTCCGGCGGCCGTAGTCCAGGTAGAGCATGGAGGCCACCGCGTCCACCCGGATGCCGTCGATGTGGTACTCCTTCACCCAGTACATGGCGTTGGACATCAGGAAGGAGCGGACTTCGTACCGGCTGTAGTCGAACACCCGGGTGCCCCAGTCGGGGTGATCCCGCATGACGGTGTCGGCGGGCTCGTAGCAGCAGTCGCCGTCGTACTCAAACAGGCCCTGCTCGTCCCGGGGGAAGTGGGCGGGCACCCAGTCCACGATAACGCCGATGCCGGCGTTGTGGAGGATGTCCACGAACTTCATGAAGTCCTTGGGGGTGCCGTACCGGGAGGTGGGGGCGTAGTACCCGGTGACCTGATAGCCCCAGGAGGGGTCGTAGGGGTACTCGCTCACCGGCAGCAGCTCCACATGGGTGTAGCCCATCTCGGAGGCGTACTGGGCCACCTGCTCGGCCAGATCCACATAGTTGTAGGGGTTGCCGTCCTCATGCATCCGCCAGGAGCCCAGGTGCATCTCATAGATGTTCACGGGGCTGTTCAGCAACGTCTTCTTTGCCCGGGCCTTCATGTAGGAGCCGTCGCCCCACTTGTAGCCATTCAGATCGTAGACCTTAGAGGAGTTGCCGGGCCGGGTGGCCCAGTGGAAGGCGTAGGGGTCGCCCCGGAACACACAGGAGCCATCGGGCTTCTCGATGTAGTACTTGTAGTCGTCATAGTCGTGCAGGCCGGCAACGAAGGCCTCCCACACACCGCCGTCCAGCCGATCCATCGGGGGGGCGTCGGTGGCCCAGCCGTTAAAGGATCCGGACAGCCGCACGCACTTGGCGTGGGGCGCCCAGACGCGGAAGATGAAGCCCTCCTGCCCGTCCCGGGTCTCCTTGTGGCAGCCCAGATATTGGTAGGCGTCGGTGCTTGTCCCCTGGCCGAACCGGGCCAGGGCGTCCTTAAGATTGTCTTTCGTCTTCATAAGTACCTCCTATCGCTCCTCTCCCATGCGGGGAGGCGTAGTCGCATATCCATATTATACCGTGGCAGTTGTGCAAAGTCAAGGTAAAGTGCGGTCAAAAGAGCACGAAATTTAGCAGGTTATCCAAAGATTCCGGCGAACGCCGGCGAAAAGGAAATTCCCGGCGGGAGCCGCACTTGTCATTTGGGCCAAAGGGAGATATAATGCTGAAAAAAAGGGGGCTGCGGTATGAAAACAGGTCTGGTGCTGGAGGGCGGCGCGCTGCGCACCATCTATTCCAGCGGCGTACAGGACGGCTTTCTGGAGGCGGGGCTGGACTTCGACTACGTGGTGGGCGCCTCGGCGGGCATCGCCTACGGGGTGAGTTTTCTCTCCCGGCAGTATGGCCGCAACCTGGAGATCCTCACCCGCTACGCCAATGACAGGCGGTACATGGGCAAGCGGAACCTCGTCGACCCCCGCAACCGCAGTTATTTCGGTCTGGAGTTCTCCTTCGAGCGCATCCCGGCGGAGCTGGTGCCCTACGATTTCGCCGCCCTGGAGCGCTGGCCCGGGGAGGCGGAGGCAGTGGTCACCGACATCGAGGCGGGGATCCCCCGCTATTTCTCCGCCACGGAGATCGACCCGAAGTTCACCCTCATGAAGGCCACCTGCGCCATGCCGGTGCTGTTCCCCGTCATCGAATATCAGGGCGTCAAGTGCCTGGACGGCGGCGCGGCGGACGGCATCCCCTGGAAGCGGGCGCTGGAGAAGGGCTGCGACCGGGTGGTGGTCGTCCTGACCCGGGAGCGGAGCTACCTTCGCAAGCCGGACAGCCTGCTGCCCCTGATGAAGGTCTGTTACCGCAAGTACCCCAGGTTCCTCGACGTGATGAGGCGCCGGGCGGCGGAGTACAACCGCTGCCGCCAGGAGTTATTTGCCGCCGAAAAGCGGGGCGATGTACTGCTGTTCTGCCCCAACAGCACTGAGGGCTTCTCCCGGGTGGAGACGGACGTGGACAAGATCCGCGCCCTGTGGCAGCAGGGGTTGGATCACGCCCGCGCCCGCACCGATGAGGTGCTGGCCTATCTGAAATGACGAAGCGCCGCCCGGCGGCGCGTATTTGATCGAGAGAGGGTCTTTTATTTCATGTTCACCCGCCGCCAGATCGTCACCCTGCTGATCCCCCTGATGCTGGAGCAGTTCCTCACCGGGCTGATGGGCATTGCGGACACCATGATGGTCACCCATGTGGGGGACAGCGCCATCTCGGCTGTGGTCAGCGTGGACGCCATCAACACCCTGGTGCTGAACCTGCTGGCGGCACTGGCCACCGGCGGGGTCATCGTCTGCGCCCAGCATCTGGGCCGGGGCCAGCGGGAAGAGGCCAACGCGGCCGCACACCAGGTGCTGCTGTCGGCGGTGACCATCGGCGGGATCATGGCGGCGTTCTGTCTGCTGTTCCGGCGGCCCCTGCTGTTCCTCATCTTCGGCTCGGTGGACGCGGACGTGATGGCCCAGGCGCTGCAATACTTTTTCATCACCGCGATCTCCTACCCCTTCCTGGCGGCCCAGCAGACCGGCGCGGCGGTGTTCCGTGCCGCCGGGAGGTCTGCGCCGCCCATGGAGGTGGCCGCCATCGCCAACGGCGCCAACATCGCCGGCAACGCGGTGCTGATCTTCGTGTTCCACCAGGGCGTGGTGGGCGCGGCCATCGCCACGCTGGGCTCCCGTATCCTCAGCGCGGTGCTGCTGCTGGCCCTTCTGCGCAATGAGGCGCTGCCCATCTCCATCCGGGACTACCGCCGCATCCGGCCCGACTGGGCCGTGATCGGCACGGTGCTGCGGGTGGGGGTGCCCACCGGCGTGGAGAACTCCATGTTCCAGCTGGGCAAGCTGGTGGTGCAGTCCACCGTATCTACCATGGGCAGCGCCGTCATGGCGGCCCAGGCCATGCTGCAAACGCTGGACTCCGTCCAATGTATGGCCGGGCAGGCCATCGGCCTGGGGCTGCTCACCGTGGCCGGCCAGTGCATGGGCGCCGGCCGGGTGGACGAGACGAAAAAGTACACGGTGCGTTTCTGCCTGCTCTCTGAGCTGTCGCTGGTCATCATGGGCGTGATCCTCTGGGGCGCGTGCCCCGCCATTGTCCGGGTGGCGGGGATGTCGGCGGAGAGCGCCGCCCTCACGGTGCGGATGATAGTTCTGATCAACGTGGCAAAGGCCCTGTTCTGGGCCACCGCCTTTACCCTCCCCAACGGGATGCGGGCCGCCGGCGACGTGCGCTTTTCCGCCACCGTGTCCGCCCTGTCCATGTGGATCTTCCGGGTGGGCGGCTGCCTGGTGCTGTGCCGGGTGTTCCACATGGAGCTGCTGGGGGTCTGGCTGGCCTGGTTCGCCGACTGGGTGGTGCGCAGCGCGGTGTACCTCTGGCGCTGGCATAGCGGAAAATGGGCGGAGAAGCAGGTGCTCCGTCCGGCGCAAAAGGATTGACATTCCCGGCGGAATGGGGTATCTTAATAGGGCCCGGGCGGCCTCCCGCAGTCCTGCCCTGTTGTTCTGGCCAAACGAATAATGTGAAATACGGAGATGTACCCAAGTGGTTGAAGGGTCCGCACTCGAAATCATGCCGCGGCAGTGTCCCACAAAACGCCGCAAACCCGCATAAACAGGGCGTTTGCGGGCTGTTCGGGAGGGCGCGTTTTCAGGCCGTGCTAACAAAATGCTAACAGAAATCCCAGCGACAATTCTATCATGGAGATGTACCCAAGTGGTTGAAGGGTCCGCACTCGAAATGCGGTAGGCGTCTAAAAAACGCGCGAGAGTTC
>CANQZJ010000110.1 GCA_947628315.1 uncultured Oscillospiraceae bacterium
AAGAACATGATGACGGCCACCTTGGCGATCTCCGAGGGCTGGAACCGGATGCCCAGGTTCAGCCACCGCTGGGCGCCGCCGCCGGAGCGCCCCAGGGGGGTGAACACCACCAGCATCAGCAGAACGATGGAGCCGGCGACGGCGGGCACCGACAGCAGCCGGAACCGCTGGTAGTCGATGCGGGAGATGACGTACATGGCGATCACGCCCAGCACGGCGAAACCCGCCTGCCGGATGAAGTAGTAATAGGGGTTGCCGCCGGTATCTACGTCGTGATCCGCGTTATACATGGCGGTGGCGAAGGAGGAGGACAGCACCATGATGAGGCCGATGGCGGTGAGCATCAGCACCAGCGCCAGAAACAGCAGGTCGATGGGGCCCCGGGCCAGCTGCTGCTCGGTGGTCAGATCCCGGCGGGCCTGTCTGCGGAACGCCATGGCCGCTCTCCTCCTCTCTGCAAAATTTCTGTCTCAAATCAAATGGCGTACCGGTACATCACGCCCATAAAGGCCAGCAGGCAGAACGCCACGGTGATGCCGGTAAAGGTCAGCACGATGCGCACCTCGCTCCAGCCGCCCATCTCCAGGTGGTGGTGGAGGGGGGCCATGCGGAAGATCCGCTTGCCGTGGGTGGCCTTGAAATACAGCACCTGGATGATGTCGCTCATGGTCTCGGCGATGTAGATGATCCCCACAAGCACCAGCACCAGGGGCGCGTCCAGGGCGAAGGCCAGGCCGCACACCGCGCCCCCCAGGAACAGGGAGCCGGTGTCCCCCATGAACACCTTGGCCGGGTGGAAGTTATACACCAGAAAGCCCAGGATGCCCCCCGCCAGGGCTCCGGCGAAGATGCCCGCGGGGCTCTTGTCCCACCAGACGGACAGCACGGTGAAGAACACCATCACCGCCAGGGTGACGGAACCGGCAAGGCCGTCCAGGCCGTCGGTGATGTTCACCGCATTGACGGTGCCCACCATGACGAAGGCGGCGAAGGTCAGGTACACCGGCCAGGGCAGCGGCAGGGACACGTTCACAAAGGGGATATACAGGTTGGGGGACAGTCTGTCCACATACCGCAGCAGCGCCAGGAAGGCCAGCGCCGCCGCCAGCTCCAGCAGGAGCCGCAGCCCGGCGGAGATACCGTCGTTGTGGTGTCCCTTCACCTTGGCGAAGTCGTCGGCAAAGCCGATGCAGCCGAAAATGCAGGCAAAGCCCAGCACCATCAGGGCGGTCCAGTCGCCGGCGGCGAAGTCCCGCCAGCCAAAGGCAATGACGACCCCCGCCGCCGCCGTGATGAACATCAGCCCGCCCATGGTGGGGGTGCCCTCCTTGGCCTTGTGCCAGTTGGGGCCGATCTCCTTGATGGACTGCCCCGCCTTCAGCGCCCGCAGGGCCGGGATCAGAACCCGTCCCAGGGCCAGCGAGATGATGAACGCGGTCAGCGCCGCAAACAATATCCTCATGTCAAACCTTCACAGCCTTCCTTGGTAATTCTCTTCTCTCTCATACGTATGGAACGGTCAAGCGATAGAGCGCGGCTCTCCCCCGCTGAGGGCGTCCGCCGCCTGGGACAGGGGCACCCCCAGGGCCAGCGCGCCCGCCAGGGCGGCCAGGTGGTCGTACAGTCTCGGCTCTCCCCCGCAGGGCACCCGTACCCGGGTCAGCTCCCCGTCGGTGAGGGCCTCGAACTCCAGCCGCCCGCCCCGGAGGCGGACATTTTTGGCGGTGAGATCCGCCTGGGGCCGGCCGTCGGAGTAGGCGTACACCGAACCGGGCATGGCGGCGGCCAGCCGCCTCCCTTCCGGGTCGTCCAGTCCCACCACGATGACGCCGGCGTGGCGGGCCATCTGCCACCGGGCGGCGGCGCAGCCGGACAGCCCGCCGCTGTTGGGCAGGTCGTAGTTCTCCACCACCACCGCCGCCCAGTCCCGGCGGGATCGGGCGGCCTGATAGGGGGTCAGCTCCTCCACGGGCAGGCCGGTGAGCTGCCGGAGCAGTCCGGCGGTGAGGGTGTCCCCCCTGCCCACCACGGCCAGGGGCATACGGTCATTCAGTTGGCTGGATGTCCGCGTTGTCATCGTTATTGTTCTCCACGTTGTAGTCGACCACGTTGTCGGTGAACTGCACGTCGACCACCGTGCCGGGGGCCACAGCCGTCCCCGCCTCGATGGACTGGGTGATGGCCTTGACGGAGGGGTCGGTCATGTCGCCGGCGCCGGAGGCCCGCAGGAAGAGCCCCAGCTCCTCCAGCCTCGCCTTGGCCGCGGCGGGGGTCAGGCCGGACAGGGCGGGCACCTCCACCTGCTCCGGGGGCGCCTCGTCCCCCAGGTAGAGCACCACGGTGGAGCCGCCGGGGATGGACGTGCCTGCGGAGGGCACCTGCCGGGTGACGGTAGCGCCGCTGCCCACGGTGCGCCAGGCCAGCCCCTGGCCCTTCAGCCGGCTCATGGCGGTGGTGAGCTCGATGCCGGTGACGCCGCGGACGGACACGTCGGCGGCGGACAGCTCATCGGCGGTGTACTGCTTCTCCACGCCCATGTAGTCCAGAATGCTGGCGATCAGCTTGCCCGCCATGGGGGCGGCCAGGTTGCCGCCGCTGATATAGGTGCCGTTGGCGGTGTAGTTGGAGTGGGGAGAGGAGCGTTTGGGGGTGTCGTAGGCCAGCAGCACCAGCACCTGGGGGTCGTCCGCCGGAGCGTACCCCATAAAGGAGCAGATCACGTCGTCGTTGTCCGGGTCGGTGGCCTTCAGCTCGATCTTCTCGGAGGTGCCGGTCTTGCCGGCGATGCGGTAGCCCGCCTGATAGGCGTTGTGGCCGCCGCCCTCGTTGACCACGTACTCCAGGATGCCCCGGATCTTCTCAGAGACCGACTCGCTGATGGTCTGGCGCACCTCGTTGGCCTCGTGGTGATAGACGATATTGCCGTCGTCGTCCCGGATGGACTGCACCACATAGGGCTCCATCAGGTGGCCGCCGTTGATGACGGAGGCGAAGGCGGAGATCATCTGGATGGGGGTGACCTTAAAGGTCTGTCCGAAGGAGGCCACCGCCAGGGACTGGGCGCCGTAGGGGCCGGTGAATTCATCCCTGCCCCAGAACAGGCTGGTGCCCTCCCCCGCCAGGTCGATGCCGGTGGAGTCCTTCAGCCCGTAGTTCTCCAGGTAGTCGTAGAAGGTGGAGGCGCCGATCTTCTCGGCGATCTGCATCATGGCCACGTTGCAGGAGTTGGCCACCGCCTCGGTGAGGGTCTGGTCGCCGTGGCCGGAGTGGTTGCTGCATTTGATCGCCCGCCCCGCCACGGTGTAGGAGCCGCCGCAGAAGTAGTGGTCGTCCAGGGAGATGATCCCCTGCTCCAGCGCCATGGCCACCGTCAGCGGCTTGAAGGTGGAGCCGGGCTCATAGGTGTCGGACAGCGCCTTGTTCCGCATCTGGGCGTTGTAGGCGGCCGTATAGGCCGCGCCGTACTCCTCGCTGTCGGTTCCGTACTGCTCCGCGATCGCCGCCAGCTCATCCGAGAGATCCTGGTCGATGATGGTGTCGTAGCTGTTCGGGTCGAACTCCGGGGAGGACGCCATCCCCAGCACCGCGCCGGTCCGGGGGTCGATGGCGATGGCAAAGGCGCCGGCCTGCACGTCGTAGGTCTCGATGCCCTCGGTCAGGGCCTGCTCCAGCAGGGACTGGATCCGTTCGTCGATGGTGAGGGTCAGGTCGTAGCCGTTCTGGGCGTCAAAATACGCCTCGTAGCCGGACATCATCTCGGTGCCGCCGCCGTTTTTGGAGTACACCTGGCGGCCCAGCTCGCCGGAGAGGGCGTCCTCATAGATGGCCTCGATGCCCATGGCGCCCACCTTCTGGTCGCCGCTGTTCTCGTTCTGGTTCATGAACCCCAGGATGTGGGACGCCACCGAGGAGAAGGGGTAGTACCGCTTGCTGGAATTCACCAGGTACAGGGAGTTGGACAGGTGCTCGTCGCTGATGAACTGCCGCACCAGCTCCGCCTGATCCTCCTCCAGCTCGGTGGCCAGCCGCTCATAGGCGGAGGCGGTGTTTTTGATGCGCGTCCACAGCCTCTCCTCGTCCAGCCCCAGGTTGTTCGCCAGCCAGTTGACGATGGTGGTGCGGCGCTCCTGCACAGCGGCGTCGTAGAGGGCCTGATCCAGCGAGCCGTCCTCGGTCTGATGGAACTTCTTGTCATCCTCATTGACCAGCGCCACCACGTCCCTGGGGGACAGGATCAGCTGGTACACCGTGGCGGACATGGCCAGGGCCCGGCCCTCGCTGTCGTAGATGGTGCCCCGGTTGGCGGCGATGGCCACGCTCTGGGTCTGCTGGTTGGCGGCCCGCTGCTTCCAGGTGTCGTACTCCACGATCTGCAGCCGGAACAGCTGCACCACCAGGGGGATGAACACCAGCACGCCCATGACGACCATCAGGCCGATGGTGCGCCGCAGCAGGCTCCGGTTGTTTTTCGTCTGGCTGCTCCGGGGCCTGCGATCCCGGTCGTCCATGTCCACCCCTCCTTTCGGGCAAAATCCCAAATAATCAGCACGGAAGGGCGCAAGAAACCCAAACAGTCTCTCTACGCCCCTCCTTGTTTCATGTTGTTATCCTCAGTTTATGGCTTCTGTCCGCCGCTTATGCGTCCTGTTCTCACCAGGGCAGCAGACTGCTCAGCGCGTCCTCCGCCCGCTGAAGGAACGCGGACAGGCCCGTTCCGGCGCCCTCGTAGTAGACCACGGAGTCGCCGCCGCCCATATCCAGATAGACGGTCTGGCCCGCCCCGGGGCGAACCATGGAGCCGTCGCCCTCGAATTCGGCCTCGATGGCCTCCAGGTCGAAGGCCACCTCATACTGCGCCTGGAGCTGCCGCTCCTCCTCCTGCAGGCCGGACATCTCGGAGCGCAGGGTCACGATATCGTTGTTGACGGCGGCCAGCTGGGCGGTGGCCATCACCAGCAGCAGGGCGCAGACCAGCACCGCCGCGAATCCCGCCACGGAGAAGGGGGCCACGGCGTCCTGGGCGCGCACCCGCACCTGGGGCCGGGCCGCGACGCGCTCACGGGGCTGGATGCGGGGACGGCGCTCGATCTCCGGCCGGCGCTGGGTGCGCTGGGCGGTGCGGACAGCGGGCTGGCGCAGGGCGTTGTCCCGCTCGAGCTCCGGTTGATAGGCCAGGCTCCCGTAGGTGCGATATCTTCTCTCCGCCCGGTTCGCGGCGGTGTTTCTCTCGTCAGGCATTGGGATACGCGCTCCTTTTTGTCACAGCTTTTCTGCGATCCGCAGCTTCGCGCTTCTGGCGCGGGGATTTTCATTCAGCTCGGCCTCGCCCGCGGTGATGGGCCTCCGGCCGATGAGTTTCGCCCTGGGCTTTTTGCCGCACACGCACACCGGGAAGTCCGGCGGGCAGGTGCAGCCCTGGCACCAGGAGGCAAAAGCGGTCTTGACCAGCCTGTCCTCCAGGGAGTGGAAAGAGATGACCGCGATCCGCCCGCCCGGATTCAGCAGGCCGAGGGCGGAGTCCAGCAGCCGCTCCACCTCGCCCAGCTCGTCGTTGACGGCAATGCGGATGGCCTGGAAGGAGCGCTTGGCGGGGTGCTGTTTTTCCTTCCTGGCCTTGGCCGGCATGGCGCTTTTGACCAGCTCCGCCAACTCTAAAGTGGTGTCAATGGGTTTTCCTTCACGGGCCCTGACGATGGCGGCGGCAATGGGCCCGGCGTACCGCTCCTCGCCGTAGTCCCACAGGATCCGCCGCAGCTCCTCCTGGCTCCAGCCGTTCACCACGTCCCTGGCGGTGAGGGCCGCGGACTGATCCATCCGCATATCCAGCGGGGCGTCGTTCAGATAGGAAAAACCTCTGGCGGCCTCGTCCAGCTGGGGGGAGGACACGCCCAGGTCGAACAGCATGCCGTCCACGCCGGGGATATCCAACCCGTTCAGGATGGAGGCGATGTCGCCGAAGTTGCCCCGCACCAGCGTGACCTTGTCCATCAGGGCGCCGAACCGGTCAGGCGCGGCGTCGATGGCGGCCTGGTCGCGGTCGATGGCGATGAGCCGTCCCGTGGTGAGCCGGCTTGCGATCTCCCGGGAGTGCCCCGCCCTGCCCAGGGTGCCGTCCACATAGACGCCGTCGGGGCGGATGTTCAGGCCCTCCAGGCACTCGCTCAGCAGTACCGGCGTGTGGGTGTACTCCATATCAGATGCCCAGGGTCTCCATCAGGGAGGCGATGTTCTCCGGGTTGAGCTGCTCGCGGGTCTTGGCCTTCCAGCTCTCCGCGTTCCAGACCTGGGCCCGGTCGTTGTTGCCGGTGATGACCACGTCCCGGTCGATGCCGGC
>CANQZJ010000111.1 GCA_947628315.1 uncultured Oscillospiraceae bacterium
TGGTGCATCAGATAAAGGAAAAGGGCAAGGAACGAAAGACGCTCCTTGCCGAGAAGAAAGCCACGCCGAAGCTGCGCGTCACCAGGCACCGGGAACTGTCCGCCCTTATAACAGGGCTGACGGAGGAATTGGAAGAACTGCGCTCCCAGAAATCCATGCTCCTGCGGGAGTTGTCGTGCCGGGATGACAGCGAGATAGGCGCGGTGAAAAAGGGCATTACTGCGATGGAATCCGATCTTGCCATGCTGGGCAGGCAGGAGCAGAAATGTGCCGCTGAGTTGGCCGACGCTTTGAAGCAGTACGCTGAATTGAAAGAACAGGCGGTGGATCTGGACCCCGATGAACTGCTGACCGCCCGCCTGGCTCTGCGTCCGGAGCGGGAACGCGCCGCTGCTTCCCGCCTGCAGGCCGCCTATGACGATGAGTTCAAGGCCGTCATGCTATACGACAGCAAGCTGGATGTGCGGGATATGCTGGGCGAGAGAGCGGAGCGGCCGAGGAAAGAGAGCCTACAACGCAGAGAGAAAAAGCGCAACGGCTACGAGAGATAAATTTGTTACCGCTCCAGTAGGGGCTCCATCAGCCAGTTGATCCGGTAGACTGGCGATGGGAACGGCACTTATAGGCCGCGCCAAGGTCGCTGGGAGCTTTCCAAGCCAAAAGGCCTTGTCGGCTTCCTCCGCCACTTGTCCACTCTTCATATCGGGATTGCGTCATTGTACTAAAGTGTTTTTCACTCGCTCCATCGTTTGCTTTTCCCGTTTAGTTATCCACTTGTAGGGGCGTTCAGTATTATATATAACACCTAAAATTAAGTCTAAACACTCGCGACCATCAACTGACGCGCCATTGGATTTAGCTTTAGACCACAAATCGAAGAGGCCCTTTTTTATTGTCCGCGAGGTGATTATAGCAGATTGAAAAGCCGGATCACAGTTGTTGACCTCTTCCTCTGACATTTGATCTAACAAGACGGAATGTATGACAGGGAGGATCTCTTCCTTCATAAGAAGGTCACTATACTTGTTTCTATAAACCAGGCGATAGAGAAACCAAATAGCACTGCACAGAATAACATAGAAGAACGCGAGATGGGCGATAGAAGCATATGTTTCGTTCAATTCAATATTCGCCACACAGATATGCGCAAGAAACCATACGGTTACATTCATTACCCAGAAAAATGAAGCGCCCCACATAACAACCCTTGCAAATTTAACCGTTTTGGTGCTCTGAATATAATCCCCCACTCGTATTTTCTGGTAAGGCTTCTTTATCCATTTACTGAACGTTCTCGGCGAAGGAAGAAGCAACATAATACCCGCATAGAACAACGCCACCCCCAAGCCCACTACCAATAATGATCCACCAGTTGGTGCAATGCCATCTTTTCCACACAGAAAACTATAGACAAGCACAGAAAAGTTGGAAATCACATTTTTCACCTCTTTCTAGTGTGAGTTTTATGCACTTACCAATTAATCTCATCAAATACCGGGAAACCAATGTCGCATATCTTCCATTCTCCATCTTCCCGGATCATGTCCAACTCAATTTCTCCAACCAACTTATTATCATAGTTGAAATCGAGGTAAACATTTGCTCTTTCCTTATTCCTTAAGATGTTGCCAATGCTCCAATCAATTTCCGAGATTTTCGATTTCAAGGTACCGACATAATTGTCAATGTTGAGAGTACCCATGATAGTGTTTAAGATCGTATTGTCAGAAACCTGAGCGAGACTATCAATCACATCTCGTGCCTCTCCAGTCAGATGAGGCATCAATCCTTCCAACCCGAACTCGGTTACCTCATCAATCATGATCTTAAGAGCATATTGGGGAGAATTGTTTATGATGGCAAATGCTCCGCCACAGGCAATCGCTCCTATCAACATTATAGCTACCAGAACTCCAAGAGTTTTTTTCATGTTCGTGTTTCCTCTCTTTGTTTTATCTGTGCCTATCATACCATGCACATGGTGTGACATTGTAAAACCGATTTTACCAGTCGTTTTTTATAATAAAGTGGACCGCTCGCTAGAACGGTCCACTATATTATAAATCGTAGGATAATTCCCACACATCAGCATAGGTTCCCAACGGATCACCTGACAGAATACACATCAGCACGAAGCACTCATACGGATTCTGTATATAGAACTGACCCATAAAACAACTATTAAGAATTTCATTTGTCGATTCGAGGAATTGAACATATCGTCGTTTTGCATTAGGCCATTTATCAACCCTTTGTGAAAAAATGAAGAAGTTCAGAGTTATCAAGTCAAATCTGTTAATCTCGGCCTTGCCTGCAAGTATCTCACCAATATGTTGTCTACTAAACCTTTTTCCAGCAAACTGTTCATTTAGCTTTGATGCTTTACTTGGGACTAAATTCCCATGGCGGTCTGTAGGGATGGCAGAACAAATAACACGCTCAATGTCGCTTTCTGTTATATCATCTCGCGTGATTATTCGTCTGTCGGCGCGAAGTTTTTCGATGCGCTGTCTCTTTTCGTAATCGTTCATTTTGTCGTTGAACTCAAGTTTCCATTGGTACTCCCGCACCGCATTGTCGTTCTTTTCTTCTTCAGAATGATTATAAAGATTAGCAATTAGGTCTCTCGCCTCATCATAGAGACGATCAAAGTGTTCTCTCGCGGTAACACTAATCCGAGACTGGTTACCAGAAGTTTTTAACTTTGAAAGATATGAGATCAGGGCAGCATCATTATGGATCGAGTGCATCGTATTACGGACACCGATTGTGTATTCGCTATATATAAGATTCATGTCGAGCGTATTGGGTGGTGTGTCAGCATATATGGACCACAACTTTTCATATTTCAAAAAGGTGTACCCATTCTTATAGCAGTACCAGCATATTACCTCAAACGGGTCTTTTGGATTGATTTCCGCTTCACGAAGGGCTTTGGTCAGGAACAAATTCACATCGTCTACACACATGCCCAATCCAAACCCCAGCAGGAACACCACTTTTCGGCTCACTGTCTGCTGCGTGAGCCAGTTTTTTGATAAGGCGCTGAGCTTGGCCGTCGTGGGGCTGAACGAAGGGGGCGTGTTGTTGTCAGAAAAAGAATCCCGGATGATCTGTTGATATACTTTTAAGCCGACCTTGTCGTAGCCGCCGTCCAGCCCGGCCTTTATGTATATGTATCGCTTGAGGTAGTCCCCAAAAGGAATACTTCTCAGCCGGTGCTTCAGAGAGTCATATATCAACTGCGCGTCACTCTCTAGAAAGTCGACATCATCTACCGCGTCGTAAAGAGACTCCCACGCGGAATTCGTGAAGTCAAGACTATCTGCCCCTTCAGTCATATTACGATTTCTCCTTTCCTATCTTCGACAATACGATTCTGGCAAGGATCAGAAAAATGACAACATAAGCAAGCAGCACTCCCCATGCCATCAGCATATGCGAGGATGTGAACTCAAAGAAACCTTCGGCCTCGTGGGGGATCGCAATACCTTCAAGCTGGAGTTTGAGGGAAAGGTCATTCAAATCAGCCGTTGTGCCGTAGCCCTCCATACTCCAGCGGCAAACAGCCAGCCAAGATATCATTTCCGTCGCTCCATCCAGCTTGAATATCAACCCTGAAAACAGTATCTGCGGCATCAGCAGTATGGGGGCAACAGTCATTGCCCGATCTGCGTTGGTGAACAGAGAGGAAACAAACAATCCCATCGCAGAGGATGCGACCGCCGTCAGAAATGTAGTCAGCAGCAGTTCCAGATGCGGGTCCATCAGCAAACCGTTGTCCGGCACGCCCACGGCCCATGCAAACACACCCACGATCAATACACTTTGCAACAAGCAAAGCATACTCAGCACAACGATCTTTGAAACGATATAGGAGCTGAGAGACACGCCTGTCATATATTCTCTTTTCAAAACGATGCGCTCTTTGCACACCTCCTGAATGGCGTTGAGCATCCCGACCCAAAACGCCGAACATGAAAGGGCGAACAGCAAGCTCTTTGTCATCTCGTACTGCTTGAACTGATTTCCATCCGCAACAAACGAGATCAGGATGGCCAGGATCGGGGCTTGAAACAGCAGAAGCAGTAGGCGCTGCCGATCATTTGCTATGAGTTTGATGTAGCGGGCACAGAGTACGAAAAGCTGTCTGAGCTTACTATCCTTCTTCCTGGCAGCCGGGGTTCGCTCTATGCGCGGCTTGCCGATAGGCGAAATGGTCTTTCTGTATTTCCCGCTCCACTCCTTCGCCTCATCGGAGATCATATTATAGATCTCAACGACATCTCTAACGCCGAAGAAATCCAAGGCATCGGCATACTGACCAAAATAGCAGAGATTACCTCCCCGCCCCATAAACACGATTTTGTCACAAAGCGCAAGCTGGAGAGTGCTGTGGGTGACAAGGATCACCGTCTTTCCCTTCCTGGCCATCTCTCGCAACGACTGCATTAAATTACGTTCGGTGCCGGGATCGAGGCCGGAAGCAGGTTCATCAAGAAACAGAAGATTCGGGTCTGAAAGCAACTCTACCGCAATGCTTGCTCTTTTGCGCTGTCCTCCGCTCAGGGATTTAATGAGGCTTTTCTTCTTTTCGGTCAGCTCCACCATCTCAATGGCCTTGCTGATAGCCGCCTCTCGTTCTGGGGGCGTTGTGTCGCTGGGAAGCCGAAGTTTGGCTGTGTACAGCAGCATATCATGCAGGGTCAGATTATCATATACTATATCGGACTGCGGGACGTACCCGATCAGCTTTTTCAGCGAATCAAAGTTCCGGTACAAATCATTGCCGTTGATATACACATTCCCTTCGTTGGGCTTCAAATACCCGCACATACAATTCAAAATAGTTGACTTGCCTGCGCCAGATCCGCCGACGATCGCCACGAGTTCGCCTGGACGTATGTTCAGGCTGACATGGTCGCATGTCGTATGTGCCTTTCTGCCCTTGCCGCGCTTAATGACTATATCGGACGCATCGACGGAAATACCGCTTTTGTAGCAGCAATAGAAGATGGCAGAGGATGTATAGATTAGTTTTGCGTTCGCAATGGTTATGACAGTCTTTTCATGGAGCAGTTCCTTGCCGGAAATGCGCTTGTTGTTGACGATAACGCCATTGGTGCTTCCGTTGTCAACGATATAACAGCCGCTCTTCTCATGAACGATTTTTGCGTGACATTTTGAGACACTGATATGAGGCAGGACGATGTCACATCCGGCTGCCCGGCCAATCGTGATCTCACTTTTGCCTGTCGCCGGCAAGGCATCCCATTTGCTGGCGGATTCAGCGCTTGAAAATACAAACAGCACGCCACTTGCAATCGTCTCTACGCCATCATCTATGCGGATAAAGTCACCTTCACTTAAAACGTGGGAAAGTATGTTGCAGTCATTGTAAATGAGACCGTTCATACTTCCCGTGTCTTCAATCGACCATTGATCACCGACCAGCTTGAACTGTCCGTGACTGCGGGAAACTAGCTGAGAGGTAAGGACTATATCATTATTCTGCTCACGCCCAAAAGTGACTTTACTCTTTTTTAGGGCATTCAGTGAAATAGTCCTGGGCGATTCACTACCATCAAAGATCGTCATAATCAATCCGCTAGATGCGGAAGATCCCATATCGACAAATCGTGTGGTTTTTTCATATTCATTCATAGCAATTCCGCTCCTATGAAATATCTTCTTTGGCTGTGATATCGATTATTGCCAATAACGACCGTTAAGCTACGAAAGGATCATGATCGCATTGCTAATTCTATTGAAGAACAACATCGCCAAATCCTACTCCATTGCCATAGTTTGAATCGCCATCAGCTGCAATCTTTAATTGCCTCACACCTGTGACATCCAACTCAAACTCGACCGGAAGTGCACCGCCTTTAATATCAATGCTTCCTAGCATAGCTCCGTCTCCGTACACCACATACGTAACATCTACACTGGTGCCGTCAACATTCCCAGCTACACCTGCAATATGCTCATATTCTCCGTTTAAGTTGAAATTAGCATAGCCTCCAGCAGTATAGGTCCCAATGGTAAATCCCTTTCGATATGCGATACCACCAAGGTTAAACGAAGATGTCCCATCATATTCTTTGTAGTACATACCGTGTTCGTACGATGTAATATCAGTACCCAGATAGGATTGCTCGGGCAGAATAGCGTGTTCATACACGGTTGGTATGTCCGCCTCATCGTTATACAAAATGACATTACCAAATCCTACCCCATTGCCATAGTTTGAATCGCCATCAGCTGCAATCTTTAATTGCCTCACACCTGTGACATCCAACTCAAACTCGAC
>CANQZJ010000112.1 GCA_947628315.1 uncultured Oscillospiraceae bacterium
GAGACGCAGGAATTGGTGGTGCCCAGATCGATACCGATGATTTTAGACATTGTTGTTTCCTCCTGTTATATGAAAGTGTATGTTAAACAAAGTGATTGTGGGACTGCAAACTAATTGGCGACTTTTACCATGGCGCAGCGGATGACCTTGTCGCCGCAGGTGAAGCCCTGCTGGAACACCTCGACCACGGTGTTCTCCCCGGCGCTCTCGTCCTCCACGTGCATGACCGCGTTGTGGCGGTTGGGATCGAAGGTCTCGCCCATGGCGGGGATGACCTCCACGCCCAGCTTGGTCAGGGCGTCCTGGAGGCCTTTCATGGTCATCTCCACGCCCTTTTTGAAGGCAGCGTCGGCGGTCTCCTGCTTCAGCGCCCGCTCCAGATTGTCGTACACCGGCAGGAGCGCCGTGACCGCCTGCACCTTGGCGTCGACCCAGATGGATTCCTTCTCCTTGGCGGTGCGCTTGCGGTAGTTGTCGTACTCGGCGGCCAGGCGCAGGTACTTGTCCTCAGCGGCGGCCAGTTTTTCGGCGCTGTCGTCGGCCTTGGGCGTCTCCGCCTTGGGAGCCTCCCGGGCGAGGGCCTCCTGCTCCTGCTGAGCGGCCTCCTCCTTGACCTCGGCCTCGGGGGCCTGCTTGGGCTCGGCCGTGCCGTGCTTCTTCTTTTTATCAGACATGGAAGGTTACTCCTCCTTTTTATCCTTGGCGGGCTCGGCGGGGGGCAGCTCCGGCGTGCCGAACAGCTTGGACAGCCCGTCCGCCACGTAGGACAGCTTGGCGGCCACCTTGGCGTAGTCCATCCGGGTGGGGCCGACGACCCCGATGACGCCCTTCATGCCGTCGCCGATGTCGTAGCTGGCCAGCACCACGCTGGAGTCCTTCAGCTCCTCGGCCACGTTCTCCGGGCCGATCAATATCTTCGCCCCATCGTCGTTGAGGGCGGGGAGCGCCAGCGACTGGGCCAGGGCGCGATCCTCGGACAGGTAGGTCATCAGCTTCTGGGCCTTGCCCACGTCCTGGTACTCGGGGTGATCCAGGATGTGGCTGGTGCCGGCGGTGTAGACGGAACTGTTCTCCAGGGAGTCCAGCACCTCCATGGCGAAGGATACCACCAAAGAGATGAGCCCGTAGGAGCCGCCGGCGGCGTGTTCCGCCACCCGCATCAGCTCCGGGGTGAGCTGGTCAAGGGTCTTGCCCACGAACGCGGTGTTCAAAAGGGTGGTGAGCAGCTGGAGCTGGGGCTCCGACAGGTCGGTGGGCAGCCGGAACAGCTTGTTCTTCACCAGGTTGCCGTCGGTCATCACCACGGCGATGAAGGAGGCGCTGTCCACCAAAATCAAATCAAACCGCTTGATGGTGGGCCGGCGTGGGTTGCCCGCCAGGGCGAAGGCCGGGTAGTTGGTCAGCTGGGACACCATCCGTCCCGCCTGGTCGATGACCTTGTCCAGCTCCCGCATTTTCAGGTGCAGAGCGTCGTTGATCTGTTTGGTCTCCTCCAGGCTGAGACGCTGTTCCTCCATCAACTCGTTGACGTACAGCCGGTAGCCCTTGGGGGAGGGGATGCGCCCCGCGGAGGTGTGGGGCTGCTCCAGGTAGCCCAGCTCGGTCAAGTCCGCCAGCTCGTTGCGGATGGTGGCGGAGGATACGTTCAAATCGGTGAGCTCCTGCAGCGCCTTGGAGCCGATGGGCTCCGCCGTCTGGATATAGCGTTCCACCACGGCGCGCAAAATTTTCTTTTTCCGCTCGGACAGCTCCAAGGAGAACCCTCCTCTCAGAACTTTAGCACTCAATCTATCTGAGTGCTAAACACAATGTACCACTCCTGGCCGGAAATGTCAATCCCCCAGTTTGTAAATTAAATGTGAATGGTCAAACCTGCGAAAAAGGCGGCTCGATTTCGCAGGTGCTCCCCCTGATTGCTAATTAATCGCCTCGACGACATTGCCTGTTTCAGTGCAAAGGACGCCGTATTCGGAAAAAACTCTTTCCTTTCCCGCCCGTTCGTAGTAGAATAAAGGAAATTGTGGCTTGGCCTCATCAGTTTGAGATTTACCGCGCTTCCGCGCGTGACGGAGGTTCGCTATGAACGTGATTTCCGATTTGAAGTGGTTTTTTACCAATCTGTCCCCCGCAGCCTCCTGGGCGGTGCTGGGGATCGCCGTCTGCGTGGCCTTTTTCGCGTATTACTGGTGGTGCCTCAAGCCGCGGCCCCACTCCCTGGAGTGGATCGGCATGGCGGAGGAGGCCGCCAAACCCCGGCAGATGACCCTCACGCTGCCCTATCACAAGTTGACCCGGCGGGACATCCTGCCCATGCTGCTACTGACGGCGGTATACGCCCTCACTGCCTTCTTCCGTCTGGGCGGCTTTACCGCTCCCCAGTCCTGCCAGACCTTTACCGAGCGGGAGACCGTCTCCGTTGAGCTGGCGGAGGAGGTCACGGTGGGCGGCTTCGGCTGGTATAACGGCATCGGCACCGGGGACTACTCCCTGGAGCTGTCCGCCGACGGGGAGACCTGGACCGCCCTGAGAGAGGAGGAGCAGGTCTGGGAGGACGGCGCCTGGCGGGCCCAGGAGCCGGGAGAAAACACCGACGGCAAAAGCACCCGGATGGCCTACTACCTAGAAGACGTGCTCCCCGGCGGAGAGGGGACGACCCAGTCCATCCGGCAGACCTACCGCACCGTGCTGAAATGGCAGCACGTCACCGTGGAGGGCGGCGAGACCGCCCGGGTCAAATTCCTGCGCGTCACCGGGGATCCGGACTCCGGCCAGTCCCCCATGGATCTGGGGGAGTTGGCGCTGTACGATGAGACCGGCGCCCTGATCCCGGTATCCGTCAACGGCGGCAGCGCCCTGTTCGACGAACAGAGCATCGTCCCGGAGCACTCCACCTACATGGACTCCGCCTACTTTGACGAGATCTACCACCCCCGCACCGCCTATGAGAATCTGCGAAATATCTACCCCTATGAGGTGTCCCACCCCCCGCTGGGCAAGCTGATCATCTCCATCGGCATCATGATCTTCGGCATGGTGCCCTTCGGCTGGCGCTTCATGGGCACGCTGTTCGGCGTGCTGATGGTGCCCATTCTCTACATCTTCCTGAAAAACCTGTTCGGCAAGACGCCGGTGGCCCTGTGCGGCACGGCGCTGTTCACCTTTGACTTCATGCACCTGGTGCAGACCCGTATCGGCACGATTGACACCTACGGCGTGTTCTTCATCCTGGTGTCCTACTACTTCATGTACCGCTGGCTGGCGGTGCCCGCCGGGACAAAACTCCGCCGGCACGTCCTGCCGCTGTTTTTGAGCGGCTTATTCTGGGGCGTCGGCTGCGCCAGCAAATGGACGGTGGTGTACGCCGGCGCCGGTCTGGCGGTGATGTGGCTGCTGGGCCTCATCTTCAAGGGCAGGGAGTGGGAGGAACTGTCCCGCCCCGCGTGGGATGAGGAGAACCAGGAGATGATGATCCCCGCAACTCCCCGGTTCTGGGTGCATGCGGTCTCCACCGTTCTGCTGTCCGTGGTGTTCTTTGTGATCATCCCCCTGTCCGTCTACACCGTCTCCTACTTCCCCTACGCCGCTGCCCGGGGGAACGACAGCGGCTTCGGCGGCATGGCGGTGCAGTCCGTCACCTGGCCGGTGGCGAAGCTCCCCGGTTACCTGGAGGCCGCCTCCCACAGCGGCGATACGGACGGGGTCAAGGCGTTCTTCGACGCCATCCCCGTCTCCGACGACCCGGTGGACATCATGATGAAGAACCAGTACTTCATGCTCACCTACCACCAGGGCGTCCACTCCCCACACCCCTACCAGTCTGACTGGTACCAGTGGATCGTGGACGGACGGCCCATCCTCTACTACCGCGATTACAGCGCGGACGCCAGCGGCCGGCAGACGGTGTCGCTGTTCGCCTCCTTCAACAACCCGCTGGTGTCCTGGCTGGGGCTGCTGGCTTTTTTCGGGGTGGTGATCCGGACGATCCGGCGCAAGAGCGGCGTCGGCCTGTTCATCATCATCGCCGCCCTGTCCCAGTTCCTGCCCTGGACGGCCATCGGCCGGACGCTGTTCGCCTACCACTACTTCCCGACGATTTTGTTCCTGGTGTTCGCCATCACCTATCTGATGAACGACATCTTTGACCGCCGCCGGGAGGGGTACCGTCTGGCCGTCTACGGCTTCACCGGCTGTGTGGTTCTGCTGTACGCGGTGTTCTATCCCGCCCTGATCGGCCTGTATACCCCCACCTGGTACGGGCTGTATTTCCTCCGCTGGTTCCCCAGCTGGCCCCTGTGAGGTGACCCCATGTATCTGTGCGACATCCACACCCACACCCTCGTCTCCCACGACAGCCACGCCCCCCTGGAGCAGCAGGCGGCGGCCGCTGTGGCCGCCGGCCTCAACGAGCTGTGCGTCACCGACCACTGCGACCTGTTGTCCGGCCACGGCGAGCCGGTGACCTCCTTCAACTGGCCCGCCGCGAAAGAGCAGTATCATCAGGCCAGGAGCCGCTTTGCCGGCAGGTTGGATCTGCGCCTGGGCATCGAGCTGGGCGCCGCCCCCTATGACCCGAAGATCGCCCGCGCCATCCTGGCGGAGGGCGGGGGAGAGGTGGACTTTGTCCTGGGCTCCCTCCACAACTGGATCGGCGAGGAGGGCAACATCGACCTGTTTTACACCAGGTTCGCCGGCGACCCCGATCTGTGCCGCCGGGCGGTGGAGAATGCGTTGACGAACTCCTGGACGCTGGTGACGGAGCTGGCCGACTGCTACGACAGCCTGGCCCACATCAACTACCCCCTGCGGTACATCCACCGGGACGGCATGGAGTTGACGCTGTGGGACTTTGAGGATCGGGTGCGCCCCATCCTCACCGAGGTGGCGAAGACCGGCCATGCCCTGGAGGTCAACACCCGCCACGGCCTGGATCTGGCCGACTGGCCCCGCATTCTGAAGTGGTACAGGGAGTGCGGCGGCGAGCTGGTCACCGTGGGCTCCGACGCCCACAAGCCCGAGCATGTGGCCAAAGGCATCCCAGAGGCGCTGGCCATCGTCAAAGCCGCCGGGTTCGACTCCATCACCACCTATCGCGGGCGCAGGCCCGTCACCCACCGCTTATAAACAGAAAGGACGACCAACCCATGAAAATCGCCATCGCCTGTGACCACGGCGCTTACGCGCTGAAAGAGCACCTGAAAGAGTACCTGTCCGCCCAGGGCCACGAGATCTCCGACTGCGGCACCAACTCCGCCGACAGCTGCGACTACCCCGATTTCGGCGCGGTGGCCGCCCGGATGGTGGCCTCCGGCATCTGTGAGCGGGGCATCGTCCTGTGCACCACCGGCATCGGCATGTCCATGACCGCCAACAAGGTGAAAGGCGTCCGCTGCGCCCTGTGCGCCGACTCCTGGACTGCCGAGATGACCCGCCGCCACAACAACGCCAATATGCTGGCCATGGGCGCCGGCGTGGTTGGCCCCAACCTGGCGGAGCGCATCGCCGATGTGTTCCTGTCCACAGAGTTCGAGGGCGGCCGCCACCAGCGCCGGGTGGACAAGGTGATGGCGCTGGAGAAGAACTGAACATCTGAATGACGCAAAAAGCCCCCGCCGGATGTCCCGGCGGGGGCTTCAATTATAGAGTTTTAAGGAGCGCTTCCGCCTCCGAGCGGGTATAGAGGGCGTTGAGGACGGCCAGCAGCGCTTTCGCGCTCATATGCTCCGGCAGTTCCAGCTTTTTCAGCAGTTCCGCCCGGTTTTGGGCGGCGTCGGGGACGCCGGACAGCCCCCAGGCCATAAAGTCCGCCATGGTGACGCCGCCTTTGGGCGTGGACGTTTCCTCCCAGTCCAGCACGGTGGCCCCGGCCCGAAGGAGGGCGTTTTTCAGCACTTCGGGGGGCATCCCCTCCACGCCCAGCTTGCCCTCTCTGCCGGGGGAGCGCTTGCGGCGCTCCTTGCCGTACACGTCGGGGATGTAGGCGTGCTTGACCTGATCGGGGGGGATCGCGCCTTTCAGATAGCCGCGGATGACGAACCCCGCCCCGTCCCCGTCGGTGAGGACAATGAGCCCCCGGCTCGCCGCCAATTTTCTCAATAACGCCAGCCGCTCGTCGTCCTTGAACACGCCGAAACCGGCGGTCTCCAGGATGACGGCGTCTACCACCTGGGAGAGGGCGTTCTTGTCGTACCGCCCCTCCACCACAATGGCCTCTTTGACGCGGAGCCTGTCCATCACGCCACCCGCCGGCCGGAGGCCAGCTCCACCAGCAGGGCGGTGAGG
>CANQZJ010000113.1 GCA_947628315.1 uncultured Oscillospiraceae bacterium
TTCCTCATACCACCGCAGGATGTCCCACCGCTCCTGGTCGGGCACGTACCGCTCCAGGTTGTCGGACAGGCGGCTCAAATAGGCTCTCTTATCCATTCAGGCTCTCCTCCTTCAGCAGCTCCTCCACGCCGTCGCGGAACCGGCTCCATTCCCCGCGCTTCGCGTCCAGATACGTCCGCCCCACCTGGGTGATGGCGTAGTACCGCCGGTTGCGGCCCTGGAAGGGCCGGTCGTACACCCGCAGGTATCCGTCCCGCTCCAGCCGTCTCAGCACCGGGTACAGGGTGGACTCGGAGATGTCCAGCCGTTCCTTCACCCGCTGGGTCAGCGAATAGCCGTAGGCGTCTCCGCCGGACAGCACCGCCAGCACGCAGGCGTCCAGCAGAGGCGTCCCCATCGCGAACGCCATATCAGCCCCTCCCTTCTCTTGTGCAATATTATACAGCATATAATATGGATTGTCAATAGAAAAAGGAGCCGCTTTGCGGCTCCTTTTTGCTCACACTCTCGCCACGCCGGTGTCCCGGGCGGCCTTTGCCACCGCCGCCGACACCGCCGGGCACACCCGGGGGTCGAAGGCGGCGGGGATGATGTAGTCGGGAGACAGCTCGTCGTCGGACACCAGGCCGGCCAGGGCGTGGGCGGCGGCCACCTTCATCTCCTCATTGATGTCGGAGGCCCGCACGTCGAAGGCGCCCCGGAACACGCCGGGGAAGGCCAGCACGTTGTTGATCTGGTTAGGGAAGTCGCTGCGGCCGGTGCCCACCACCGCCGCGCCGGCGGCCCGGGCCAGATCGGGCATGATCTCCGGCACCGGGTTGGCCATGGGGAACAGGATGGGCCGCTCCGCCATGGAGCGCACCATGTCCTGGGTCACCACGCCGGGGGAGGACACGCCGATGAACACGTCCGCGCCCCGGATCACCTCCGCCATGGAGCCGGACTTGTCCTCCCGGTTGGAGATGGCCAGCAGCTCTTTCTTGGCGTCATTCAGGTCGGCGCGGGCGGAGGAGATGGCCCCCTTGCGGTCGCAGATGACGGCGTCCTTCAGGCCCATGGAGCGGAGCAGCTTGAAGATGGCGGTGCCCGCGGCCCCCGCGCCGGAGAACACGGCGGTCACGTCCTCCATGCGCTTGCCCACGATCTTCAGGGCGTTCAGCAGCGCCGCCGCCACGATGATGGCGGTGCCGTGCTGGTCATCGTGGAAGATGGGGATGTCGCAGCGCTCCTTCAATTTCCGCTCGATCTCGAAGCACCGGGGGGCGGAGATGTCCTCCAGGTTGACCCCGCCGAAGGAGCCCGCCAGCAGGGCCACGGTGTTGACGATCTCGTCCACGTCCTTGGAGCGGACACAGAGGGGGACGGCGTTCACGTTGCCGAAGGCCTTGAACAGCACGCACTTGCCCTCCATGACCGGCATACCGGCCTCGGGGCCGATGTCCCCCAGGCCCAGCACGGCGGTGCCGTCTGTCACCACGGCCACCGTGTTCCAGCGGCCGGTGAGCTCATAGCTCTTGTCGATGTCCTTCTGGATCTCCAGGCAGGGCTGGGCCACGCCGGGGGTGTAGGCCAGGGAGAGGGCCTCCCGGTCTTTGACCTCCATCTTGGGCACGGTGTCCAGCTTGCCCCGCCACTGATAGTGCAGTTTCAACGATTCCTGGGCGTAATCCATGGTAAACGCTCCGTTTCTGTTAGATTTCCCGCCGGCCCTCCATGGCGCGCATGAGGGTGGCGTCGTCGGCAAATTCCAGGTGACTGCCCACGGGGATGCCGTAGGCCAGCCGGGTGGTCTTGACCCCGAAGGGCTTTAACAGCCGGGACAGGTACAGGGCGGTGGTCTCCCCCTCGGTGTCCGGGTTGGTGGCCATCACCACCTCCTCCACCCCGCCGGCGGACACCCGCTCCACCAGCTGATGGATGCGCAAGTCGTCCGGCGCCACGTGGTTCATGGGGGAGATGACGCCGTGGAGGACGTGATAGACGCCCTGGTACTCGTGGGAGCGCTCCATGGCCACCACGTCCTTGGGGTCGGCCACCACGCAGATGATGGCGTGGTCACGCTTGGGGGAGGCGCAGATGGGGCACTCCCCCTCCCCCTCGGTGAGATTCTGGCACACCGGGCAGCAGCCGATGGAGGATTTGGCGTCCAGAATGGCGTCGGCAAAGGCTTTGGCCTCCTGCTCGGGCTGATCCAGCACGTAAAAGGCCAGCCGCTGGGCGCTCTTGCGGCCCACGCCGGGCAGTTTGGCGAAGTGCTCCACTAAGTTTTCCAGCGCCGGGGGAAAGTAGTCCATAATAGCCTCTCCTGTTACTTCTGATTTGCCGCCCGCAGCGCCGCGATGGCCGCCGCCGGGTCAGCCGCGCCGTACACGGCGGAGCCCGCCACCAGCACGTTGGCTCCGGCCTCGACCACCAGTTTGGCGGTGGCGGAATCCACACCGCCGTCCACCTCCAGGTCGCAGGCGGGGTTGTACCGCTCGATGTACTCCCGCACCCGGCGGACGGTGTCCAGCTGGCTCTCCATGAACTTCTGGCCGCCAAACCCCGGCTCCACCGTCATCACCAGCACCATATCGATGTGATCCAGATAGGGGATCACCGCCCGGGGGTCGGTGATGGGCCGTAAAGCGATAGCCCTTTTCACCCCGCGGGCCTCCATGCGCCGGAGGGCCGCCTCGATGCCCGTGGGGTGATCCGCCTCCAGATGGACGGAGAGCAGATCCGCGCCGGCGTCGCAGAAGGCGTCGATGAACCGCACGGGCTTCTCGATCATCAGATGGACGTCCAGGAACAGATCGGTGTGCCTGCGGATGGACTTGACCACCGGCACGCCGATGGTGATGTTGGGCACGAACGCGCCGTCCATCACGTCCACGTGAACCATGTCGGCAGAGGCGATCTGCCCGATGTCCCGCTCCAGATTGCAAAAATCCGCCGCCAGGATAGATGGGGATATTTTGAGCATACCGTTTCCCTCGTTTCTCTCTGAAAAGTGGCTGAACCGGGTACCGTCAGGGGGTTTGGCCGTCACACCGGGAGGGCTGTCCCCACATAGGATGGAGCACGCGGATGTTCGCCGGCCATCCCGGCGGGCGGCTTCCCCATGCCCCCCGCTCGCGCCCGCCGCCGGACGGACGGCGCGCCGCACCTATGATAGCCGTCCGATGGGGCGCTCCGCCCCGTCGGGCGGCATTTGGATGTTACGGGTCAGTTGGCGCCGGAGAAGGCGACCTCCTCCACGGCGTACCCCGCCGCGTTGAGGGCGTCCAGGATCTCTTTCTTGTGGGCGTGGCCGAATGCCTCCAGGGTCACCTTCAGCTCCACCCCGGTCTGCCGGTTGATGTTCACAAACTGGTTGTGCTCCAGCTTGATGATGTTGCCGTTGTGTTTGGCCACCAGCTCCGCCACCCGGAGCAGCTCGCCGGGCCGGTCGGGCAGCTGCACCGAGAAGGTGAAGATACGGCCCCGGTTGACGAGCCCGTGCTGCACCAGGGAGGAGATGGTGATCACGTCCATGTTGCCGCCGGACAGCACCGACACCACGTTCTCGCCCTTCGCCTCCAGGTGGCGCAGGGCCGCGATGGTGAGCAGGCCCGCGTTCTCCACGATCATCTTGTGCTTCTCCATCACATCCAGGAAGGCGTCCACCAGCTCGTCGTCGTCGATGGTGATGATCTCGTCCACGTTGGCCTGGACGTAGGGGAATACCTTCTCCCCCGGCGTTTTGACGGCCACGCCGTCGGCGATGGTGGTCACCCTGTCCAGGGTGACCACATGGCCCGCCTCCAGGCTGGCCTTCATGGAGGCCGCGCCGGAGGGCTCCACGCCGATGACCTTCACGGAGGGGTTCAGCAGCTTGGCCAGGGTGGACACCCCCGCCGCCAGGCCGCCGCCGCCGATGGGGATCAGAATCACGTCCACGTCGGGCAGATCCTTGAAGATCTCGTAGGCGATGGTGCCCTGTCCGGTGGAGACGGTCAGGTCGTCAAAGGGGTGGACGTAGGTATAGCCCTTCTCCTCACTGAGTTTGGCGGCCAGGGCCGCCGCGTCGTCAAAGGTCTCGCCCTGGAGCACCACCTCCGCGCCGTAGTCCTTGGTGTTGTTCACCTTCACCAGGGGCGTGGTGGTGGGCATGACGATGGTGGCGTGGATCCCCGCCGCCTGGGCGGCGTAGGCCACCCCCTGGGCGTGGTTGCCGGCGGAGGCGGTCACCAGGCCCCGGGCCTTCTCCTCCTCGGTGAGGGTGGAGCATTTGAAATAGGCGCCCCGGATCTTGTACGCGCCGGTGACCTGCATATTCTCCGGCTTGATGTAAACGTGGTTGCCGGTGGCCCTGCTGAAAAAGGGGCTGTCGATCAGGCCGGTGGGATGGAGCACGCCGTCCAGCACTTTCCGGGCCGCTTTGAAATCGTCTAATGTCATCATAAGAATTCCTCCCGTTGTCTCTGGGTATTATACGTAAAACAGGTGGGAAAGTCAATGGGGACGGCGCCCTTTCCCTTGACAGTTTCGGCCGCCGGGAGTAAAATACAGGCTGAGGAAATCTGATCACATCTGAGAGGAGGCGCGGCGGTGAATCACGTCAAGGTAAAATCTGTCCTGCCCATCTATTTTGTGGGGGCGGTGTGGCTGCTGTGGTCCCTGTTCCTGCCCCTGTACCGGCCTATCCACTTCGTGCTGGCGGCGCTGGTCTCCGCCGTGGCCTATTTCCTGGGCAAGATCATCTTCCCCGACCGGGGGTACACGGTGAACCCGGTGGCCCAGCCTCAGGGCGCCCCCCAGGCCGCCCAGACCCAGGCGAAGCAGGCCGAGCCCGCCAAAAAGTATCCCCCTGAGATCCAGGAGGTCGTGGACGAGCGCAACCGCGCCATCTCCGAGTTCAAGCGGCTGAACAACTCCATCTCCGATCCCCAGATCTCCAGTCAGATCGACCACATGGAGGTCACCACCGGAAAGATCATCGACGCGGTGGTGGACACCCCCTCCAAGCTGCCCCAGATCAAGAAGTTCATGAGCTACTATCTGCCCACCACCATGAAGCTGCTCAACGCCTACGACCGGATGGACTCCACCGGGGCCTCCGGCGTGAACATCGACGGCACCAAGGGCAAGATCAGGGACATGCTGGACACCGTCTGCAAGGCCTTTGACAAGCAGCTGGACTCTCTCTACGGCGCGGAGGCGCTGGACGTGTCCACCGACATCACCGTGATGGAGAACCTGCTGGCCCAGGAGGGGCTCGCGGGCATGGACATCAACAGCGGAAACGCCTCCCCCGCCGGCGGCGCCGGCTCCGCTGCCGCTGCTGCCCGGAGCGACGATATCCAGCTCCACTTTTAAGCTGTCTGATACAAACTCAACATATGTAAACGGAGGAAACTGACATGGATGACCTGAACCTGACCCCTGAGCTGACCCTGGAACCCGAGACCGCCGCGCCCGTGCCCGACATCGCTCCCACCGCCCCTGTGACCGCCCCCAGCACGGCCGCCGCCGCTGCCCAGGCCCCCGCCGCCCCCGACATCAACCTGTCGCTGGACGGCGCCCCCGCCGCCGAGGCCGCCGCGCAGCCCGCTCAGCCCGCCGTGGAGCCCGTCCAGCTGGACGAGTCCATGCTGTCCGACGCGGAGAAGAAGATGGTGGACGACTTCTCTGAGAAAATCGACATCACCGACTCCGCCGTGGTGCTCCAGTATGGCGCCGCCGCCCAGAAGAACGTGGCCTCCTTCTCCGAGAAGGCCCTGGGCAATGTCCGCACCAAGGATCTGGGCGAGGTGGGCCAGGCCCTGTCCTCCCTGGTGGTGGAGCTGAAGACCTTCAACGAGCCTGAGAAGTCCGGCATCTTCGGCTGGTTCCAGAAGAAAAAGCACGACGCCGTTGCGCTGAAGGCCAGCTATGACAAGGCCAGCGTCAACGTGGACAAGATCGCCGGCATGCTGGAGGGCCACCAGGTCACCCTGATGAAGGACATCGCCATGCTGGATCAGATGTACGAGCTGAACACCAAGTACTACAAGGAGCTGACCATGTACATCCTGGCCGGCAAGAAGGCCCTGAACAAGGCCCGCACCGAGAAGCTGGTGGAGCTGCAGCAGAAGGCCCAGCAGACCGGCGCCCAGGAGGACGCCCAGGCCTACAACGACTACGCCAACCTCTGCAACCGCTTTGAGAAGAAGCTCCACGACCTGGAGCTGACCCGGATGATCTCCGTCCAGATGGGCCCCCAGACCCGGCTCATCCAGAA
>CANQZJ010000114.1 GCA_947628315.1 uncultured Oscillospiraceae bacterium
ACCACATACGTAACATCTACACTGGTGCCGTCAACATTCCCAGCTACACCTGCAATATGCTCATATTCTCCGTTTAAATTGAAATTAGCATAGCCTCCAGCAGTATAGGTCCCAATGGTAAATCCCTTTTGATATGTGACACCACCAAGATTAAACGAAGATGTCCCATCATATTCTTTGTAGTACATACCGTGTTCGTACGATGTAATATCTTCTCCCAAATATGCATAAGCAATTTCACTTTTCTTTATGCCGTCGGACAGAATCACTTGTTCTTCTTTCAACGTTGCATTTTTAGGGAACTCTTTAAGCGCACTGTTGAGAATATCCTCCGCCTTATCATATTCTTCAGATGCGATATACGTATCCACCTGAGAAATAGCATCGGAAACATAAGTCCCTTCATACCCTTTGGCCTTACTTGCTAATTCATCATCCTCACCAACCGTTGCAATTGCTTGTTCAATGATATTGATTGCCTCTATGTATTCTCCTTGCTGTGCCAAACTATCAGCATTTGTAAGAGCATCATCTTTAACTTGTGCAATATAACTTTGATTGTACGAATCGTAGGCAGCTTGGTACTCTGCATCCTCGCCATGTGTATCCTGAGCAGTTTCGATCAACGCCATGGCAGACACATAATCGCCGTAATCAGCAAGAGTGGCCGCCTCGGAAAGCGTATTCTGCTTCACTTGTTGAGCTAGAGCGTCAGAATACGCATCTGCTTTTGCTTGCAAAGATTCTGATTCTGGATATGTATCTAGACCAGCCTTAACCTTCCCCAAAGCGCCCTCATAATCCTCTGCGGCTGCAAGTTCATCCGCTTCAGAAAGGATAGCTTCGATCTGCTCGTCATCAAATGACGAAGAGTCGGCAGCTTTAGTTTCTATGTTCTCTGCGGTCTCACCGGCATCTCGGTCCAGATATTTGGGGACAAAATAGGCCCCTGCTCCCACAAGTATGATGACTGCTAGAAGTGCCGCGATTATCTTCGGCGCGCGACGCTTCTTTGGCTTATCAGCAAATGTATCTACTGACCTATTGACCTTCTGATCGGCTGCAGCAGGGGCCTTGCGCACAGATGTCGTCTGTCCGTAATCAGCAGGTGCCCGACGGACTGAAGTAGTCTCATCAAAATTAGCAGAGCGTATTTGATAAGTTCCACTGCTTACGCTCAGAAGCGCCTGCTTCATCTCCGTAGCAGACGCAAACCGTTGGTTAGGATCAAAGGCACAAGCCCGAAGAACGAGATCTACCATTGCGGGAGAGGCGTCACAAGGGGCAGGGAGGCTCTCTCCCTGAATACGGCGCTCGACTGCCGTTCTTCTTTCATTCGGATTTAGCAACTGCTTTTCGGTATCCAAAAAGGGAAGCCGATTGCCATTCAGCAATCGATAGAGTACGATGCCGAGAGAATAAGTATCTACCTTGGCATCATAATTATTGCTGTTGGCGACTTCTGGCGCCATATAATAGAACGTGCCTTTCTGCGAAAGACCGCCGGTCATGTTTTCCAGCTTACGTGCGATTCCAAAGTCGCCAAGCTTAAAGTCCCCGAAGTCGTTAATGAATATGTTTTCAGGCTTAATGTCCCGGTGTATAATCTTACGTTTGCCGCAGATCTCCAGCGCGGTGCAGATGTCACATCCAAGCTTGATGACTTCTTTTTCTGTAAGCTTCCTGTCGCAAATGTAGCTATTGAATGGGGTCAATAATTCCATACGGATGAAGATATCCCAGCCAAGCTCATCTGCTTTTTCAACGACCTTATAGTCCTCAACACTGACGATGTTTTGGATGCCTTTTAAGGACTCCATCAACTGGATCTCGCTGACAAAATCATCGACGATACCTTGCAGATACGTCCTTGTAGCGTTCAGATCCAGTCCCTCTGAGCGCAAAGAGTCAATTTCGGAGGAATCAGAGGGGATGGAAATCACCTTAATTGCCGCATAGCTCTCGACATTGTGGTCCCTACGAACAGCTTTATATACAACTCCATAAGAGCCTCTGCCAAGCTGCTTTTCTATTGTCCATTCAGGCCATATATTTTGTAAAATGTCAACTGCCATAATCTATGCCTCTTTCATTTCAATTATATCATTATCAGCTAACACGTACATAATCGCCAGAAATGTATGCCACGCTTCCGTCGTAATAAACCACTCTATACCAACCGCCAGTTTTTCCGATATATACAAGTTTTCTCCCTTTTTCCAGCGTATCTACGATATCATAATTCGTATCCGGACCTTTCCGAACATTTACCCCCGTCGTCGTTACCAGCGTTCCGATCACGCCGGAGCTCAAGTCCTTCTGCTGTACATATCGGGCAAATTCACTGGTGACATATCGCGTCTTCCCATCATAGTCGATTATAAACCAGCCAGAATCCATCCCATAACAGGCATAGACCGTCCCGGGGTCAACCATCTTTATTTTGTCATAATCTGTACCTGGTCCTGTCCTGATATTCACGTCCGCAATCGTCATAACAAGATCGGTCGTACCCGGCTGTGCGCTTCCAAGGAACAGCAGAGGATCCACTTGAGATACCTCTGTATAGCCCCATGCGGATGTGTTTGATACATTCGCATTACTTGCACTTTTCGCATTTGGCGCTGGCGGCTGCTCATGATAGTCATCCACATTATGACTATCAGCTTCTGCGGGGGCACTGATATGCGACTGCTCATCCGACAGCATCGAATACTCATCTGCTTTTTCTTGCAACGCTTCAGAATCGGGATATATATCAAGCCCATCCTGCACTTTTGCCTGAGCCCCTCCATAGTCCTTTGCAGCCGCCAATTCCTCAGCCTCAGCAATGATATCCGTAATATGCTTATCATCATCAGCGGCTTCAGCAGTATCCCCCTCTGTAGTCTTGTCAGTTTCTGCAGTTTCTATAGCTTTGCCGTTTGCAAAGCGCATACTATAAATGATCCCACCCACTATGAGTATTGCAACTACGAGGAGTACCGCGATCACCCCCAGCCAGTGACTATTCTTGCTCTTGTCACCGAATGTATCGACCGATTTTCCCTCGCCGGCAGGCGCCTTGCGAACAGCGATCGTCTGGTTGTAATCGGAGGGCGCCCGGCGGACTGAAGTAGTCTTGTCAAAATCTAAAGTCCGCACTTGGTAGGTCCCGTTGCTCACATTCAAAAGCGCCTGCTTCATCTCCGCGGCAGATGCAAACCGCTGGTCAGGATTAAAAGCGCAAGCCCGAAAAATGAGGTTTGCCATTGCCGGGGAAGCGTCACATGGGGCGGGGAGAGCCTCTCCCTGAAGACGACGATCGACCGATCGTCGTCTCTCATTCGGGTTGAGCAGCTGCTTCTCGGTGTCCAAAAAGGGCAGGCGATTTTTATTCAACAAACGATAGAGGACGATACCAAGGGAATATGTATCCACTCTGGCATCATAGTTGTTGCTGTTAGCGACCTCTGGGGCCATATAGTAGGGCGTTCCCTTCTGTGAGAGTCCGCCGGTCATATTCTCCAGCTTGCGGGCGATCCCAAAATCGCCAAGCTTGAAGTACCCAAAATCATTGACAAAAATGTTTTCTGGTTTAATGTCCCGGTGAATGATATTGCGCTTGCTGCAAATATCCAGCGCCGTACAGATGTCACATCCGAGTTTAATGACCTCTTCCTCATCGAGCGTTTTGTCACAGATATAGGTATTGAACGGGGTAAGCAGCTCCATGCGGATGAATATGTCCCAGCCAAGCGTATCTGTCTTCTCAACGACCTTATAATCCTCAACACTGACAATATTCTGGATGCCTTTCAGTGACTCCATCAACTGGATCTCACTGACAAAATCATTGACCACTTCCTGTAGGTATGTTCTTGTGGCGTCCAGGCCAAGACCTTCAGAGCGCAGCGAGTCGATTTCGGAGGAATCGGAAGGAATTGAGATCACTTTGATCGCAGCGCGGCTCTCAACATGGTGATCTTGACGAACAGCTTTATACACGACACCGTAAGATCCCTTTCCCAGCTGCTTCTCGATCTTCCATTCTGGCCAGGCATTTTGTAAAATGTCAACTGCCATAATCTATGTCTTTCTATTAATCCTCTTAAATATGTTGACAAACGGCCATATTGGGTCACGTTCAACTTTACATGTGATGATGGAGACGTTATCTCTTCCACCATTCGCCAGAGCTCTGCTTAGCAGCTTTCCTGTTATTTTGTCAAAATCCGTGCTGCCTAACATGTCCTTGATCTCGCCTAGCTCTACCATATCAGTCAATCCATCTGAACAGATCAGATATATATCTCCATGTACATATCTTCCACGGGCCACATATGGCTCGATCAACATTTCCGACGGAGGAATACCGAGGTTCTGCGACAAAGGTGGTTTCGATCCAAAAGGGGACACCGTGACATGATCCCGCGATATCTGCTCAAGCGTTCCCTTGGAAAAGCGAAATACTTTACTATCACCTATGTTGCACAATGCGATCCCCTCTTTGGTAAACGCCAGCATTGCGGCCGTTGTTCCCATTGCTGAAATGGATTCATCCCGAGCGTATTTGCAGATCTCCTCATTGGCTTCCAAACAATACCTTGAAAGAGCTTCTATGGCATCATTGTCATTGTCAACAACGACCGATGACGCTTTTCTGGCGGCGATGAATGAAGCCATCTCTCCTCGTTCTTCTCCGCCCATCCCATCAAAAATGCCAAACAGTGCCGGAGACTCAGTTGTCACATACCCAAATATGGGAAACTCCGTCGTGTCGTTCTCTGCCATCATATACAGCCCGTCGCATATAAAATTATCTTGGTTGATTTTGCGGCAGTTGCCAATATGGCTTACGCACGAATAACATACAGTATAGGTCATAGCTACACCTCCGCACATCTACAGTATACGCAGTCTATACTTTAGACTGTAAATTAGATTTTACGGAGACCTCAAGGTACCAAAAGCAGAAGTTTAATAACGCAGTCACATTTTGCTTACCATAATGGAGGCCATCACTGTATTTGTAAACGCAATTACACCCAAATGCGTCGCTTGAATCGCTTCATACTGAGCGATACGTTCGGCATTCGTTTCTATTTTCATTGCGCTCCGGATGATGTTATTATTTTGTTCTATGATTTTATCGTTCTGTGAAATTGAAATAGCATTTTGAAGAATGGTTTGCTCCTGCTGATCGATGATCCCGTCAAGTTTTGCTTTAATCTCATTTAAATCAATACTGATACTTAATACATAAAAGGTACTTTATTATAACAAAGTTTGCCAACCTGTGCAATACCACGCTGGCCACTAAACTGTACTTTTTTCACCAAATCCCCCCTCCCGCGCCCATTTTATGAACGTCTGATGCGTGATTCCGAGCTGAGATGCCGCTGACCGGGCTGAGAGTTCGCCGCTTTCCCACCGTTGGCATGCTGACTCAAACGCTGCCGGTCGTTCCATGGGTTTCCGGCCAAACCTGACGCCTCTAGCTCTCGCAGCGGCAATGCCCTCTGCCTGCCTTTGCCGGATGAACTCCCGCTCCGTCTGGGCCATGTAGCTCAGAAGCTGTAGGACGATGTCCGCGATGAGCGTTCCCGTCAAATCTTTCCCTTGGCGTGTGTTCAGCAGCGGCATATCCAGCACGACAATCGCCGCGCACTTCTTCTTGGTCAGCAACCGCCACTGTTCCAGGATCTCCTCATAGTTGCGACCTAGCCGGTCGATGCTCTTGATTACCAGGGTGTCGCCCGGCTTTAGCTTTCGCAAAAGTTCTTTATAGCCGAGGCGGTCAAAGTCTTTTCCGCTCTGTTTGTCCGTATAGACCATGCTGTCCGGAATTCCGAAGTCCCTAAAAGCGGCGCATTGTCTGTCTGTGTTCTGGTCACGGCTGGATACGCGAACATAACCATAGGTGTTGTTTTCCTTGCAGTTTCCCCCTGTCTGTTGTATGGTAACATTTTAGAGGAAACCTCAATTCTCCTTTTGATATGTGCTATACATCAAAAATCTCAACATGTATTATACTATGTCGCATTATACATATCAATAGCAACATTTCAAACAATTTAAACACCCCGCTTTGTTGGTTAAAATGAAGCAGGGTGATGATTATGGCTGATGAGTTGGGTACTCGCTTCGTATTTGACAATTCCGAGAGGTTCCGAGATTTAG
>CANQZJ010000115.1 GCA_947628315.1 uncultured Oscillospiraceae bacterium
CCCCAAGGCATAAAATGCTTAACTTTAACAAATCCTTTGGACCAGGATTTTTCGATTATTTCAAGAACACGAAAGAACTCCTTACCTTGACACTGGATGCCATAAAGAATACCATGATAGTGCGGACGGCCAGTACTAGGACAGTACTCGGAAAAAAAGATGTGGCGAAAATAAGAGGAGAAACCGCCTCGTTCGAGATTTATATGCAAACGTTTAAAAAAGTACTTAAGGTCTTCAGAGGAAACATTTAAATCAAGGGGCAAGCTCTCATTATTATAAGTTAATGTGCAAAAGAGAGGGCGAACATCACCATGAGCAATTTGCTCTATTAGCATACGGTTATGAAGCTCCTTACGTTTTTTGTTAGCGCATTCAAGACATTTATTACAAGGAGTTTCAATATAAAGAGGAGTAATATCACCAGTCATGTCGACAGCGTAACAATCTTTAGCGTTTTCAGGTGTAACGCCCCATTTGCGAAAATTAAACTCTTCGAAATCAAAAGAAGAGAAAGGGGTCTGTTGATAAAGTATTTGACGGCCACGAATATAAACATAAACGAAGCGGTTAGGATTCTTATAATAGGCAGGATTGATTATAAGACGAGGATTTAAACACATAGTCGGAGGATTTAAAAGAAGTAAATTTTTTCGTCAAGTGAGAAGTAAATGCACGGTGTGCCATTGACGCTATATATTTCAAGTCAACGAAAGGCCAAGGGGCATTGCCCCTTGGCTATTCCTTAGAACCAACTTGTAGAGGGAGAATTATATTGCTGAGGAGAGCTGGATGGAGCAGGAGCACCACCAATAAAAGATGCAAGAGTCTGGGCGGGCTTAAGAAAAATATCCTGTACACCACTAATAAAAGACAAAGTTCGCTGAGCAGTACCAAAAGTCTTGTTCATAGTTAAATCATAAGACATACCATCAGCACGAATATCCAAAATTGTTTGAAGTCGATTTTGAGTACCAATAGCGACTTGAGATTCTGTATTTTTCTGCCAATTCAATGCGGTGCTAGAGGCAAGGTTTAACTGTTCATAAACAAGAAGTTTAAAAATACGGTCAGCTTGGGCAAAAGAAAGATTAGCATCTGCATTAAGCTTATTTATACGGGCTACACCTTCAGCAAGTTGTTGTTTGTAAATATCAGACTTAAAAAAATTATCTATACGCTTACCAAAGGTATCGGCATCAAGATTAGCAGTAGAAGCTTTAATATTATCAAATTCCGCATTAAGCTTATTAATATTAGCGTCAATCTCATTAATTTTTTTATAAGTAAGCTTAGTTTCAGCTTCTGTAAGACCCTTAGACCAATCTCCAAGCATTATATTAGTATTCTGCATATTTATTTGGCCTTGGAGCAACTGTTCTTGAAATTGGTTGTAAGTAAGTTGACCTTGGGTAGAAGCCTTCTTAGATGCCGTGTCAGCTTCTATATTATCAATTTCAGCCTTTTCACGTTGAATTTGCAATGCCATAGAAGTGATATCACCAATAGTACGCTTAGCAGACAAATCAGAGCCTAAAGAGCCACTATATGAAGCGGTAGGAGAAGAAGAAGAGGGGTTTACAGGAGATACTTCACCATAAACCAAATCGGGGTTAAGACCTGCATCTTTATATCGTTTCATAAGAGCAGCTGGGGTATTGTAGTCTTGCTGCATTTTCCAAAACGCAACCTGTCTTTCATAAGACTTTTCGGCTTGTTCGGCATTAAATTGCCTATTGCGTTCATTTTCAGATTGTTGAGCCTTGATAGATTGGTCTTGAGGAGATTTACCAGAAATATTACCAATCAAATCAAAAGCAGACCCAGCAAAACCAAGGGGATTACCTGTAAAGGCGGAGCCAATAGCACCGCCTACATTTCTTAATATTTTACCTATATTCATACGCCATAAGTTTTTCTATCATTAGAATCAGCACGTTTAAATTTAAGCTTAGCATCCTGGGAAGCTTCCCATACAGCTACAGCATCTACACCACGACGGTCCTGCAAATCCACAAAGTAACCAGGATTGGGAACACCATCGTAAAAATTAGGTAAAGACTGAGCAGAAATAGGAATACCATTAGCAGCCATTTTTGCCATATCGGAGGGTGTGAGAGCGAGATTTTGTTTTGTACGTTCATAAGCATCATTAATTGGATGATAAATAACTCCTGCAGAGTTTTTTGCCTTTTTAAGTTTTGAAATCATAATAATTAATAAATTAAGGATTAAACATTTGCGCAAGTTCTTGCCTACGGCAAGCGCGTGTACTGAAAACCCTTTGCTATCCCCCAAGGGTTTTCACACTTTCCCAAAAGGTCGTGTGTTTTTCATTTTGAAGAGATAGCAAAGGGAAACCAACTATGTAATCAATCACTCTAAGCGAGGTATGCCATACTTAGGTATAGGCCTCTGGGCAATGATGTCAAAATATATTTGACCTAAAATTTTATCAGTAGTTTCATTGACAGCAAAGACCTGGTTAACTTGGTTGGGGTCTATAAGCAAGAAATCAGGAGAAAGTTCAGGCTTAACATCGTAGACGCGGTTTATGAGGAAGTCACGAAGTGTAGTTCTGAACTCTCCATGTACTTCATCGACCGATGCGAGATAGTCATACCATGCACGTTGATAACCAAAGGTATCGGAAAGTTGAGTTCCATCAGAGGAGTTGACAACCTGTACGGGAGCAACCTCGGCATAGGGAATCGGCTGCAAACCAATATGACCAAACTCAGGGAAAAAGATATCTAAAGAATCAAACTTAGTGAACATCTTAGGAAGAATCTGGGAATAATTAGGCGTAGGAACGACGGAAAGAATAGCAATTATATATCCGGGCTCGTCGAAATACCGATTTATAGAGTGCTTAGCAGAGCCAACGGCGTATGCTTGGCCAGCGTAAGAGCCGAGAGGATTATCAGCAGATTCTACCATTTGATTTACTTGTTGAAAGGAAACATCCTGCGAAACACCACCTAAAAATTCAGGCATATCGAGTTCGGCATAGGAAGGCTCAACACCATAATGAGAGGAAATGACATCCTGGAACTTATATCCACGGCGTATATTAGTCTCTAACCAACGTTGAAAAGCATTAACATTGCGGAAATCATTAATAGAGATACCGCTAGTAGCTACGTTGACGAGGGAACGGCGAACAGATTGAGGAATGTTAGAACCGTAACTAACGCCCTTAAGAGTGCCATCTTCAGCCCAATCACCTTTTACATTATAAATAGGAGCGGAATCAATATCACCATCAGCACCATCAACATCGGCAAAAGACATAACACCAGTAGCGCTAATACCTACAAGAGGTGCAATACCTTGCTGGGGAGTAGGCAGAGCAGTGGTAAGAAAGTCTTGTTCCCAATTGCGGAAACGAAGTTTATAAACATTGTTATCGACACCGCCGGCATCAGTAGGAATATACTTATTATATTCTATTTTGCCGTTGACAATATAAGGGTTGTTTCGCTCATCGCGGTAGAAAGCATTATAAATAGACTCGTAGGCGCGGAAAGGTTCGGCAAGAATAGGCTGATTTTCCTTGGTGAAAGGATTATCTCCATTAGTGGCCCAATCTTTAATAGAAGCAGTTTCACCACTAGGAGTGAATACTTTTTGAGGGCTAATAAGCCAATTATCTGAAGCAAATGAATGTTCATCATCAGGCGCGAGAAAAGCAATAGCAAAAGAACTAGCCTGAGAAATATCAGAAGAGAAATAAAAAGAACCTAAAAGACTGCCCTTATCCTGAACAAGAAATATCGGGTTGGCTTTAACAACTTTATTAGAAGAATCAAGTATAAGGACATTATACGCACCGGATGCAGATTGAGAGCCAAAAGTAGTATTGATTCTAAACTCAAAACGAGAACCAGGAGCTATATTATCAAGAGAACATGGCTTAGTAACACGAAGTTGCCCAGCCATAACAGAACTAGACGGATCCGCAGAAAAAGGCGAAGAATACGCAGAAAGAGCAGTAGATAATCGAACACCATCAGACGAGGGGTCGAAAGTAAAATTACCTAAAACAAATGCAGTACCATCATAATCGACAAGATTAACATCGAAAGAAGTAGAACTGTAATTACCTACTAATGTGGTAGGTATACCCATATAATCGCCGAGCTGTCCAGTTTTAAACATCTCAGAAACCTGTTCAGGGGTCATACCAAGATAGGGGCGCGACAAATCATCTTTAGTTTTTCCATACCAATCAGGGAAGTCACACCAAAGAGGACGGTTGCGGACATAAAAGAAATGGATATCAGCACGACAGCGAGTCTGAACAGGCCACTTAAGGGGCATAAATCGAAGGCCAAAAGTAGTATCAATTTTAAAGGAATCACCAGGAATGACTTCTTTACACAATACGGGGTAAAGACCACCAAATTGGAGTGTAAGATTGTTTTGGAAGCTCAAATCAAAAGAATTACGATTGGGCTTAGGTGCAGAGAAATTGTTTTTGCCGAATACCTTACTCATTTTTTATAATTTTTTAAAGAGTTAAATAAATAACATAACATATCTATTATGCGTAAAATTTTCCAAATAATTTTTTTCATATAGCGAAATGTATAAATGTTTTATATTGAATCAATTCCGTATGGGGAAACGTTTTTAACAAGTTGAATAAAGCGATATTATCACGACAACAAATATCAGCAGCACGGAACATAAGATGCTTAGAACGAGGCTGACCCTTAACCAACGCATTAAGCGAGGAATTTCGATATCCACTATTAACAATGATAGGTAAACACATAAGGGTGCGGACATCTTGTAAAAAACTAACAAGATACGAAGCATTAATATAATGATAAGGATGTGTAGGCCAATTGCGAAGCTTATGACGGCGAGCAGTGGCAGAGAATATAAACTCATCAAAAGTAAAATTATCATTATTTAAAAAGGATTTACCCGTATAAGCGGAAATTATAGAGTCTATGCGACCCAAATTAGTGGAAACTTCAGACAAACCAATGAAAGGTCTAATTTCATCGACTATAAAGGGAAGTTTATCACCAAGGGAGAATGCCTCAAGTGTGAGAGTGGGATTAGATACTGACATGATTACGAATATGAGCAAGATTATTGTCAATATAAATCAAGACATCAAAAGAAAGAAACCGGGTAGAATAGAAACCTATCAACGTTTCCTTAGAAAGAATAGAATCATAATGAAACTGTTCAAAAGTCCAAGGGTCAATAAGAGTAACACAAATGTTAGATTTTGTTTTCATAATTAATGTTGGTTTTTTGATTACAGCACGAAGATAATAAAAAAAAAGACTATATCAAAGAATGACAACGATTTTTAACAGAATTGTATTGATGTTGTAATATAAGAGCACGGTCATCGGCAGATGGCTGACTAGCAAGATAACGAAGAGCGTTCTGTATGTAAGGAATCATAAATTTCTCATTTATAAATTCTTGTCTATATATTTTATCAATGTCAACAATAAAATTGTCAAGATAATAAGAATCATTATAAAAGTTTGTTAAGAACTCTTCATCAGGATAATAATCAGTATTAAAAATAATAGAATGATATTGTTTTGTAAACCAAGAAGTTATATCTGTATGGTCAAAAAGATACTCATAAAAAGGAAATTTTTCAATAAAATCATGAGGAATTTCAGGAGCCTTAATTTCGGTAAGTCCTTGAAATTCACGAGCTTTTAATATAGCTTGATTAAAAAGCAAATTCTTTATAGCACGTTCAACTTCAAGAGGGATAAAAGAACGAAAGCGAGGAAAAATTTTATCGCGAAGATAACGAGGCAGATGAATGGTGTATACATTGCCAAGTATCTTATATTTAAAGGTAAAATTATCGGAAGAAAGAACGGCGTATTCAAAATCGGGGTTAGACAAGGCAGGAAAACCAATACCGCCATCACGGCGAGAGCCTGTCCAAAAATTAGGAATACGACCAGGGGGTACTTCAGATTTTTTGAGGCAATACTTAGATACGTAGCCAAAACCCCAAGGCATAAAATGCTTAACTTTAACAAATCCTTTGGACCAGGATTTTTCGATTATTTCAAGAACACGAAAGAA
>CANQZJ010000116.1 GCA_947628315.1 uncultured Oscillospiraceae bacterium
CGAGGCGTACAAGCTGCTCGTTATGCAGGGCGGGCTCATCATATTGGCGGCGTTCCTGGTCCTGATGGCCCGGTCTGACATGGCCGCCCAGCTCAGCCGCACCGAGGCGGACGAGTACGCGCTCCGGCTCCAGGGCCCGCTGACTGAGGAGAAGCTGGCTGAGATCGACGGTGTCCGACAGGAGATAGATGACCGGTACGACCTGGCCCTCCACGCCAGTGAGCGGCTGCAAAGCGGCGAGATCGACTGGTATGAGTTCTCCAATATCGTCTCGGGCAGCACCAATATCACGGCGGAGCAGGTGGGCATTAAGGAGGTGCAGCTCCGAGCGGCGGAGCTGGAGGCCCGGGGAGAGGAGTTGGGCACCACCCTTTGGCTGCTGGATGACGTGCCCTATCAGGACATCTACGGCCCCGAGGCATCCCCCCTCCGTATGCGATGGAACGTGCTGGCGCTGTTCGCCCTGTCCCTTCTGCTGGCGGGGAGCATGGCGGTTGAGCAGACGGCTGGCGGTCTGCGCCATCTGCTGCGGGCGGGAGCGATGGGCCGGGGGGCGCTGCTCGGGCGGAAGTACCTTCTGGCCGGAGGCGGGGTGGTCCTGCTGTGGGCAGCCCCCACGGTGATGGAACTGAAGACCCTGCTGAGTTCCGCAGACCCCGCCACCCTGGCCGCGCCGGTGCAGTCTGTGACCTTTTTGGACGGATTTCCCCTGCCCGTGTCCATCGGTCTGTTCCTGGCGGGACTGTACCTCTTCCGTTTGCTGGCGCTGCTGGCCCTGGGGTGCGGTGTGCTGTTCCTCTCCTCTCTGTTCCGCCGGCCGGAGGGCGCCTATGTGGCCGCCTGCGGTGTTTTGGTGGTCCCCACGGTCCTGTGGGTATGGCTGGGACTGGAGCCCCTGCGGTTTCTGTCGGCGGCCAGGGCCACCGATCTGGTCGGGCTGCTGGCGGAGGACCGGGGACAGCCCACCGCGGCGATTGCTGTGACCGCGGCCGTGCTGGCGCTGGGGGCGGCCTGCGGCTGTGCTACCTGGCGGCGGTGGCAGGATTCATGATTCTTTATTGGATTACGTAACGGCGGCTTATTTCGGGGTAATGCGGTGGCCCGTCCGCTTGCCGTCTGCCGCAGAGTATGGTATACTGTTTTTGGAAACCTGACCGCAGGGCGGAAAAGGGTTTGAGGAATTATGTGATAGCATCAAAATAGCATCAAAAGCAGAGAGACGAAATGGGCGAAACCCCGCAATCGCCCGAATCGAGCGGGAATCTCCCCGCCGCAGGAGTTTTCCAACAGCCACTCCAAAACCGAGTGCCGAGGGTTCGAATCCTTCTGCCCCTGCCATCAAAAGCTCCGAAGTCACCTGACTTCGGAGCTTTTTCGGTACTTTTTGGGCGGGATATTTTTCGGGAGACCGAGTCTGATGCCCGAATGACGCTCAAATCGTGCCATCCGGCGCCAACGATCCCGCCCCGTTCCGTCGAGTACAGCACCAAAAAAGCATCAAAGTTTCGCTCCCCAAGTCGGCGCCTTTGCCAGCTTGGGGAGCTTCTTCTTTGATTATGTATCTCAATTTTTGGGCCGCTGGGCAACTCTACTGTTTTAGGCAGGGTAATTTTTGCAGGTTCACAGCTCAAATCCCGCCGTGATCCCGGCCAGACGGGCGGTGTCTTTACGCACATAGTAGAGTTCGGTGATCTCCGAAGTGGAGTGGCCAAGAAGGTCCGCCACTTGTCGGGGTGAGAGGGCTTTGATTGAGCCGTCGGGCTGCTTCACGCCGTTCACCAAATTGGTGGCGAAGGTGTGCCGCAGAGAATGCAGACCTTTCTGTTCGATTCCGGCGGCCTCCAGGATGCGATAGTACCGTTTGCGGAAGTTCACCGGCTTGGTGTAGCCGCCCTGCTCGTCTGGAATCAGAGGGGCGTCCTCCCCGAAGTACCGCTCCTCTCTCAGATTCAAGATGGCATCCACAGCGGTTTGGTTCAGCGGCACATCCCGCTTACTGGAGGCTGTCTTGAGCTTGCCCACCTTCATCTCCATCCCGCCGGCGGCCTCCACGCCGTTGCGCCTGGCGATCTCCTTCACGCCCCTCTGGAGGTGGATCACCCGGCGATCCAGATCGATGTCGCTGTTCAGCAGTCCCAGCACTTCACAGGTGCGGAGGCCGGTGTTCAGCATCAGGATGTAGGCGGCGGCCTGTTGATAGATCCGTTTGCCGTTGCTCCATTTCCGCACAGCCTCAGTCTTGAACTTTTCGATTTCCTCCGGGCTGAATGTGGCGACCGTTTCAAAGGTCGGCAGATTCTCCTTGCCCTGGGCGGCCAGGAAGTTTGCCCGTTTGATCATTGGTGCCGCTGGCATGGGGTTCTTCGTGACGAGTTCCTGCTGGGTCAGGTAGCGGAAGTAGTCCGTCAGGAGGTTGTGGACCTTTTTGACGGTGGTGTAGGCGAAGCCGGCGGCCATCCAGTGGTTGAGCGTCGCTTTCACATCTGCCGAGGTGACATCGCCCACTACCTTGTCCCCCAGCAGCGGGTAGACCAGATGCTCCGCCGTCCACTCCAGCCGGTCATAGGTGGTGCGCTCCACCGACGGGAACTTGAACACCCGGAGCCAGTTTTTCATACTGTCCTCCAGCTTGGCTTTGGACTCGTCGGAGATGGTGAGCTGGTGCTTGAAGTCCGCGATGTACTCAGTGATCTTGGCCTTGACTTCGGGTTTTGATGTGCCGCAGAAGGATTTGCGCTTGCGCTCCCCCTGCTCATCGAGATACCAGACCACGCCGTTCCAACGACCATCAGTACGTTTGAATACGTTGCCGTTGGTCAGGAGTTTCTTTTGCACTGTGAGTCGCCTCCATTTCTTTTCCTTGCCTGTTCTTCGTTCTCATCGTCGAAGGAGTAGGGCGGAATCTCTCCCAGCTCCTGCTCGATCCCTCTGGCCAGCCGTATGCCGGAGAGGAAGCTGTCCAGCGAGGTCTGGTCCCGCAGGTCGTCCTCCAGATCCAGCAGGTGGAGCAGCAGGATTCGTTGGGACTTGCCCAGCCGTCCCCGCAGGCGGGCGAGGATTTTGTCTCGCTCACGCAGAATGATTTTTGCTTGGGATGTCTCTCTGGTGAACCGTTCGTGGAGTGCTTTCAGGTATTCTGGCATGGCGGTCGCCTCCTTTTCCAGCGACACACAATACCAGCAAACAGAGCAAATAGCCAGGGCTTTTGAGCACAGTTATCAAACTGTTATCATTTGCCTCCTGTTTCAAGCATGGACCTTTTTTCACTAATTGGCAGGCCGTAGTGTCACGTTTTAGGGTCCCGCATCCCTTGATTCTCTAAGGCTCAAAACCGCGAAACGGGAGGGGCCTGTGTATTTACCTTATCCCTCTGAAAAACGGACTTACAAGCGTGACATGGGTTCCCCGCTTTCTACGCATTTTGGGGCTTCGCAGCTCTTGATTCTCTAAGGCTCAAAACCGCGAAACGGCAGGGCCCTGTATAGTTACCTTACCCCCCCTCAAAAGCGGTTTCTATATGCGTAGAAAACTCTTTTTCCAAAAGGCGGGGTCGCTCCATTTGCGGATGGAGCGACCCCAATGCTTTGAGCGGTCAGATCACATAGACCCGGTACTCGGTGTGGGTGTAGACTCCGTCTATATAGGTGTCCCACGCCTCCACCGAGTAGGACCCTGGCGGACAGGAGTTAAACAGCTTGGTCAGTTCACTGTCCCGCCACGGCCAGAAGGACCAGGCACCGGCGCTGTCCGGGATGGTCAGGCTGATGCGGACGTAAGGTGTGCCCTTGGAGCCATAACGCAGTTTGCCCCCGCTGCTGGTCTCAGGATTTGTTCCCGCCAGATTCATCAGCGTGTACTGCATCCGGCGGGTCTCATAGAGATTGCGGACGTAGAGATAGTCGCCGTTGGCTTTGACGTAGTGCCTCGCCTCCGGCGCGGGCAGCTTCACCGCAGGGAAGCTGGACCAATCACAGGAGGGAGTAGGCAGAGGTGGCAGCGGTCCCTCTGCGAACATGTTGGCATCCCATCGGCTCACATCCTTGACGGCATATGTGGTTCCATCATCGCACAGGATCACGTCGCCCACCTTGGGAACGTACTGGCTGCCGTCCGCCGGCAGGGTCACCGTGCCGCTGGGCCTTGGTTCCGCCGGTGCCACGCCGGTGTAGGGCTTGTCCGATTCGATCTGGACCGTGCCGTCCCAGTAGACATTGAAGCCTACCTTGGCCCCGATGTCCCGGAGCCGGACGTAGTTTTCATCGTTGATCATGTAGGCGGTGAGCTCTGTCCGCTGACCGTCGATGTAGACGGCGCAGTTGCTTCTGGTGGCGGTGAGCCGCGCCACGGCTGCCTGAGTCCCGCTTGTGAGTGTTATCCCGGCCAGGATGCCGGCGAGTACGAGCAGCAGATTCTTGATGCGGTTTTTCATGGGTGTGGCCTCCTTCTGGTATTGTTTTGGCGCTTTCGCAACGCAAACACTACCAGCAATCAGAGGGAATAGCCAGAGCTTTTCAGCGGAGTTATCACTTTATTAACAGTTGAAATCTCCGTCTGCCAGAGTTTTTTACCACATCATCGTCATCCCGAAGCCGTGCTGCTGCTCGTATTCCTCGTCGTCATCCACCATGTACTGGGCGTGTTCCAGCTTGTGGCCCATGGCCAGCAGTTTCTCTATCTCCGCGTCGCTGTGGTGGATCGTCTCCAGATGGAACCGGTTGTTGTCCCCGATGGACAGCGCGTCCAGGATGGAACAGATCCCGGAGACGGCGTCGTCCAGTGAGACCTCCGGGTCATAATATCGACGGTCCTCCAGATAATCACACCCGCCCATCTCGAAGTAGCGCTCCATGTTTTCCCGGAGGAGCGTGTCATCGAACAGCTTGTTGTCCCGGCAGCGGAAGTTTTCCGGCGTGGTGTAGGTGATGTACTTCTGCCCCGGCTCCCACTTCACACCGTAGCCCCAGGCGTTCATCGTCTCGATGAATTCCTCCGGCGTCCGGGTCTGCTTCATCGCCTCGCGGATCACGAACCGGAGGTCCTTTTTCCACTTTGGGATACGCCTGCGGTCTGCCTTCGTCTCGGTGACGGACAATCCATACTCCAGACACAACTGATTTGAGTACTCTTTCACCATCTGCATCTCCCTGGCGCTCTGGTGATACTTCTTACCGTTCTCGAAGTTCACCGAGTTCAGGATGATGTGGTTGTGGATGTGAGCGGTGTTCATGTGGGTGGCGACGAGGCACTGGTAGCCCTTGAAGTACTCCGCCAGCTTCACGCCGATCTCATGGGCGGTCTCGAAGTCCAGAGGGTCGTCGGGAGAGAAGGATTGGACGATGTGATAGTAGGCGCGGCCGTCGGTCTTATCGAAGAGTTTTTTCACCGCCTCGAACTCGTCGAGGGCAGTCTCCGCCACGCAGTTCACGCCGGAGATGAGACTGTCCACGGTCTTTTCCCGGTTGGTGACGTAGTCCAGGATACCTTTCAGACCCCGCGAGACAGCAATGAATTTAACGCTTGCCATGTCTGTTTGTACACCTCCAGGAAGGGTTTGAGATCCACGAAGGAGATCCGTCCTTGTCTCGCCAGCACCACCAGTTGGTTGAGGTTGTTCCCTTGACGACGCAGCTCGGTGGTGAGTTCACGGAGCGGCGCCGTCTCGATGACCGTTTGGCCCAGGGCGGCTTTGCGGACGAACTCGCTGGTGGTCTTCCCCGCCCTCTTGGCCCGCCGCTCGATTTGTTCCTTCTCCCAGGAAGCCACCCGCAGGTGGATGTATTCGGATTTAGACACAGTTGATCACCTGCCAGAATCTTTCGTCCCCCTCGGAGAGCAGGGGGTTCCTCAAAGGGGGACTGGTCCCCCTTTGAAGCCGCGCCGCCGGAGGCGGTAACAGCACTTCCGCAGAAGTGCTCGCGGCGGGAAGGGGTGCGGGCTTGCCCGCTTCTGCGTCGGGGCGCGGCGGCGGGCAAGGCCCGCCAGCCGTGACACGAACGCG
>CANQZJ010000117.1 GCA_947628315.1 uncultured Oscillospiraceae bacterium
TACATGAATTTCGAGCCCATCGCCGCGAAACTGGCGGAATACGAGCAAAAGGGCTGGGCCGCCCGCTCGGGCCGCCGTTGGCATTTTACCCCGGAGGGCTTTCTCCTATCCAACCGGCTCATCGGCGAGCTGCTGGAGAAGCAGGAGGCCAGCACACTGGCGGGCACCCTGGAGCGGCTCCGGGCCGAACCCCTGGATCCGCTGGAAAAACTGTAAAACCGGAAAATTACCAAACCCTTCCGTTGCAAAACGGAAGGGTCTGTGCTATGATTGTTCTGCTGCGATTTTCCCTGCACCAAGGAGGCTCCTATGCGCAAGAGAATCTTCCGGCGGCTGGCAACGGCCGCCTTGAGTTTGGCCGTCACGCTGTCCGTTCTCCCCACCGCCCTGGCGTCCGCCGCCATGGGCGAAAACCGCACCGTCCGCTCCACGGAGCTGGCGGGCGGGGTCACCCTCACCACACGGAATATGTGGTCGAACACCATGAGCGACCTCCGGGCCGAGTACTACATAACCTGCACCCCCGGCAGCGGGGTCACCCCCATCGTCTACAGCGGGAAGTACGTCACCAGCACCACCACCGTGGCAAACGCCGCCAGGGCCATGGAGAGCGTCGGCTATCGGGTGCTGGGCGGCATCAACGGCGGCTTTTTCAACGGCGACGGCACCGTTGTGGGCGCCCTGATGACCGAGGGCGTGGTGCGCTCCCTGGATCTCTACAACTACGCCATGGTGGGCTTCACCGCCGACGGCCACGCCTTTATGGATGAGAGCAAGCCCGTCAAAACCGCGTCCTGGACGGCCTCCGCCGAGTCGGAGGAGGCGCCTGACGAGCCCGTCCTCACCGACTACTCCTTCCCCATCGCCGGATTCAACGCCCTCAGGAGCCAGGACAATCTGGGCGGGCTGTACCTCTACAATCAGGACTTCAACAGCCGGGTCAATCAGGACGCGCGCCGGGACTGCGTGGCGGTTGTCCTGGCCCGGCAGTCCGGCGGCGACATGACCATGGACTGCACCCTCACCTTCGCGGTGGAGGGCAAGTGCGACACCGCCGACGACGATGTGTTCAACGGCGTGCTGCCGGAGGGGCGGTACATGCTCTACGCCAACGACTACGACAACCCCGGCCTGCTGGCCGCGCTGCGGGCCCTCCGCCCCGGCGACAAGGTGACGGTGTCCGTCTCCGGCGCCAGCGAGAAATGGGACGATGCGGAATACGGCCTCACCGGCCTGTACCCCCTGCTGCGGAACGGGCAGATCGTCTCCGGGCTGCCCAACGGCAGCGACCCCCGCACCGCCATCGGCATCATGGCCGACGGCACCCCCCTGCTCTACACCATTGACGGCCGGCAGAACGGCTATTCCGTGGGCGCAACCTATGAGATGGTGGCGGAGCGGCTCCAGGAGCTGGGCTGCGTGTACGGCGCGGCCATGGACGGCGGCGGCTCCACCACGCTTGGCGCCACCCTGCCGGGCAGCGCCTCGTTCTCCGTGCTGAACAGCCCCTCCGGGGGCTTCCAGCGGGCGGTGAACAACTGCGTGCTGCTCACCGTCCCCGCGGGCACCGCCATCCTGAGCGGCGGGTACTATCCCGAAAGCGACTGGCAGGTGGTGCTCACCGGGGCCAGCGTCAACCTCACCGCAAAGAACTATGACGCCGCCGGCAATCCCGCCGGAGGCACTTCCCCCAACTGGTCGGCGAAGGGCGGCGCCCTCACCTCAAACGGCCTCAACGCCGTCTACACCGCCGGAAACACCGCCGGGGACTACCAAATCGCCACGGACGGCGGCGCGCTCACCATCCATGTGACGGATACGCTGTCCACCCTCACCCTGTCCAAAGAGGGGAGCTCCTCCTCCCTGTCCTCCCTGACGCTGGAGCCCAAGGCCAGCGTGTCCCTCACCGCCGCCGGCAAGTGGTGGAACCTGCCCGTGGCCATGACGGACAGCGACGTCACCTGGCGGTGTGACGCCGCCATCGGCACCATCGACGCCGCCGGGAACTTCACCGCCGCCGACGCCAACGTGTCCGGCAAAATCACCGCCTCCGCCGGCGGCAAAACGGCGACCCTCTCCGTAAGAGTCTACAACGGCGTGCCTTTTACCGACGTGCCCATCCACAGCTGGTACACCGACGCGGTGCGCTACGCGGTGGAGCACAAGCTGATGAACGGCGTCACCGACACCGTCTTCGAGCCCGGCGTCCCCGCCACCCGGGGCATGCTGATGACCATCCTGGCGCGGATGTCCGGGGTGTCCACCGCCGGCAGCCACCCCTGGTATCAGACCGGCATGGACTGGGCCGTAGCGAAGGGCGTCTCCGACGGCACCCACCCGGAGAATGTGATCACCCGGGAGCAGCTGGCCACCATGCTGTGGCGGTACGCGGACGAGCCCTCCGCCGACCCGTCGGCGCTGAGTGATTTCTCCGACGGGGAGCGGGTCAGCCCGTGGGCCGCGGACGCCATGGCCTGGGCGGTGGAAAAGGGCATCCTGGAGGGCTTCGGGGGTGCCCTCTCCCCCAAAAACAGCGCCACCCGCGCCCAAATGGCGGTCATCCTCATGCGGTACTGCCAGATGTAATTTTCCGAATCTCATTCGCAAGGAAGCGACGAATCTTGGAAGACACAGAGAAAAAAATTTCCGTCCGCGAAACATCCCACGACGTGGACATGACCCAGGGCAGCGTATTCAAGCACATTTTGATGTTCTCCCTGCCCCTGCTGGCGGGCAACCTGTTCCAGCAGCTCTACAACATGGTGGACACCTGGGTGGTGGGCAACTACGTCAGCGACGCCGCCTTCTCCGCCGTGGGCACCGTGGGCCCCATCATCAATATGCTGATCGGCGCGTTCATGGGTCTGTCCTCCGGCGCGGGCGTGGTCATCTCCCAGTACTACGGCGCGAAGAAGGACGACCGCGTCAGCGACGCCGTCCACACCTCCATGGTGCTCACCGCCATCCTGACGGTGGCGTTCACCATCCTGGGCCTGCTCACCACGCCGTTCATGCTCCATTTGATGAATATTCCCGCCGACGTGTACCCCGAGTCCCGCACCTACCTCATCATCTATTACGCCGGCATGGTGGGGCTGCTGTTCTACAACATGGGCGCGGCCATCCTGCGGGCGGTGGGCGACTCCCGCCGGCCCTTCTACTTCCTGGTGGTCACGGCGGTGCTGAACACCGTCCTCGACCTGCTGTTCGTCATCAAGTTCCACTGGGGCGTGGCCGGCGTGGCCTGGGCCACCGTCATCGCCCAGGCGGTGTCCGCCATCCTCACCATGGCCGTCCTCTTCCGGGTCAAGTCCGCCATCCGGATATCCATGAGGAAGATGAAGCTCCACATGGATCTGCTGAAGCAGATCATCCAGGTGGGCATCCCGGCGGCGCTGCAGATGGCCGTGACCGCCTTCTCCAACGTCATCGTCCAGAGCTACATCTTCGGCGCGGCCCCCGGCAGCACCGGCGGCTGGACGGCCTACTCCAAGGTGGATCAGTTCCTGTGGCTGCCCATGCAGTCCATCGGCCTGGCGGCGACGACCTTCGTGGGCCAGAACCTGGGCAGCGGCCAGCCCGACCGCGCCCACAAGGGCGTGCGGGTCTCCCTGTGGATGGCCGTCGCCAGCACCGTGGTGATCTCCACTGTTGTGGTGCTCACCGCCCCCACGCTGGTCAACTTCTTCGTGGACGAGTCCGCCTCCCCCGACGTGGTGAAATACGGCGTGCTGTTCCTCACCCGGATGACGCCGCTGTGCGTGCTCAACTCGGTCAACCAGGTCTACGCGGGCGCGCTGCGGGGCTCCGGCGACAGCAAGGCCCCCATGTTCATCATGCTGGGCAGCTTCGTGGTGTTCCGTCAGATCTATCTGTTCATCGTGTCCAAGGTCACCAACAACGCCCTGATGCCCCTGGCTATGGGCTACCCCGCCGGATGGTTCGTGTGCAGCCTCGTCATGCTCATCTACTACCGCATGACCAATCTGAACTACAAGAGTCTGGCGCACACATAATCCGTTTCAAATGGGGAACACTCCCACCAGAGGTGAGTTTCCCATGAAAATGTCCAACGCCGATTACAACCAGTACGTCAGCTCCAAGGCCAGCCCCTCCCCCATCTGGAAGGATATGCTGTGGGCCTTCGCCGTGGGCGGCGCCATCTGCGCGGGGGGCCAGGGCCTGCTGACCCTCTACCAGTACCTGGGGGCCGACAAGGAGGCCGCCGCCTCCTGGGTGTCCATCACCCTGATCTTCCTGGCCTCCCTGCTCACCGGCCTGGGCGTGTTCGACGACATCGCCAAGCGGGCGGGCGCGGGCACGCTGGTGCCCATCACCGGCTTCTCCAACGCCATGGTCTCCCCCGCCCTGGAGTTCAAGAGCGAGGGGTTCGTCACCGGCACCGGGGCCAAGCTGTTCACCGTGGCCGGGCCGGTGCTGGCCTACGGCATCAGCGCAAGCGTCATCTACGGCATCATTTTGTGGATCGTGCAGAAATTGTGAAAAGAGTTCCCTCTGTCAGACGACAGAGGGAACTCTTTTTTGAACCATAACGATTTAAACCCGCTTGCGGCGGCCGCCTTTGTCAGGGAGCGCCTGCAAGCGGTTTTTATTCCTCAAACAATTTGGAGACGGGGATTTCGAGGACGTCAGCAATGGAAAACAGCGTCTCCATGGACACGCCGAACGCGCGGGTGGGACTTTCAATCTTGGCAAGATAGGACCAGGAGATACCCACCTTCTCGGCAAAAGCCTCCTGTGTCATGCCGCGCAGTTTGCGGTAATATTGCACCTTCAGGCCAAACTTGATGTATTCCTGCTCATAGTTCGTCCGCATGATAATCACCCTATTTAGGCTACCACGCTTTTGACGCTTTAATTATAGCTCACATTTGCCAATTATAGCAATACAATGATATAATCAAGCAAGCAGAGTGCCATACTTTGAGTCATTGGCCAGTGCGGAGGGATCAGCATGAGCAAAACGGAAGAGCTGAGAAAAAAGACAGCCTGTTTTACAGGACACAGGGAGATATATGAACCGCTTTCGAATGTCGAACGCAGATTGACAAAAACAGTCGAGGCCTTGATACAAAAGGGGTATCGGTACTTTGGGGCAGGCGGTGCCCGCGGCTTTGACGCTTTGGCGTCGGAGGTGGTGCTGAACCTGAAAGCCTCCCATCCGCAGATCCATCTGATTCTTGTACTGCCATTTGATGAACAGCATACCCACGAGAGAAATTGGACGCGGGCAGAGATCGAGCAATACCGCAGGCTGAAAGAGAGGGCCTCAAAAGTCGTCACACTTGCGGCTGAGTATCACTTCGGCGTCTACTATCGTCGCAACAGGCATCTGGTAGACAATTTCTCCGTCTGTGTCGCCTATATGACCCGAGCAAACAGCGGAACAGGCTATACGGTGAACTACGCAAAGGCGAAGGGGCTTGAAGTGGTCAATATCGCGTCATTTCAGGCACCTATATAAGGTGTCTCTTTCCTTTTGCATTTTCTCCGCAGGTATGATATAATATTTTTAGACTACATAATGCAATGAGAGGTAATGCGTTATGAAAAACGAACCCCTGGTCATCAAAAAGCGCGGCGAGGACGGAAACCGCGTGATAACGATCCGCATACGGGAAGAGACGCTGGCAGCGCTGGACAAAGTGGCGGCAGAGGCCAACTATTCCCGCAATGAACTGATCAATCTCATTCTGGCCCACGGCCTGGAAAACCTGGAGATTCATTAAAAAGAGACGCGCCCGCGCGTCTCTTTTTCTTTGCCTTTTCCCCCGGCCTATGGTATACTGTTCAAAAATCCCCACACAAAGGAGAACCCTATGGACGCCATCATCCAACGGCTGGCCAAAGAGCTTGACCGCCCCATCGAACACGTGAACAACGTGGTGACCCTCCTGGACGAGGGCAACACCGTCCCCTTCATCGCCCGCTACCGCAAGGAGATGCACGGGGCCATGGACGACCAG
>CANQZJ010000118.1 GCA_947628315.1 uncultured Oscillospiraceae bacterium
GGAGTCTTTTTGTCTACATCATCGCCATCAGGCTTCTTTTGAACCACTCGCCTAGCGAGTGGTTTTCGGACTACAAAGAGACGGAGCGGTCATCCGCTCCGTCCCAATAGCAGAGAAATTCAGTTTTTACACCCGCCTGACGCTCTCCTTCTCCCGCAAAAAGCCGGTGACCACCCGGAACTCCAGCTCCCGCTCCGGATCAGCGATCCGGGCGCGGAGCTGCTCCACGCTGGCCCGCGCCATCCCGTCCATATCCACCGCGTAGGTGGTAATGGTGGGAGAGGACAGGTCGGAATAGATAAAGTCGTCGAAGGACACCACAGACATGTCCTCCGGCACCCGCAGGCCATTGGCGCTCAGCAGCCGCATGAGGTAATAGGCCGCCGCGTCGCAGTTGCAGGCGAAGGCGGTGGGAAGCTCCCGGGGCAGATCCATTTTGAAGTTCCCCCGGTCGTCCCGGTCGGGCAGCACCCAGTCGGTCCGAAGCTGGATGCCGCTCTCCTGGAGGGCGCGGCAGTAGCCGAAGTACCGGTCAGTGATGCTGCTGGTGGCCCCCACGCTGCCCAGAAAGGCAATGTTTCGGTGGCCCCGCTGGATCAGATAGTTGGTCATTCGGTACATACCGTAATAGCCGTCGGAGATCACAGTGTCCAGGGTCCCGTGGGCGTCGTAGGCGTCCAGCTGGACCACCGGCAGTCCCAGCCGCCGGATGAAGTCCAGGTAGCCGGCGGACATGGTGCCCACCACGATCAGCGACTGCACTCGCCCGCTCTGGACCAGACGGGGCTGGATCAGGCTCTCCTCGTCCTCCCACAGCACCGACTCCAGCAGGCCGTACATATCGTACCGGGCCAGGCTGGCCACCACCCGCTCGTAGAGGGACAGATAGAAGGACTGATCCTTGGACAAAAAACGCTCGTGGATCAGCACCCCCACGGTCTCCCCCGTGGAGGGTTCATGGGCCGCCGGCTTGCCCTGATAGCCCATCTCCGACGCCGTCTCTTTGATTTTCATTCGGACGGGCTCGCTGACGCCGTCCTTTCCGGCCAAGGCCTTGGACACGGTGACCGTGCTGACTCCCAGCCGCTTGGCGATATCCGCCATCCGCACTTTCTTTTCCATAGCCGCTCCTTGACGTGATTTACTTAATTACATTATATAGCAGTCTATTAACCTCGTCAAGCGGTTTTCTTAAGTTCGTTTAGTTTACTGTAAATTTTTCTGGTTTTTCCTGCTTAACTAAAAGAAAATTCCCTATTGATTTTTAGGTTAATATATGTTAATAATTAGCTTATCAGAGCTTTGCTCAAAAAGGAGGGCATCCCATGACCATAATGGAGGACTTTTGGCGCTGGCGGGAGCGCGCCGCGGAGGACCCGGACCTTGTATCGGAGCTGTCCGCGCTGGAGGCTGCCCACGATGAGGCCGGCATCGGGGACCGCTTTTACCGGGACCTGGCATTTGGCACCGGCGGGCTGCGGGGAGTGCTGGGAGCCGGCCCCAACCGCATGAACCTGTACGTGGTCCGCCGGGCTACCCAGGGGCTGTGCGACTATCTGCGCGCGGCCGGCCTGCCCCTCTCCGCCGCCATCGCCTACGACAGCCGGATCAAGAGCGATCTGTTCGCCCGGGAGGCGGCCAGGGTACTGGCCGCCAACGGCGTCACCGCCTGGCTGTACCCCCGGCTGGAGCCCACCCCTGCCCTGAGCTGGGCGGTACGGTATTACGGCTGCGGGGCTGGCGTCTGCGTCACCGCCAGCCACAATCCGGCGAAGTACAACGGCTACAAGGTCTACGGCCCCGATGGCTGCCAAATCACCCTGGAGGCGGCCGCCGCCGTCCAGGAAGCCATCTCCCAGGTGGACCTGTTCGACGGAGTGAAGCTCTGCTCCTTTGAGGAGGGCCTCGCCGCCGGGACCATCCGCATGATCGGGGAGGACTGCCTGGACGTCTATTTGGAGGCGGTGCGCACCCAGAGCGTGTCCGACAGTGGCGATCTGGACCTGAAGGTGGTCTACACCCCCCTGAACGGCGCGGGGCTGGAGTGCGTCACCCGGATCTTGAGGATGATCGGCGTCCGGGACGTGACCGTGGTGCCCGAACAGGAGCACCCCGACGGCCATTTCCCCACCTGCCCCTACCCCAACCCGGAGATCCGGGAGGCCATGGAGCGGGGACTTGCCCTGTGCAAGTCCGTCCGCCCCGACCTGCTGCTGGGCACCGACCCGGACTGTGACCGCATGGGGGCCGCCGTCCCGGACGGGGACGGCTACCGGCTCATCACCGGCAACGAGATGGGGGTGCTGCTGCTGGACTATATCTGCCGGAGACGCATCGAGCGCGGAACCATGCCGAAGCGCCCCGTGGCGGTGACCACCATCGTGTCCACCGACATGGCCGACGCGGTGGCGGCCAAATACGGGGTGGAGCTGCGCCGGACGCTGACGGGTTTCAAGTTCATCGGGGAGCAGATCGGCAGGCTGGAGGCCGCCGGGGAAGCGGACCGCTACATCTTCGGCTTTGAGGAGAGCTACGGCTATCTGTCCGGCGGCCACGTCCGGGACAAGGATGCGGTGAACGCCAGTATGCTGGCCTGTGAGATGACCGCCTGGTACCGGGCCAGGGGAATGACGTTAGCCCAGGCGCTGGATGCCCTCTACGCTGAGTTCGGATGCTGGCAGAACGCCCTGCACAGCTTTACCTTTGAGGGGGCCAGCGGCATGGAGAAGATGCGGGGCGTCATGGAGGCCCTGCGGAGCCGTCCGCCAAAGGCTTTGGCGGGGCAGGCGGTGACCGGACGGGCGGACTACCTCACCGGCGAGGGGGTCATGCGGGATCTGCCCCGGAGCGACGTGCTGGAGTTCCGCACCGAGACCGGTAAGGCGCTGGTCAGGCCCTCCGGCACCGAGCCCAAACTGAAGCTCTATCTGTCCTCCCGATCTCCCACTTCGGAGCAGGCACAGGCACAAAATCAGGCCATGCTGGAGGAGCTGGCCGCCGCCTATCTGGGGTGAGGCCATGAAAAAGCGGTATGGGCCCAACGGCGCCCCGGTGGTGGTCCAGACCGGGGCCAGCGTGATTTTACAGAACCAGGCCGGTCGTATCCTCATGCAACAGCGGCGGGACGACGGCACCTGGAGCTATCCCGGCGGCCGGGTGGAGATCGACGAGACGGTGGAGGAGGCCGCCCGCCGTGAGGTATTCGAGGAGTGCGGCCTGCGGGTGGGCGACATGGAACTGCTGGGGGTGTTCTCCGGCCCGGAGCTGAACCATGTCTACCCCTCTGGGGACGAGGTCTGCTGCATCGACATCGTCTACGTGAGCCGCTCCTACACCGGCGTGCTGCGGCCCCTGGACGGCGAGGCCCGGCGGATCGGCTTCTATCCGCCGGGCCGGCTCCCCACGCCCATCTCCGCCATGAACCGGCCCCAGCTGAACGCCTTTCTGCGCTCCATCGGGGAGGCGGAACTATGAGGTTCCCGCGAGGATTTCTCTGGGGGGCGGCCAGCGCCGCCTATCAGACCGAGGGCAGCCCGGCGGGGGACGGCAAGGGCCCGTCCATCTGGGATGTGTTCTCTCATAAGCCCGGCGCCACTTTTCAGGGGCACACCGGCGACACAGCCTGCGATACCTGCCGCCGCTGGAAGAGCGACCTGGATCTGATGGCGGAGCTGGGCATCCCCAATTATCGGTTCAGCCTCTCCTGGCCCCGCGTCCTGCCCGATGGTACGGGGCGGGTGAACGAGGCCGGCCTGGCCTTCTATGACCGGCTGGTGGACGGCTGCCTCCGCCGGGGGATCGAGCCCTGGGTGACACTGTACCACTGGGACCTGCCCCAGGCCCTGGAGGACAGAGGCGGCTGGCGCGTCCGGGAGACGGCGGAGGCCTTTGCGAACTACGCCAAAATCGTGGCCGCGCATTTCCGGGGCCGGGTTCGCCATTACTTCACCCTGAACGAGCCCCAATGCGTCAGCGTGCTGGGCTACGGTACCGGGGAGCACGCCCCCGGCCTCCGTCTGGGGCTGGCGGAGGTATTCCAATGCCACACAAATCTCATGCTGGCCCACGGCATGGCGGTATCCGCTGTCCGGGAGGCCGACCCGGAGGCCTGGGTGGGGCTTGCCTCCACGGGGAATCTCTGTTATCCTGATACAGACAGCTCCGCTGACATCGAGGCCGCGAGAGCACTCAGCTTCACCCCCTGGGGGGACGACTGCTCCGGGCAGCTGTTCAACCACCAGTGGTTCCTGGATCCGGTGCTGCTGGGCCGGTTCCCCGGTGCCGGGGATGAGGCGCTGCTGCGGGCCGCGGAGGGTGTCTCTCCTGCTGATCTGGCGGTGATGAGGCAGCCTCTGGACTTTCTGGGGCTGAACATCTACCACGGCAGACGCGCTCACATGACTGAGGCTGGCCCGGCCTTCGTGCCGGAGGTGCCCGGCGCACCCATGACGGCCATGAAGTGGTACGTCACCCCGGAGATCCTCCGCTGGGGGCCCCGGTGGATCTGGGAGCGGTACGGGCTGCCCCTGTATATCTCGGAGAACGGCCTGAGCTGCAACGACAAGATCTACCGGGACGGCAGGGTCCACGACACGGAGCGTATCGACTTTCTGGCCCGGTATCTGGAGCAGCTTGGCCTGGGGATCGCGGACGGCACCCCGGTGAAGGGCTACTTCCACTGGTCGCTGACGGACAATTTCGAGTGGAGCCACGGGTACAAGGAGCGGTTCGGGCTCATCTACATCGACTACTCCACCCAGCGGAGGACCCCCAAGGACAGCGCGTTCTGGTATCGGGACGTGATCCGGAGAAACGATCTGAACGGAGGAACAAATCATGAAACGGTCTGAGATCAACGCCGCCCTGCGGGAGATGGAGGCCATGTGCCGGGAGCAGCGGTGTTACCTGCCCCCCTTCTGCCGGTTCACCCCGGAGGAATGGGCGGAAAAGGGCCATGAGTGGGACGAGGTCCGGGACTGCCGGCTGGGCTGGGACATCACCGACTATGGCCTGGGCCGCTTTTCGGAGGTGGGTCTGTCCCTCATCACCCTCCGCAACGGGAACAGGGGCATGGCGGATCGCTGGCCAAAGACCTACGCCGAAAAGCTGCTGTATCTGCGGGCGGGCCAGTACTCCCCCATGCACTTCCACTGGCACAAGATGGAGGACATCGTCCACCGGGGCGGCGGACCGGTGCTGATCCGGGTCTACAACTCCCTGCCTGGCGAGGAGATCGACCGGGTAAGCCCGGTGGCCCTCCATCTGGACGGGCAGGCGGTGACGGTGCCCGCCGGGACGCAGATCACCCTCCGGCCGGGGGACAGCATCACCATCCCGCCGGGGCTGTACCACGACTTCACAGCCGGGGACAGTTCCGTGCTACTGGGGGAGGTCAGCCAGTGCAACGACGACGAGACCGACAACCGGTTCGAGCCGCCGGTGGGGCGGTTCCCTGCCGTTGAGGAAGACAAGCGGCCTTACCGTCTGCTCTGCTTTGAATATCCTAATGTCTGAGAACACAAAAGGACGCCGGATCTCGGAAAACGAGGTCTGGCGTCCTTCTTTTACACGATCCTGTTGCATGGGGCCTTGCTCAACGTGTTTTTTGTCACTGTACCATTCCTGTACCATTTTGGCGTGGAACCTTATGGAACCCCATAGAGTTCCATACGCCCTAAAAACCTGGAAACCCGCTGTTCATCGGCTTTTATGACGATTTGCGGAATTTCAGAGATTTATGAAATCAGGGCTGCGTCTTTCGATGCCTAATTTCATAATTTCTCACGTCTCCTTGGTTTTCGATGGGCCCCATCCCGCTATGAGAAAAAGCCCCATGTAACAACAATCATTGTAGCATAGGGCTTTCTTTTTCTCAATAGCGAAATGCGTTCAAATGATCAATATCGCCATCAGGCTTCTTTTGAACCACTCGCCTAGCGAGTGGTTTTCGAACTACAA
>CANQZJ010000119.1 GCA_947628315.1 uncultured Oscillospiraceae bacterium
TTCGCCTTCTGGCTGGACGCCCAGCAGAGCGGGGACTACTACGCCGCGCTGGACAAGTATCTGCAGTTCGTGGCCCTGCCCGTCTCCACCGACTTCCAGGAGAGCTTTGAGCAGCTGGGCATGGAGAGCCCCGTGTCCCCGGAGTACATCGAGGAGCTGTGCGGCGCCATCTACGACGCCATGGACGTGGAGGCCCGCTGCGCGGCCCTGTACGCCAGCCTGGTTTTCAGTGACATAGATTACGACGCCTGGTACGCGGAGTATGTGGGCGACGTCGCGATGTCCGGGCTGATGCAGGGGATCCCCGGGGGCGAGTTCCTCCCCGGCGGCACCACCACCCGCGCCGAGGCCGTAACCACCCTGTGGCGGCTGGACGGCGGCGACGGGGACGGCTCTTCCTCCTTCACCGACGTCCCGGCGGACGCCTGGTACACCGACGCCGTGGACTGGGCCGCCACCGCCGGCGTGGCCCGGGGCTACGGCGACGGGAGCTTCGGCCCGGGCGACCACATCACCCGTGAGCAGATGGCCGTGATGGTTTACAACACGTACCATCTGGAGGTGGACGGAGAGGAACCCGCCGCCCTCACCTTCATCGACGCCGACCAGGTCTCCCCCTGGGCGGTGGAGGCCATGGAGTGGTGCGTGGCCAACGGTATCTTCCAGGGCGGCGGCAACGGCGTGCTGTCCCCCAGGGACACCCTCACCCGCGCCCAGCTGGCCACGGTGCTGAACAACCTCTGTGACGTCATCCTGGGCGGCAGCGTCGCCGCCTGCAGCGCCGGGCTCATCTCCACGGAGCCCGCGCTCAACTCCACGGAGCCTCTGTCCCTGCCTGTGGAGCTGCCTCTCATCCTGCAATGACCGTCCCGCAGCCAGACGTTCCGGCGGCGTTCATGGAGGAGCGCGCCTCTGCACTGTAGACGCCGCGTTCCATGAGCATGGCCCTCAATAAGGAGGAACGACTATGAAGGGATATTCCAAAGGGGCGCGGCTGGGGGCTCTGGCGCTGGCGGCGCTGCTGCTGGTCTGCCTGCTCACGGGCTGCGGCGGGGAGGACGGCGTCATCACCTCCATCGCCCAGCTCGACCAGCCCGGGCGCACCGTGGGCGTGGCCATGGGCTCCTCCGGCGACACGGCGGTGACCAGGAACTTCCACAACGTGGAGATCAACCGCTACTCCGACAGCGCCACCGCGTATCTGGCGGTGCAGCAGGGGAAGCTGGACGCCTTCGCCTTTGACGCCACCATGCTCCGCTACGCCCTGGCCGGGGGCCTCACGGGGGCCAAAGTCCTGGATGAGACCATGGGGGACGTCACGGACATCGCCATCGGCGTGTCCCGCAGGACGGAGATCCCGGGCCTTCTGGAGGAGATCAACGCGTTTTTGGACTCTATCAGGGCGGACGGGACGCTGGACGACATGAAGCGCCGGTGGATCGACCAGGCCGACGAGACCATGCCCGATATCCCCCTGCCGGAGGATCCGGAGATCACGCTGAGGGTGGGGACTACCGGGTTCGTGATGCCCTTCAGCTACTACAAGGACAACCGCGTCTGGGGCTTCGACATCGAGATGGCCACCCGCCTGGCGTCCTGGCTGGGGGCGGGGGTGGAGTTTGACCTCTATGACTTTGACGGCGTCATCGCCGCGGCCCAGACCGGCGTCATCGACTGCGTTATGACCAACCTGAACGTCACCCCGGAGCGCCGGGAGGTCATCGACTTCTCCGACCCCATCTACACCTCCGAGACGGCCTTCCTGGTTCGCTCTGGCGAGGCGGCCGGGGGCGGCGGCTTTTTCGACAGGCTGATCCTCGGCTTTGAAAAGACCTTCATCCGGGAAAACCGCTGGCAGATGATCCTCTCCGGCCTCGGCGTCACCGCCGTTATCTCCTTTTTCTCCGCCGTTTTCGGCACACTTCTCGGCTTCGGGATGTGTATGGCCCGGCGGAGCCGCTGGCGCCTGCTCTCCGGCGCCGTGGCGTGCCTTGTGGGAGTCATCCAGGGCGTGCCGCTGCTGGTGCTGCTGCTGGTGCTCTTTTACATCGTCTTCGCCGGGGTGAACATCAGCGGCGTGGCGGTGGCGGTCGTGGCCTTCTCCATCAATTTCGCGGCCTATGTCTCGGAGATGATGCGCGCCGGCATCGCCGCCGTGGACAAGGGCCAGTGGGAGGCCGCCGAGGCCCTGGGCTTTGACCGGGTGGGGACCTTCACCCGGATCATCGCCCCCCAGGCGGCCCGGCACGTTCTTCCCGTCTATCGGGGCGAATTCATATCCCTTGTGAAGATGACCTCCATCGTGGGCTATATCGCGGTGCAGGATCTGACGCGGGTGACGGATCTCATCCGCAGCGCCACCTTTGAGGCGTTCTTCCCGCTCATCGCCTCGGCGCTCATCTACTTCGTGCTGGCGTGGCTGCTCACCTCGGCGCTGGTTCTGCTGGAAAAGCGGCTGGATCCCAAACACCGGCCCCGAAAGACCTGCGACGTGTCGGACGCCGCCCCCGCCCCCGTCCGTTTCGCGGGCGCGGACACGGACGAGCCCCTCATCACCATCTCTCACCTCATGAAGGCCTACCCCAACGTCACGCCCCTGAAGGACGTGAACGCCGAGATCCGCCGGGGCGACGTGGTCACCGTCATCGGCCCCTCCGGCACCGGCAAGAGCACGCTCCTGCGCTGCCTCAACCGGCTTGAGACCCCCACCGACGGCAGCATCCTGGCCTTCGGCCAGGAGATGACCACGGCCAGGCCCGCCCAGCTCAGCGCGGTGCGCCGGAGGATGGGCATGGTGTTCCAGTCCTTCAACCTCTTCGGGCACCTCACGGTGCTGGAGAACATCATCCTGGGCCCCATGGCCCTGAAGGGCGTGCCGGAGAAGGACGCGGCGGCCAACGCCATGCGGCTTTTGCGCATGGTGGGCATGGCGGAGAAGGCCGACCGCTACCCCGACGAGCTTTCCGGCGGCCAGCGCCAGCGGGCGGCCATCGCCCGGACCCTGGCCATGGAGCCGGAGGTGGTTCTCTTCGACGAGCCCACCAGCGCCCTGGATCCCACCATGGTGGGCGAGGTACTGAGCGTCATGAAGCAGCTGGCCGCCGACGGTCTCACCATGCTCATCGTCACCCACGAGATGCAGTTCGCCCGCGACGTGTCCACCCGGGTATTCTACATGGATCAGGGTGTCATCTTTGAGGAGGGCTCCCCGGAGGAGATCTTCGACCGGCCCCGGCAGGATCGTACCCGGGTCTTCCTCCGGCGGCTCAAGACCCTCTCCCTCTCCGCCCAGTCCCCGGATTACGACTTCATCGGCCAGTCGGAGAGCATCCGCCAGTTCGGCGAGAGGAACCTTTTGGGCCGCAGGCGGGTGCTGGGCATGCAGAGCGTGTACGAGGAGATCCTGGCCCAGAGCATCGCCCCCTGTCCCGGTGCCTCCTTCCCGGTGGACGTGTCGGTGGAATACTCCGAGAAGGAGAACCGGCTGGAGATGCGCTTCACCTGGAGCGGCGCCGACTTCGACCCCATGCGGGAGGGCGACGAGCTTTCCGTCAAGCTGGTGAGGGCCGCCGTTCGGGGCTATGAGCATACCTATGCCGACGGCGTGAACCGCCTCATCTTTACCCTTTAACATACAATATATAGGAAAGGAATGCATCAAAATGGACGAACTCAGAGAGCGAACCAATCCCTCCCACATCGGCGCCAAATCCACCCTGGTGTACCTCATGGGGGCCGGCGACTGGGACGCGACCGTGATGGCCAGAGAGCTGGACATCGACCCCAACACCGTGTTCGGCGGCGAGAAGCGGGAAGCTTTGACCCTGGGCATGATGGCCACCGTGAACGCAAGCTATGAGATCATGAACGAGCTCCTGGCCGCCGTGCCGGAAAAGACCGTGGTGGATCTGGGCTGCGGCTACACCCCCCGGGCGCTGATCCCGGAGCTGGAGCAGAAGCATTACATAGGCTGCGACCTGCCCATCGTCATCGACGAGATGGCCCCGCTCGTGAAAAAGCTGTTGGTCAAGAGAAACCGTCCCGTCCCCGCGGAGTATAAGGCGGCGGACTTCACCAACTACACCTCTCTCCGCGCCGCCCTGGACGGGGTGGAGGGCCCGGTGTGCATCACCAGCCAGAGCACGCTGGACTATCTGACCCAGTCGGAGGTGCGTCAGCTGTGCGCCAACGTGCGCCGGGTACTGGTGGAGTTCGGCGGCCGCTGGGTCACCCCGGACGTGGAGGCGGGCGACCGCACGGTAAACACCCTCATCGCCGTTGTGGGCGCGGACGCCCTGCGGGACGTGATGAGCGCCTTTGATACCCTGTCCGGCCAGACGGACGTGGTGGTGGGCGACAATGACATGATCATCCGCTACGGCTACGAGAACGATATCCCCAAGTGTGCGGCCCTGTTGAAGGAAGTGGGCTTGAAGGCAAAAAAGGTGCCCATGGGCCGGTACATGCCCGAGCTGAAGGTGTTTTCCAAGCTCAATGAAGAGCAGAAGAACGCCATGAAGAAGGCGTACGAAACCCTGAACGTGTGGGAGCTGACCCCGGATCCCGACTGGCAGGAGCCCGAGGTTAAGACGGACGGCGAATTCGGCATCGACACCGCCGTAAGCGGCACGGAGCTCACCGTTACCCTCCGGGGCCGGGTGGACTCCCTCACCGCGCCGGAGTTCCTGGCCGCCTTTGAAAAGGTCGCCGGGGAGAACGCCCTCACCGCCGCCACGGTGGATATGTCCAACCTGGAGTACATCTCCTCCGCCGGCCTTCGCGTGCTGCTCATCATGACCAAGCGCCTGGGCACGGGCCATGTGATCGTCACCGGCGCCAACGAACTGATCCGCTCCATCTTCGAGCAGACCGGCTACGACAACATCCTGAGGATCAGGTGACCAACCAATCAATAAAAAAGGGCCGCCCCGGACGGGACGGCCCTCTCTCATATTCGGTTATTCCAGCAGGTCAGACACAGTGACGTTCAGCACCTGCGCCAGCGCTTTCAGCTCAATGTCGGTCACGAACCTCTGTCCGCTCTCGATCCGCTGGACGGCGTTCTTGTCCACGTCCAGCCCCGCAAGCTGGAGCAGGTCGGCCAGCGCCCGCTGGGACATCTTCGGGCCCATAGCCTTCCGCAGCCGGGCCACATTTCTGCCGCACACATTTCGCCTGCCATCGGCGCATTTGTTTTTGTACATGCCATCACCCCGACATTTTGTGCTTGTCATCAGGGTGATTGTATGTTATACTGGGTGCAAAGTTGACATTTACAAAATGTCAAAAAACCATCTGCCAGCACGGAGGAACAAAATGCCGGATTATAAAGAGATGTATCTAAAAATGGTGCGGGCCACAGAAAAGGCGATCCGTGCGGAAGAAACAGCACTGAATACGCTGATCCAGGCCCAGCGGGAATGTGAGGAGCTGTATCTTGCCGCACCGGAGCCGGAGTTGAAGGTCATGGAATTCGCTCCCCCGCAGGAATCAGAATAGACGAGGGCCGCCCGTCAGGGCGGCCCTCTCTTATACTTACAGCCTCTCCCGGATTGCCCGGAGGAACTCCAGGCTGGTGACCTTCTTGGCTGGGGCCTCCCCCTCCCAGAGGCCGGCCAGACCGTCCCAGCTCAGATCGCCGGGGTTTTCCACACAGCCGTCCAAAACCACGATTTTCACGGTGTGACCCCCATTCTCAAGGATGATCGCGCGTCAGGGGAGCAGGCGCGCCTGCCGGAGCCGCCGCCGCACAGGAGTTCCGACGGCGACGGCCAGCGCCATCTTGACCAGGTCGAAGGGGATGAACGGCGTGACACACCAGGCCAGGGCCTTGTCCAGCGGATTGCCGCTGAGAACGCAGTACCAGGCCGTCCCCAGCGCGTAGAGGACGGC